>NZ_JBQFMJ010000007.1:0-221372 GCF_056531785.1 Ruegeria sp. K7
CTTCGGTTCGTGCGAATTGCGTACTCAGTTTCGCGTTCAATGAAGCAGATAAATTGTCAGCCTGCTTCCCTGAGATCGTGTCTCGCGGGTTTGCGGCTAGCACCAATTGATTGTCCTGAACCTATCACGGCGATACAGCGGAAGACGGCTGCCTCCGCTTAGCCAGCATTCGTTTCATACTTTGGCTTTTGACCGCCCGCTTTGATCCAATAACGGTCATCCACTTACGGTTTGATAGTGTTCTATGACGCTTCAACTCTCGCCAGCGGTCCGGGTTCTTCCCGTATTGGAAGATGAATGAGCCCTGCTAGCAAGCCAAGCGCGACTGCCGACCACCACATTGGCGTGTAGTCCTGGTTGAGGTCATAAATGCGGCCACCGAGCCACGCCCCCACGAAGCTGCCGGTCTGGTGGCTCAGGAAAACAAGACCAGCCAACGTTGACAAAAATTTCAACCCTTGTGTTTGTGCGACCAGCCCCATGGTCAGCGGAACTGTAGACAACCAGAGCAGGCCCATCAGAGCAGAAAAGACCAGAACGCTTGTCTCGCTAATTGGAAACAGAACGAAAAGGGTGATGACCAGGGATCGCGCAAAATAAATACCGCTGAGGACCTTCTTCTTTGAATATACTTGGCCAGACCAGCCCGAGAGAAACGACCCGGCGATATTGAACAATCCAATAAGTGCCAGCGACCACGCACCAACCCAAGACGCAAGGCCGAGATCCACGACATAGGCTGGCAAGTGCGTTTGAATAAAAGCCACGTGAAATCCGCAAACAAAGAACCCGAAAAAAAGACAAATATAACTGCGTTCGGAAAAGGCCATTGATATGGCGGTTCCAAAATCGCCTGCACTGCTGCCGGCGGCGCTGGGAACGGAGACGCGAGAAATGAAAACGAGAAATGGCAGGATCAGTGCAAAGCTGAAAGCGATCAAAATCAGCGCGGTTTGCCATCCGACCCCGCCAATCATGGCGGTGGCTGATGGCGCGGCCACGAACATCCCCAGAGAGGCAGCGGCGGTGCCCAGACCAAGAATGAAGCTCCGCCGCTCTGGTGTTACGACTTTTCCCAGTGCCCCGATGACAATCGGAAAGGATGCCGCGCCCGTTCCAATCCCGACAAGGACACCCGTAAGGATAAACGGAATCGGATCAGTAACGAGGCCCCTCAAAAGGAAACCGATCCCAGCGAAAACAGCTCCGAAACCAATTACGCGCGCTGTTCCATAGCGATCTGCAAAAGCGCCTGCGACAGGTTGAGCGATCCCCCACATCAAAGCCTGAACAGCAACCGACAACGAAAAAACTTCGCGACCCCACCCAAGTTCGGAAGACATAGGTGCCAAGAACACACCAAATGTCGCGGAGAACCCGAAGCCAAGAAAGGCAACCATGCATCCTGCAAAAACTGCGGCGTTCAACTGGCTTTTTGTAGGGGAAGTGCTTTCCACGTCGGCTCCTGGCGAGCAGTAAGAGATCTCAACTGCGAAGCTGGCACGATCCGTGCTCGCAATCAATTGCGAGCCGTCAACGTGAACAGAGTTTTCGGATCTCTAAAGCTGTCGACGCGCGGCGAAAGACGGCTTTGTGCGCAGGGATTACACTGCACCTACGAGTTGCTAAACTCCGCGTTACGGACAAAGTTGTTACTTAGTCGAAACTCGCTAAATGGAACTAAAGTTACAAAGCCGCTTTTTTTCCACGTTTCGATATTTTAAGTCGCCCAAACAGAGCCGGAGTCAGAGTAACGCCTCTGCCCGTTCGACCACCCAAACCATCGCGACCAGACTTGCACATGCCGCGACGGCGGCGCGGGAGCCAACCCAGATCCGCCCCGGCTGTTTGCGCAGAAACAGCACCAGCGGCCAGACCAATAGAACGATCATAACTTGCCCGGCCTCCACACCAACATTGAAGGCCAGCAAGCTGTGCCAAACGTTCGGTGCGTCGACGCGCAGGATCTGGTGCAGCATGAAGGAAAACCCAAATCCGTGCAACAAACCGATCCCTGTCGTGATTGCAAAGGCCTTCAGGTCACCGTGTCCCTTTTCCGGTGGCCAGACCGCCATCATGGCAGCGTAAATTATGGAAAGCGCAATCGCCAATTCAACAGTTGGGATGAACCATGCGCCACTGGGTGCGAAACCAAAAAAGCCAAGGATCAGCGTTACTGTATGGCCGAGGGTAAACCCCGTGACGCGCGCCAGCAGGCTATGAAGATTCAGAGCCCCGATGATCATGCAAAGCACGAATAGCACGTGATCGGGCCCTTCCAGAATGTGCCGAATACCTTCGACAAAGAAAGTCGAAGCCGCTGAGGTCGCTGATCCCGATACCTCGACCGGGTTATGCATCAGGCCCCTGGCACGGTAAGTCCGAACCTCCTGCCTGTTGTAGTCGAGGATCAGGTTCGCGGTGTCTTTCTGTCCCTCAAGTCCCGGATCAGAGGCATAGGACAGACTGTAGGTTCCCACTTGTCCTGTATTGAAGCGCAGATGCACGTCCACCATCACGGCACCCACATACGTCTCGTCGGTCGTGGGGAAAACATCGCCGGGTGCAAGTGCAGCCCGGGCTTCATCCAGCGTAGCAAATCCGGGCTCCTGCCCCAGCGGGTGCAACCTGATAGAAACGACATTTGCCTTTTGTTGCTGACCTTCGATTGACAACAACAGGCTGTCGGCAGCGATACGGGCCAAACCGCTTGAGTCACGACGCAAGGCGGCCTGATCCACGTAATGCATCAGCACGCCGTCTTCGATCTGATTGTATGTATAAGGTGCCGGAGCGGGCAGCCTATCGGCGCCTGTCGGTCCGACGAGTTCCGCGACCAGATATGGCATCGGCAAGCGCACGTAGACATCAAGACCATCTTCCGAGTGGGCAACATGATGAATACGGACATTCTGGTTCAGATTGAAATGCGCCTTGGCGCTTTCTGCACACAATGAGATCAAGGCTGACAGCAACGCAAAAATGAACAGCCGCACAGGTTTCACTATGTTAACCCCCTGCCTTTGCACTGATTATTGTCAACCCATCAAGCATCCATTGGTTGCCATGCCGCGAGACGTCGAGCACTCCGCGATAAAGGACCGCCTGCCTGTGAAAATGCCCCCAATGGCCGCCGCTGACACGGGCTGTCCAATTGGCGAGCGCCTGGTGTCGGTTCCTTGCATCACCGACCGCAAAGCTTTCGACGTTCAAATCAACAATTTCCTCTACGCGCGCCAGTGCGCCGGATGGTAACGTAACCGACAAACCTCGCTTCATCTCGGCTTGTACGTCATCGCGATTGCCCGCCTCAACGAATGGCTCAAGCGCTGCCGCAGTCTTGTCACTTTGCGTCTCAAGCATCGCAGTGCCAATGTTGCTCAGCAGTCCTTCCACAACCTGATGCGTGGCGATCTCATCCGGTTCCGTCGTCATCGCGAAGGGCATCGGGCTTTTTACGGGGTAGGCGACAATTGCGGCGGCCCCGAATGCACCGGTCAGGCTGATCAAAATTAAGCGCTGGCCCCCGGTACGTTTAGACGAAACCCAAGCACAAATGATACCCAGCAGACCCAGGCCAATGGCAAACAACGGCACCTGTGTCAGGCTCGCAGTTTTGACAACTACAGCGCTCGTTTTCGGGTCTGCCCAGGTCGTCAGGTGGTTATTCCAACTAACAACAGGATCGGACGCGTAAATCTGTGATGGTACCGCCCCGGCCGGATCGGTGAGGGTGATTGGTATGACGTCCAGATTGTCCGGGAACAATTCCCACGCCACATCAACACGATTGGGTAATGTCATGACCGGGTAGGACAGCACAACGCCCAGCAGCATCGTATTTCGGTTGGCTTCCGCCTCATCCGGAAGGACGCGCAAACCTTCGGCCCCAATCTGGATACGTGAGACCTGCACAGTATCAGGGTTCACTTGCTTGCCATCGATGGCGATCGGGTTTCTGTTCGCAAAAAACTGCGAAACCTCAGACTTAATGCCCGCGACCTGATCCGCCGTCAGTCGTTCTGTGTTTCCAAGGTTCAGATCTGCCCAACCTTCGAAGTCTTTCAAACGCAAGATGATCTCGTGCCGGACGACCCGCGGTTCCATGGCCAGAAACGACATCATCGGGGATTTGTGGTGACGGGTCAGATTGGGGTTTTCAAATGTGGTGAACCACGGGTCACTCCAATCCGGGATCATCGTCTCGGGCTGCGAAAGATAGCGATAGTCTGTAACCGGAACGCCCATATGTTCGGCCACCACGCCAATAGAAGCCAAAGGAATACCGTCAGCACTTAGCGGAGGGATAAACCTGATCCGTTCGGGCTTGCCATGAAACGGATATTCCATATCCACGTAGACGACGTTGTCACTACGCGGTCGCGGTCGATATTGCGCGCTGGCTGCTGTTTGCCGGGGTGTCCTGGGTCGCACATCGATCGTATTTGTTGAGCTGGTCAGATCTTCTCCGTCCGCCCAAATCTGAAGGTTTTGCCCCGTCCGCTCGGCCAAAGACAACCCCGAGCCGTCATCTGGAACGACAAATATCGGATAGTCACTCAAATCTATCTCAAGGATGACCCGCACATGGTCGGGCTCTACCGAAAGCTCGACGAAGTTTGGCGCGGTTTCGCCGCCGTAGGGTGAAACAAGATCAGCAACCGACTGGTATGCGCCGAACATAAGGCCCGCGATCATCGAGCTCAAAAAGACCCCAATGGTGCAAGCAGCGCCAGACTTAGAAATGAAACGCGACGGCAGCATAAATGCCATTCTGATCCACGTCATAGGCAAACTCCCCACCCGAACGGTTTGTGGAATAGTCAATTCCGTAGAATTGATAGCCAAACCGCAAGGACGTGTTCTCCCAACCTTTCCAGTCGAAGCCTGCAAGAAGCAGATATTGCAGGTCATCACCATTCACACCAAATCCGCTTAGTTCGGCGCGGCTGGCAAAGCTCCATTTTTCGTTGATTTCCACCGCATAGCGAAGCGCGATCATTGGCTCGAACCAGTCTTCGGTTCCGCCCAGCGTCATGCCCGGGCCAAGGCCGGAAATGTCGATCTCTTGCTTTAACCGGTTCCACTGAACACCGATTGCGGCGTCTGCCGCGTAGCGCCTGCCAGAGGCATTGACCCCGTTCGCAAATCGGTAAGCACCCTGAACATTGGCGAAGGTTTGCCGGACATCAACATCGACACCCACGCTTCCGCCGGGCAGGGTGCCGTCGCCGCCAAGCCTCACATAGTAGACCTCGGAGATGATCCCGAAATCTCCGTTCCAGCCTTCATAGCGCACCGAAGCGGCCCCTTGCAGCACATCCAGAACCTCACTCAGGCTCAGGTCCAGATCGACGCTTGTGCCATCAATGGTTGAGGTGCCCGTGGTGCTGAGAGGAAGGAACAGATAGGGCGTGATCGAGTGCCGCCAACCACCTTCATCATTCTCTGATCTGGCAAGGGACTGAGCGCTTGCGGTTTCCGCAAAACCTACGATCAGCCCGACAGTCAAGATCAATTTATTCGTGATACTTCGCATCGCAACGCCCCTGACAATTTTCAAAAAAACCGGCACGTGCTGCTCAGCACGCGCCGGTTATTCAGTTTGTTAGTTGTCGCCGGGATACGGGAACTCCTGCCCCAAGGCTTCCGAAGCTTCTTCGTAAATGGGTCTCAAGACGTCGTCGACATCATCAAAACCACCCTTTGTGAAATCGGAAAATTCCATAACCTCCGGGGCCAAGCCCACCTGCTCGGCATAAGCTGTTTTGTCTGCCGGGTCCGGCGCGATCGCTGGAGCGGCAAGCGGCGGCGACCATGTGCGTTCTTCAGTGGCCGCCATTCGAACGGTGATGTCGTCTTTAGTCACATTCCAGACCATGAAATCATCCGCCATGCTCAGGGGGCCGTCATACGTGGATCGAATTCTCTCATACACGCCATTAGCCGTGTCGAAGTCGTTAAAGAAGTGGTACGCGACAGCCATGCGAGGCTGGATATCGCTCATCACTTTGCCGAACGCCTCGGGCGCGGTGTGAACTTGTGTCCCGACTAACAAAGCCGACTCGGGCGTAAATTTCATCTTGGCGACGAGTTCTGGCACCGCAATGAAACACTCGTGGATCGCTAGATCGGCATTCTTTGCGTATTCCTTGAACCATGTGTTGGGATAGGTGTCCGAGCTGAATACGAATTTCAGGCCGTTCCATTCGAGCGCGTAACTGACTGCACCGTCGATCGAGTGAATGGCCGGGAAAGTGCGTATCTGGACTCCATTCTCGTCGTAGATAACCTCGTTTTCCAACTGGTAGTCGAATTCGTTAACTTCCATCGAATACCCACGAAAATCAATGTTACCAGCGCGACCGGCCAGATCCCAGGTCAGCATCTTCTGCATATGATCCAACGCATAGGCCGTGCCAAGTTCCTCGGCTGGCCCGCTCGGACCCCAGACGCGCAACGGCACATTTCGCCCCATCAGCGCTCCGCCTATGAACAGATCGTGCAGTGCTCCGAAATGGTCGGTGTGCAGATGCCCGATGAAGACTTTGTTCAGGTAATTGTACGGAATCTGCAGAGACGAAATCCGCTCGGCCGAACCCGAGCCAATATCGAACAGGAACTTGTCCCCGTTGCCCAATTCCACAAGGAAACACGCGGCAGCCTGCGCGGCCCGTGTTGTGGGCATTCCGGTCCCGCACGCGATGACCCGCATCTCATCTTCGGCCAGGTCTTCGGTGTTTGGATAGTACACATCCCGCGGACGGTCACGCACCATCGTCGGAGAAACCTCTTCCGTTTCCTGCGCATATGCCGCCGAAGGTGTAACAACACCAATTAGTGCTTCCGTAAACGCTTGCGGAGAAACGGCCCAGGCGCCGAAAAGCACACCAATTGCGAAATGCTTACTCAATCTTCTGTAGTTCGAATGATAGGCCATATACCGTCCTCCAATCGCTTAGCAGCGAGGTAGGCGGGCGTAGCGCAAAGGCGCACATCATCCCGCTGTTATGCTTATCAAACTGACACTTAGTGACTACGAATGTAAGTGACTCACGGTGACTATTGGCGTGACTCACGTTCCGATAATTGCAAGAATAAGAATATGGTAAGGCGTTCCGAAGAAATCCCGGATAATGACAAGCGTGCCGCCCTAAGCAGATTGCTTGCGGACGCGCACATGGATGGGTCCGAAAGACTTCAGGCCTTTTTGACCTACATTGTTGACGAAGAACTCGCCGGACGAGGCGAAAAAATTCGTGGGAAAACAATAGCGCAAGACGTCTATGGCCGCGACACCTCAGAAGGGACCGATCCGGAAAACGTTGTTCGCGTGGACGCCAGACGGCTTCGTCAATTTTTGGAACTGCATTACGAGGGCATTGGAAAAGAAGACCCGGTACGCCTGCATATCGACAGCGGCGGGTACAGACCACGTTTCGAAGCGGCCACCAGAGTGAGTTCGGCATCACCTTCGACTGACGCCAAACGTATTGGCCTTCCCATCGGCGCGTTCGCTTTTGGGGCTGTTGTTGGCGCATTGATCGCAGTCAGTCTTGTTCCGGACAGAAACGACTCGGCTTCGGCAGACTTAAGCAACCCACCTGTGACGGACACGAACGCGTATTTACAGCGCGCCGCAATTTACGAAAAATCCCCGGCCGCATTGCAAGCCTTCAATCTGGCGCAACAAGCACGGACAATGATTTTTCCGATCTTCGACCGGCAGCGCCAGTTACTGGTTCTTTCTGTGTTTGAAGGCGTGATTGAGATGGACCCTGATTACTTCGGTGGCTACGCGGGTGCAGCACAGGCATTAGCGTCGCTTTCAGTGATTTCTCCTCCATCAGACGCAAAAGCGGAATATGCCGATGCAGCCATGAAATTGGCAAACCAGGCCGTTAGCCTTGCGCCAGACCAAGCCTGGAGCCAGTCCGCCAAAAGCTGGGCCTATTTCGCCAATCGCGATTACGATGCTGCGTTACAGCTCGGCAGGCGCGCTTCACAACTTGACCCGAATGATGGCGCAGTCCTCGACTTTTCTGGGGCTGTCGCTTTGTTTTCGGGCGAGTTTAAGGAAGCAATCGCGACAGCTGACCGGCTTTCCCTTATGAATTCCAGCAACCAAAGGTTTGCCAATCGCAACATTTCAGGCGCGACCTACTTTCATCTGGGTGAGTATGAAAAAACGGTTCAGCGCTTTGAAGAGGCAAAGCAACTTGGGGATCCGCTGAGCGCACCTTCGCTGGCTTATGTCACGGCTGCCTTGTCAGCGATGGGACGCGATCAAGCTGCTCAGGCAAAGTTGGCAGAGCTTGAGCGCGCCTGGCCAAGCGCACCAATTGGTGCGATGCTGAAAAGTATTCATAGAGACGACAAAAACGCCGAAGCCGTGTTGCATGAACTGCGAAAGCAGGGCTGGGTCAGTCCCGCCGGACAGGAAGATGTTCAGCAATGAGTTGTCTCATTGCGCGTGTGGCAGACTATACTAGCGCAAGCCTTCTGAGCAAAAGTCAGTCATCATATTGTTCGGTGCGGACGGCAGGCTGGAAGTGATCAATTAACAGACAGTCAAAGGAGGGTCTGTCGCGTTTACCGTTCGAATTTGAAAGGGTGTGTTGAATGTTCAGTTTTAGTAGCCCGCGCGCCTTTCAGGACCGCTTTGCGCGTTCCATTGGCATCCCCCTATTGGTCGTTGCTGTATTGATTGCCACTGTATCTCAACCCCGCCTTACAAGCGCATGCACGGTGTGCATAACACTGCCGGACGCATCACTTGCTGATCATCTGATTTCGGCCGAAATCATTGTTCTGGCCGGACCTGCACAGGACAACCCATTCAGATTTGCTCCGAAAAAGCTGATCAAAGGCACATCTGAGGATCTTGCAGGATTGCCTGAGATTCCGTTTCTCGTCGACAGCGCCACCCGGGCAACATTTCGCAATTACCCGGACAAGAGCATTCTCTTTACCTATGGAGCGGTGGACAAGGACGCGGCCGGGCGCGGTTTCTCGCGCAGTTGGAAAAGGATATTCACTCTGAACCCGGACCGGGAACAGTTTCTGGCAAGTCTCGAGGACGCGGCAAAACACTGGTCTTTCGGCAGCAAAAACGTTGCGGAGCGTGTTGAGTTCTTCGGCGGGTATCTAAACTCTGCGGATCCCGTCCTGCGTGACACGGCGTTGATCGAACTGGATCGCGCGCCGTATCCAGCGGTTCAAGCCCTACGCCCAAAGGTTCAAACCAGCCAGTTGATGGAGGAGCTTCGTAACATCAACCGCATAAGCTTTGTTCCGATTGCTATTCGTCTCTTAGGTTTGCAAAAGGACGATGCGGAGGCGGTCGGGATCGTACGGGCACGTTACCCGCGCGCCGTAAGCAGCCGCAGCGGTTACCTTTACGATTGGGCTCTGGCCGGTTTGGAGGTGGACGGATCGGTTGCGGTGCAAACCATCGACAATGCGCTTCAAAAGTCAGGACGGAAATTGCAAGACAGGCAGAGCCTGGTACGCGCGTTGACTGACGCTGGCACGGCGTCTCCGAACCTCAGAGATCCGATCATCGACGTTTTTTCCAGAGCCCTGACCGACGACAGCGCGTTGGCATTGAACATCGCGATTGCGGCGCGTGACTGGCAGGAAAACCGTTTGGATCGCCAACTTAAGGCAGTATTGGAAAATGAAGAACCTGATCCCCTGACGCGGTTCGTCATTCAAACCAAGATTGCACCAACCGAGTGAAAATAGACGTCTTCAGTATCCAAACGAAGACGGCGTGCATGATGTCTCGGCAAAACTCATCCCTTCAAGTTTCACTTTGGTGCTTCACCAAAGTAGCCTCCAAAGAATGCAACCATTGCAAGCAATACGCCGACCAGTATTGCGATTACCCAAGGTGCTCCGCTGCCCTTGGCAAAATATCCCATCGAAAGCAGGCCAACTACGAATATTCCCACCAAGAAATACAGTATGGTATTGTCCACCTTATCCTCCCAAACGCTAAATCAATCTCGCAAATATCTATCTCGCTCGGAAGAAACTGATCCGACTGCGGTTCGAAAGGCCATGTCAAACGGCCCGCGGTGATTGTCGGATACCATTCAGCGTGGCGAACAAAACCGGGACGAGGATCATTGTGAGCATCGTGCCCACCGTCAATCCGCCCATGATCGTGACAGCAAGACCCACCCAAAACACGTCCGGCAGCTGCGGTATGACACCCAGAACCGTGGTTGCCGCGGCCAATACGACGGGGCGCAGTCTTGAGGCGCCGGCATTCAAACCTCGGTTCGGTGAAAGTAAGTCAGACGAGGGCAACACTGCTTCAGGCATGTTAAGTTCGCGCTGGCCTTGAGGTGGCGCTAAGACGGCTTAATACAATATGACGGTATGCTTCTATAATTGCGCTTTGGCTTTTTCGCAAATGCAGAAAATGACATTTTTCTGAAGGTTTTTCGCTGCGGGCAGAGGTACAAGTTTGCCGTTGGGCGCCGATGGCGGCCTGCGTTGACAAACTTCGTAAGGAGGAAACCGCGGGGTTCAGGATCAGGTCACGAGGATAGAGTGCGGACCTTAGGCAATTGGTGAGCGCAGAGTTTGCTGTCAGTCCAACTTCGTTTTCATACCTCTGTGCTCATCGACTGACCTTCTCTGCCTTATACGGGTCTAGGCTTTCCCTAAACTGTTCGATGAATTCCAAAGTCACCAGTGACGGTTGCTTTAAAATCGGGCGCACCAGCGAAAGGGTGTGCGGCAACAGTGGTTTGAATGGCCGATAGCTTAAGCCCCGAGATGTGTATTGGACGGCGTCAAGTTCACTCACGACAGATACGCCAACGCCTTTGACGGCCAACTCGCAGGCCGCCGTGAACTGCCTGACTTCAATATGGGAACTCAATTCGACATTGGCATTTTGAAACGCTTTCGAAAGCCGACCGAAAAAGTCGCTGTCGCGTCGCGTGTGGATGATTTTGCTATCTTCAAGGTCCGCAGGCGTAACTTCGGAGAGGTTTTCCAGGTCATGTCCGGTCGGGAATACGCAAACTGTCCGGACGTCGATATTTGTGCTTTCGACCGCCGGGTGACCATTAAAGCTGTCTGTGATTCCGAAATCATACTGCTCGCCGATCATCCATTCGAGAATGCGTTCTGGTCTGTCTGGTTCGATTGTCAGGGTGACACCAGGCCGATTTTCCAGAAATCTGGAGACGACATCGGGTAGGTGGCTGGTGGCAAATCCGGGCAGGCAAGCGACTCGGATGTGCCCTGCTTTGCGTTTTGTGATGTCCTGACTGACATCCGAGATTTGCCTCATAAGCTCGAGAACACGTTCGACGCTGGGCAAGAGGTAACGAACCTCCTGTGTTGGCACCAATCTACCTTCCCGGCGATCAAAAAGCTGGAACCCAAGTGACTTTTCAAGATCCGACAGCAATCTGCTGACAGCAGGCTGGCTTACCCCTAAATCGTTTGCGGCCGCTGTGACAGAGCCATTGGTGGTCACTGCCATAAGGGCTTCCATTTGCCGGACTCTCAGAATTTGACTCATTTCCGATCCTAGTCTGCTGCCTTTGTGCATAACATTGTGTTATTTTTTTATCCAGTAGATAAAGCTTGAATTATATTTCTGTAACGCTAACGTCGTGAAATCGTCATGTGTGCCGTTTACGCGTAGCGGTCGGTATTCAACGAAGCATCGAACCTGATGCATGGGAGGAATCATGAATAAGAATCTGCTAGGCGCTCTTGCCTTAACAACTGCCTTGTCCCCGGTGGCGGCAATGTCGCAAACCGAAGTTCAGTTCTGGCATGCCTTCACCGGTCGACTGGGTGAACTTGTGAAAGCGCAGGTCGAGGAGTTCAACGCCAGCCAGGATGAGTTTGTCGTTGTCGAAAGCCACAAGGGCAACTACTCGGAAACCTTGAATGCGGGGATCGCCGCATTCCGTGCCGGTGAACAGCCGCATATCCTGATGGTGTTTGAAGTGGGCACGGCAACGATGATGTCGGCCGAAGGTGCAATCAAACCTGTCTATGAAGTTATGGCTGAAAGCGGCGCTTCCTTCGATCCCGACGCATATATTGGCGCGGTCAAAGGATATTACACGACAACTGACGGTGACATGCTGTCGTTGCCCTTCAACTCTTCCACGCCGGTTCTGTGGGTCAATCGCGACGCCATGGAAGCGGCCGGCGTCGACCCGGATACGGATCTGTCCACCTGGGAAAAAGTTGGCGACGTTCTCGAGCAACTCAAGGCTGGTGGTGAAGACTGCCCGCTGGTGACTGCATGGCAAAGCTGGATCCATCTTGAGAACCTGTCGGCTTATCACGACGTTCCGTTCGCCTCGAAGGACAACGGTTTTGCCGGTCTGGATACCGAGCTGATGCTGAACGGTCCGGCGCAGGTCGCACACCTGACGGCAATGGGTGACTGGGCCAAGGATGGCAAGTTCATCTACACCGGGCGCAGGAACGAAGGTGGGGCAAACTTCCGGGCTGGCGAATGCGCGTTGTTCACGGAAAGCTCGGCCGGTTACGCTGGCATAAAGGCAGAGGCTGAGTTCGATTTCGATGTGCGCCCGCTGCCCTATTGGGAAGCTGTCACGAGCGAGCCGCAGAACACCATTATCGGCGGCGCATCGCTTTGGGTGATGGAAGGTCATGACCCTGAAGAATACAAGGGCGTCGGCGAATTCCTGAGCTTCTTGTCGTCGTCCGACGTGCAGGCCGCCTGGCACCAGAACACCGGCTATCTTCCGATCACGGCTGAAGCTGGCGAAGCCACCCGCGCTGCGGGTTTCTATGATGAAAACCCGGGGACCGACATCGCGGTGATCCAGATGACTGCGAAGGAGCCGACCGCAAATTCGAAAGGTTTGCGTCTGGGATCGTTCGACCAGATTCGCGGCATCATCGACGAAGAGCTTGAGGCCGTCTGGTCCGGTGAAAAGTCCGCTCAGGAAGCGATGGATAGCGCAAAAGAACGCGGTGACGCGCTACTGCGCCGGTTCGAATCCGCCAATCAATAAACAACAATCCGATGCGGGCTCTACAGAGCCCGCATTCTCTTTCTTCGGTGGACCATCAGGATGGAAAAACGCGTCACCTTTCGCGGCTGGCTGTTGCCATTGGCGCTGATCGCCCCTCAGGTCATCATTTCCGCTGTATTCTTTTTCTACCCTGCCGGTCAGGCCGTTTGGCAATCTCTGTTCATACCTGATCCGTTTGGGCTGTCGTCCCAGTTCGTGGGGCTCGGCAATTTTGAATTCCTGCTGAGCGATAAGTTCTACCGCGCCTCTTTCGTGACAACAGCAGTGTTTTCGACGCTCGTCACGCTGTGTTCGATGATCCCGGCCTTGTTTCTGGCGGTCATCGCGGACCGCCTGATCAAGGGATCGGGTGTCTATCGGACGCTGCTGATCTGGCCCTATGCGGTCGCGCCTGCGGTGGCAGGTGTACTGTGGCTGTTTATGTTCAACACGCGCGTAGGTGTCGTATCGTGGTACCTCGGCCAGCTTGGTTATGACTGGAACCACGTTCTGAATGGCACCGAGGCTATGGGGCTTGTGGTCGTCGCCTCTGCCTGGGGGCGCATAAGCTATAACTTCCTGTTCTTTTTCGCGGCACTGCAATCGGTCCCAAGGTCGGTGATCGAGGCTGCAGCAATTGACGGTGCGCGCTTCTGGCGCCGGTTCTTCACGATCGTTTTGCCGTTGCTTTCGCCGACGGCGTTCTTCCTGCTGGTGGTGAATGTCGTTTATGCCTTCTTTGAAACATTCGGTGTCATTCACACAATCACTGGCGGCGGACCACAGCAGTCGACGACTATTCTGGTCTACAAAGTCTTCTCAGACGGGTTCGTCGGACAGGATCTTGGTTCGTCTTCAGCACAATCTGTCATTCTGCTGATCGTCGTTGGCCTGCTGACCGTCATCCAGTTCAAATACGTGGAAAAAAGGGTGCATTACTGATGGCAGCCCAGCAACACGGAATGGTCGAAAAACGCGGTATGGGGATCTGGTTGACTCATGCCTTGATGATCCTTGGCGTCTTGATCATCTTCTTCCCGATCTGGCTGGCATTTGTCGCCTCTACTGTCACCCAGCCTGAGATCGTGTCACCGCCCATGCCGTTGGTGCCGGGTGATCAGTTCTGGGAGAACTACAAGGCCGCGCTGTTTTCCGGCGTGAATGTCCCGGTTGCGACGATGCTGTTCAACAGCCTCGTGATGGCCATTGGGATCGCAGTGGGCAAAATCGTGATTTCACTGCTCTCTGCATTTGCGATTGTATATTTCCGCTTTCCCGGACGGACGACTTTCTTTTGGCTGATTTTCCTGACGCTTATGCTTCCGGTCGAAGTCCGTATTGTTCCGACGTTTGAAGTTGTCGCCGGGTTCGGCATGCTCAACAGCTACTATGGGTTGATCTTCCCCCTGATCGCCTCGGCGACAGCAACCTTCCTGTTCCGCCAGTTCTTTCTGACGATTCCAGATGAACTTGCCGAAGCAGCCCGCGTAGATGGGGCCCGCCCGATGCGGTTCTTCATTGATATCGTTGTTCCGATGAGCCGGACCAACATCGCGGCGCTGTTCGTGATCCTGTTTATCTATGGCTGGAACCAATACCTGTGGCCGCTGCTGATCACGACTGATCCAGAGATGAATACCATCGTGATGGGCATCAAGCAGATGTTCCCGTCCGGCGATGATGTGGCCGAATGGCCAGTCATCATGGCGACGTCCATTCTGGCGATGATCCCGCCGGTCATCGTGGTGGTGTCGATGCAAAAGCTCTTTGTCCGCGGCCTTGTCGATAGCGAGAAGTAAGAAATGGCAACAGTATCCCTAGAGAATGTCAAGAAGAGCTTTGGCCCGACGGATGTGATCCACGGTATTGATGTCGATATCGCCGATGGTGAGTTCATTGTGATCGTCGGCCCCTCTGGCTGTGGTAAATCCACGCTGTTGCGGATGGTGGCGGGGCTGGAAACTGTCACGTCAGGGGAAATCCGGATCGGTGATGAACGGGCCAACGACAAAGAGCCTATGGACCGGGACATCGCCATGGTGTTCCAGAATTATGCGCTCTATCCGCATATGTCGGTGCGTCAGAACATGGGGTATGGCCTGAAAATTGCCGGGTTGCCCAAAGATCAGATCGATAAAAAAGTGACTGACGCCGCAAAGCTGCTGCAGTTGGAACCCTTGCTGGACCGTAAGCCCAGACAGTTGTCAGGCGGACAGCGTCAGAGGGTGGCGATGGGGCGGGCCATCGTCCGCGAGCCAGCGGTTTTCCTGTTTGATGAGCCGCTCTCGAACCTTGACGCCAAGCTTCGCGTTCAGATGCGTCTTGAAATCCGCGAACTTCAGGAAAAACTCGGTATTACCTCACTTTACGTTACACATGACCAGGTCGAAGCCATGACAATGGCGGACAGAATGATCGTAATGAATGGAGGCATCGCCGAGCAAATTGGAACGCCGCTGGAGGTCTACGAGACCCCTAAGACGCTGTTCGCGGCGCAATTCATCGGCAGCCCGGCGATGAATATTTTTGAAGCGCGGCGCGAAAACGGGACAATCCGAATCGGCGACATCGCGGTTGGCCCGTCTGCAGGTTCAGATGCCGCCATTAAGCTGGGCATAAGGCCAGAGCACCTGCTGCTGGATGAAAGCGGTCCGCTGGAAGCTGCGATTCAAATGGCGGAACCGCTTGGAGCAAATACGCTGTTGCACGGCCACCTTACGGGTTCTGGCAACACGATCACGATCAGCCTTCCGGGTGTTCACCCGATCGAGGGTCGTCATCCGAATATGCGGTTCTCGGTTGCACCAGAGAATATGCATTTGTTTGACCACGCAACGGGCAAAAGACTGGAAAACTAATGGTGTTCCCTCAGGTCGAAGCATTTCGCGGCGGCAAGGATTTGATCCGGGTCGTAGGTCATCGGGGTGCGCGGGGCGTTTTGCCTGAAAACAGCATGATCGGTTTTGACTTCACACTTTCCATTGGCGTCCCGCTTCTTGAGTTTGATGTCGTTCTTACGGCTGACGATGTCCCCGTCATCACACATAACCACCGGCTTCACGCGCCGACTTTTAGGGACGCCAGTGGCCGTTTCTTGGTAGGAGTAGAGCCAAAGGTTTCTTCGCTGACTGTCGAGCAGATCCAGCAATTCGACGTCGGACGGTTGAACGGGCAATCGGCTTATGGTCGTCGGTTCCCTGATCAGGCCCAACTGGACGGCATTCGCGTTCCCACGCTTTCGGACTTGCTGAAACTTGTTGGTGAACCGAGATACGGTGATGCCAATCTTATGCTGGAACTGAAATCTGACCCGGATTTGGCCCACGATTCATCTTACCGGCGGAAATTCGTAAAACGTGTGCTGCAGGAGCTTCGTACCATAGGCTTGGCATCGCGGGCTGTTTTGCACAGTTTCGATTGGAACCTGTTGGAAGAATGTCAGCGTCAGGCGCCTGATCTGCCGTCTTCCTACCTGACTCAGCTCCCGGAAAATGCCGACGATGTCGGCGAGGATTCCTCGAAAGCTGTTTGCCCGGATTTTCGGGGCCGTCGGGATGAAATTCCAAAACTGGTCAAACAGGCCGGGGGTGCGCTTTGGTGCCCCTATTTTGCGGATGTGACCGCAGAAAACGTGTCACTTGCGAAAGAACTGGGCCTTTGTGTTGCTGTGTGGACAGTCAATGACCCTGAAGAAATAAGCAGAATGATCGATCTGCGCGTGGACGCAATTGTGTCAGATTATCCAGGCCGGGTTCAAAGGCATCTGTCAGATTTGGGCATGGGATGGCACGTCGATACACCGGCACAACTTGACCGGACACAAACGTCATAGACACCTGGCAATTCTTGGATTCCAGAGAAACACAATCTGAATGGATTGGTTAGATCACCAGTTTAAATCGCCTTAGGGGCGAAACCCATATTGGCTAGGCAAACGAAACGGGCCTCAGCTTTGACCGTGCAACTTATTAGTGAAGGCCTCGAAGTCCCCTTCATCGCGTGTCGTGCTACGGAGCGTTAGATCATGCCGGGTGCTTGCCCATCAGGCGGTCGAAAAAGGCATCTTTCTCTCATTTTCAGATGATTAAGCTGGACCCAAAGCAGAAAACCCTGCCGGAAAAAGACGTAAATACAGCGCTCTAGATCAGCTTCAGGATGCGACATTCTGCCGCGCCCTTTGATTTAGGCAGGTATATCTATGGTAGTAACATTGCCGTGAGCGTTTTCATCTTAGGCGAGCGAGATAGATATGACAGATCAATCCATCAGCAGCTCGAAAGACGCAGCCAAGCGTGAATGGCTGTCCTTCTTGTTTATTACGTTGGTGTTTCTGCCCGGAATTACAGTCCTTGGGGTCGGGGCTTACGGGTTCACCATATGGATCCTTCAAATCATTTACGGCCCGCCAACTGGATCTCTCTAAACCCAGAAAATGAACCGAGGAGCACGTTCTTATGTCTCTGAAGTCTACATTGTCATCCTTCTGGAATACGGTATCCCGACCCGCCACAACGATCAGTCTGGGCGTGATCAGTCTGGGTGGCTTTATTACCGGGATAATTTTCTGGGGCGGCTTCAATACCGCGATGGAGTTTACCAACACGGAAAAGTTCTGCGTTTCCTGCCACGAGATGCGTGACAATGTCTATGTAGAGCTTCAGTCCACGGTCCATTGGGAAAACCGAACCGGGGTCCGTGCCACATGCCCAGATTGTCATGTGCCGCACGAGTGGACCAACAAGGTTGCCAGAAAAATGCAAGCGTCGAAGGAAGTCTGGGCGGCTGTATTCGGCACCATAAACACCCGCGAAAAGTTCGAGGCACGCCGCGCGGAATTGGCAAGACACGAATGGGCCCGGCTGGAGGCAAACAACTCGCTCGAATGTCGGAACTGTCATGATTACGACAGCATGGATTGGGACGCGATGTCGGCCGAAGCGCGGTTCTATATGAAACCGGCAGCCGCACTGAATACAGGCTGTATCGAGTGTCACAAGGGCATAGCTCATCACCTGCCTGACAATGTGGCCGTGGGCAGCCCAGCCATGGCCAAGCTTGAAAACAAAGCCAATTCAGGCAGCGTCTCGGTCGGCGAGGACTACTTCGCCATTCGTGACATCCCTGTTTATGACAGCGCCGAGGGTTCGGAGCCGGTGGGTAACCTGACACTCGGTGCTGCCGTCGAAGTTTTGGATGAAAGTGGGGGCCGTGTTCAAGTCGCACTTAAGGCGTGGCGCAAGGATAAGGGGTTTGGGCGCGTCATATTTGATGAATTCGGGCACAATATTCGGGTTGCCGTTTTGTCGAAGGACACGGCTCAGAACGCCGAACTGGTCGAAGCTTCCGCACCTCAGACGGATGATGCGACGGGGCTCGACTGGGCGCCTGTCACGGTAACGCTTTGGTCGGACAAACAGGGATATGTGGATGAGATTGACGAACTTTGGACGGTGGCTGAGGAAAGCTACACCGCCAACTGCTCCACTTGCCACGCACAGCCGGACCCGGATCACTTCGGGACCAACTCCTGGCCTGCGCAGTTTAACGGTATGGTCGGGTTTACCAACATGGACGAAGCCCAAGCCAATTTGGTGCTGACCTACCTGCAAAAACATTCCGCTGACTATGGCGGCTCTCATTGAGGAGAAAACCATGTCAACGCGTCGTGATTTTCTGAAAGGCACAGGAGCAACAGGGTTGTCCGCACTATTGGGGCCCAGCCTGCTTCAACCAGCGACCGCTCGTGCAGAGCAACTGACATCTGCCGGTATCTGGAAAACATCAGGCTCACACTGGGGTGCGATCGAGGCCCTTGTCAAAGGTGGTCAGGTGACCGAGGTTCGCCCGCTTGCCGACGATCCGCACCCGACCGATATGGTGAACGGCATCCAGGGCCTGATTTATTCACCGTCGCGCGTCCGCTACCCGATGGCCCGTGCAGAATGGCTGGATAACCGAAAGGACGCGGACCGAACCACAAGGGGCGACAACCGCTTTGTTCGTCTGACCTGGGATGAGGCTTTGGACCTGTTCTTCGAGGAAATGGAGCGTGTTCAAACTACGCACGGACCTTCGGGGCTTTACGCTGGGGCGACGGGCTGGCGGCAGACCGGCCAGTTCCATTCCTGCATCAATCACATGAACCGTGCCGTTTCGATGTACGGCGGCTATGTGAAAAAGGCGGGCGACTATTCAACTGGCGCAGGCCAAACCATCCTTCCTTACGTGCTTGGGTCCACCGAAGTTTATTCGCAGGGAACCAGTTGGCCACTGATCCTGGATAACGCCAAGACTATCGTTTTCTGGGCGAATGACCCGCTGAAAAACCTGCAAGTCGGCTGGACCTGCGAAACACACGAACCATTTGAGTATTTTGACCAGCTGCGGGACAAAATCGTGGCAGGCAACATCCGGGCCATCAGTGTGGACCCGGTGCGAACCAAAACCCAAAAGCACATTGGGGCCGAGCAACTCTACATCAACCCGATGACAGATGTGGCTTTCATGCTGGCACTGGCGCACACGCTCTATACCGAAGGTTTGCACGACGAAGAGTTTCTGAATGTCTACACGCTCGGGTTCGAGCCTTTCATGGCCTACGTCATGGGCGAGGCTGAAGATGGTGTCGAAAAGACGCCCGAGTGGGCAGCGCCGATTTGCGGTGTCCCGGTTGATACGATCAAAGAGTTTGCCCGATTGCTTGCATCGGACCGAACGCAGCTCGTCTTCGGTTGGTCCGTGCAGAGGCAACAGCATGGCGAACAGCCGTATTGGATGGGTGCGATCATCGCGGCCATGTTGGGTCAAATCGGGCTGCCCGGGGGCGGTATCAGCTACTCTCATCACTATAGCGGTATTGGCGTGGCACCATCTGGCGCCAGCATGCCCGGAGCTTTTCCTCTGAATTTGGATATTGGCGTTGATCCTGTACGGTCAGACGACAATTTCCTGGGTGCCAGCAGTACAATTCCTGTCGCCAGATGGATCGACTGCCTGATGAACCCTGGTGGAACAGTCGAACACAACGGGCACACAGTTACGTATCCGGACATCCGAATGGCAATTTTCACCGGATGCAATCCGTTCCATCATCATCAGGACCACAACAAGATGCGCGTGGCTATCCAAAAGCTGGAGACCATTGTTGCGATTGACTATGCGTGGACCGCTACCTGCAGGCACGCCGACTTGGTCCTGCCTGCCTGCACCCAATTTGAGCGGAACGACATAGACAGCTACGGTTCGTATTCCCGTTCCGGCGTAATCGCCATGAAGAAGCTGGTCGATCCGCTGTTCCATTCCAAAACCGACTTTGAGATTTTTTCGCTGTTCTGCCAACGCTTCGGTCGCGAGCAAGAATACACCCGTGGCTGGGATGAAATGGAGTGGGTTGAGAGCCTTTATGAGACGACCCGTAGCGCAAACGAAGGTAGCTATGAGATGCCACCTTTCGAAGAGTTCTGGGAAAAGGGCATGGTTCGGTTTGAACGGGGCGAACCTTGGGTCAGGCACGCCGATTTCCGCGAAGACCCTGAAATAAATGCGCTCGGAACGCCTTCAGGATTTATCGAAATCTCCAGCCGGACGATCGGCAACTATGGCTATGACGATTGCGGAGAACACCCCAAGTGGATGGAAAAAGTCGAACGGTCTCATGGTGGTCCTGAGTCTGACAAGTTTCCGCTATGGCTGCAATCCTGTCATCCGGATCAGCGCCTTCATTCGCAAATGTGCGAGAGCGACCCGTACCGCGCAACATATGCGGTAAAGGATCGAGAGCCTGTGTATGTAAACCCCGAAGACGCGGCCGACCGAGGAATTGAAGACGGCGATATCGTGCGGGTTTTCAATGATCGCGGTCAATTGTTGGCCGGCGCGGTTCTGAGCGATGACTATCCAAGAGGCGTAATCCGCATTCATGAAGGTGCCTGGTATGGGCCGGTCGATGCCGCGCCCAACGCTCTCGACACGTATGGCGACCCCAACACGGTCACTTTGGATGTGGGTGCCTCGAAACTGTCGCAAGCGACATCCGCAAATACCTGCATCGTCGAGATGGAGAAGTTTGAAGGAGAAGTTCCGCCGGTAACAGCCTTTGGCGGGCCCATCACCGTATGAAAGAAGCTTCTCCGGATCTGATGCGCTTTCTGTCGACGGGATTCGCGCGCGAACTTGACGTGGCAACCATCAATGCATGCCATGGCGGGGTCGCTGACGAGCTTTTGAGTGATGTCGTTGGATCAGATCAACTGATCCGGGAAATGAAAAAGTGGTCTGACCCGCAGACCACCCAAAAAGAACTCGCAATCAGTTACGGAAGCGTATTTCTGGCCGGTGGCAGGGAAGCCGCCCCACTATATGCCTCTGCTTGGCAAGGGTCGGGGAGCCTCATGTCTGCCCCACATTGCAGAATGCAATCATTGCTAAAGCAAGCCGGAACAGAAGTGGCCAATGGCTTCTCTGAACCGGCCGATCATCTGGCCATAATGCTCGAATATCTAGCTATGTGTCTGGAAGGGCGCCCCGGCGCAATAGACGCTGCGCGATTTGCTGCTGAAGACATCTTGTCCTGGTACAATGCCTTCGCGACAAAGGTTCAAGGGCATCATTTGTCTGCACCGTTTTACGTGTCGCTCGTTAGCCTCACCGAAGCGGTGGTTGAGGACTGCGCTTCATAGTCCATCCAATAATTCGACGGATTACGTAGACCTCAAGGGCCTGGTCCAAGGGGTTACTTCCGTGAGGGCAGCAGAGTTGAAAAATCCAGAGTTGGAATTTGAATATACATTATGTTGTAGTATCCTCCCCCTCAAGGGACAAATATTGATGGACGCCACGGGAGGGGATGGTGAAGTATTTTAAGTCGATGCTCGCAACGACGCTAACTGCAATGCTGTTGGTATGTCCAAACCTGAGTATTGCAAATCAAGTCTCGAAACAGATTGAAGCGTTTCTGGTGTCAAGCGACAACGCTGGTAGCGCACTTCCCAACAGCAAAAGCCTGAATGCGAAAATCCTGGTGCCGCGTTTTTACGGAGAACGGGGCTTTGCGCCGGTATGGACACGCGATGAACTGGTTGACGAACTTTTTGAAGAGTTGGATGGGGCCATTGATCAGGGGTTCAGACCCGATGACTTCAAACTAGACGAACTTCGAACCGCCTTAAAAACCTCACAGGGTGGGGATGCCTCGGATCAAGCTTACTTCGACATTCTGGCGACCGATGCCGCCGTTAAACTTGTGCACCATCTGGTGTTTGGGAAAGTTGACCCAAACGCACTGGACGGCGATTGGAACTTCTCAAAACCGGTAGTTCAACAAGATCCAGCCACGGTATTGAACCAGTTTCTTCAGGGGGAGGGCTTTAGCGCATTAATTGAACGCATCGACATCGACAACGCCCAATATGCGATGCTTGTTGACGCACTGAGAAAATACAGAGCCATCGCATCGCAAGGGGGCTGGACCAAAGTTCCCGAAGACACTGTTTTGAAGCCGGAAATGGTGGATCCGGCCGTTGCAAAACTGCGCGAAAGGCTTGTGGCAGAGGGTTATGCAGGAGCAGACGCTTCGTCGGATACCAGCCAAGATGGTGAAAACCCGGCTTGGGTTTACGACGATAACCTGGTCGAGTTGGTTAAGAGCTTTCAAAGTCGCCACGGGTTGGAAGCAGACGGGGTTATTGGCGGCAAGACGTTCGGTTCACTCAATAAACCCGTAGAAGACCGTGTAAACAAGCTGCGTCTCAGTCTGGAACGAGGCCGTTGGCTGATGCGGGAAATCGACGACGAGTTCGTGCTGGTGAACATTGCCGGCGCCCGCACATACATGGTCAAATCGGATGGTACGCTTTGGACCACCAGGTCGATTACGGGGTCAGCCTATAGAAAAACCCCGGTGTTCCGGGATGAAATCGAATACATGGAGTTCAACCCGACCTGGACCGTTCCCGCTTCGATTTTTCGCAAAGACAAGTTGTCTCGCATCCGCCAGGATCCGACCTATCTGTCGCGTAACAATTATGTGGTGCGGAACAAAGACGGGCAGACAATTCCTGCCAATATTGTGAATTGGGGGGCAAAGAACCCCGGCGTCACGCTTGTTCAGCAACCGGGCCCGGACAATGCGTTGGGTTTGGTCAAGTTCATGTTTCCCAACAAGTACGCGGTGTACTTGCATGACACCAACGACCCCAGTCTTTTTGACCGAAACGAAAGGAACCTCAGTTCCGGCTGCGTTCGCCTTGAGTATCCGTTCGAATTCGCAAGTCTTCTGATGGAAGGTGAGCCGGACTGGAGCAGACAAAAAATGCAGTCCATTCTGGATAGCGGAAAGACAACCCGCATCAACCTGCCCGAGCCGATGCCGGTTCTCCTGACTTATTGGACAGCGTGGGTTGAGGACGGGGTCGTTCACTTCCGCGAAGACCCATACGAACGGGATGCGCGCATCCTTGCGGCTTTGGACCGCTGAGTGCGCAAAGCGCGGCACAAGGAAACCTTGTTTTCGGGCCAAACAGCCAGAATGGTTGGAGATTTCCGTTTTCGAGGTAGACTGGCCTATGTGAGCGGCGACAAGAGAACGCATGAGGACTTGGCTATTTAGAATATTCGGCATTGTCGCGTTTCTCGTTTTCGCAGCAATCGCCTTTGTCTGGTTGTTGCTGGCTGCGCCGTTGTTTTCAGACATGCGGCGCGGCCTTGTTGAACAAGTTCTTTCGGAACAAATCGGGCGACCACTTTTGGTCAACGACGATGTGAGCGTCGCGCTTGGGCGTATCACGCACATCTATGTCGGCGGCGTGGTAATCCCGAGCCTGACAATGGCAGATACATCGCTTGCCGAACTAAGTCGCCTGGAACTGGAACTGGATGTTGCGGCTTTGGCCAACGGTCGAATTCAGTTTGATAATCTCGTGGTGGACGGCCTCCAGGCCAATTTTCTTACGTCGTCTGACGGCACGACAAGCTGGCAAAAGGGTCAAACGCCACCAAAGCCAAAACCCGCAAGCGATCAGTCAGAGGACAATCAAGACGCTTTGGCCGAGGTCGAGGAGCCCGCCGAGAGTGACGCGGAAGGCAGCGGAATCCTCGCATTTCTCAGCGACAAGAACGTGAGTTTCAGTTCGATAGGGCTGACCATTGATGACCAAGTCTCGGGCTTTTCGTTTGTGTTCGACCTTCAGTCGCTCGGCCTCGAACAGGTGGATGACGGACAAAGAACAAAGGTCTCAGGGGCAGGTGCCGTCAATGGCCAAAGCTTCCAGATAGAGGGCGACTATCCGCACGGCGCGCCGTTTACGACCCGTGCCAATTTCGGGGGGATGACGGTCAACTACGACGGCGAGCCATTGTCAGAGGGCGCAGGCGGAGGCTATCGCGCTGTTCTGCAGATGGACACTGGTGAATTCGGTGATTTTCTTGAAGTCATCGGGCTGGAGCGCGTTCTAGAGGGGAATGGCCAACTTGAAGCCGAGCTTGTGTCACAGGACACTCTTAAAGTTGAGAGTTTCAAGACCACGATTAGCCTCGCGGAGGGACAGCAGCTTTCGGCTGAGGGGTCCATTGAAGACCTCTACGCAGCCCAAGGCGTCGACCTTCTTTTTGACGCGCGGCTTCACCCCGAAGGACAGCCCCCGCAAGCAGCCAAGAGTATTCGGGAACTGAAGTTCACGGCGTTTGAAATGCACATGGTTGGATCGCTGGAGTCATTCGAGTTTGAAGAGCTTCTGTTTCAAACCAACGCATTTGATCAAGGACTGGACGTTATCGGGCCAGCCTCCATCGAACGCATTCGCCGTATGCCAGATGGTCGGCTTGCGATGTTGGGCATTACCTTGCAAGCCGGGCCAGTCGAGGATCCGGTTCTCAAGGCGGAAGGTGAAATCCTCGACCTGCTTCAACTTCAGGATGTGACATTTGAGGGAACCCTGGAAGGACCTGCCAGATTGATTCTGCCAAATCTGGATGAAGATTTCGTCGACCAGTTTGGTGGTATCAACGCCGACTTCAGCCTGTCCAACAAGGGTGGGCCGGTTTCTCTCGACAGGTTCAACGCAACCACCTACGGCACTGATCTCTGGGCGCTCGATCTAGAGCTGTCTGTAAACGAGATCAAAGGGTTGGCAGGTCTCGATTTCGACGTGGAACTGGATGTGGGTGACGGCGCTGAGTTTCTGACCGCGCTCAATCTGGAACCTGTCCCAGTTGGTGCGCTGGCCATTGATGCAGAAACCTCGAAACAGGGCGACGATTTCGATGCCTCGATCGTGTTTGAAGCCGGGTCGTCACACCTACTGGCCGCATTGGGCGCAAAGTTTCCCGAGGGCGCTTCTGTTGTTCGTGGCAACGTTACAAGCGAAAGGCTCGATCTTGGCGACCTGAAGAACCTGACTGCGACGCTGAACCAACTTAAGAGCCTGGTGGGCGAGGCCGCGAAGAAAGTTGAAACCGACGTACAGCCCCTGGTTCTGCCGAAGGAAACGGATGTCCAGCCGTTGGTCTTGCCCAAGGAGAAAGGCAAGCCTGCCGATCTTCTGGATGTGCAGCGGGTGCTGCAAGAGGCTGATCTTGAGGTGCAGATCGAATTCAAAGAGATTGTAGGCCAAAAAGGGGTAACATCTGTTTCAAGCCAGTTGTCCGCAAAGGAAGGGACGGTCGATTTTGGCCCGCTCCAGATGGCCTATGGTGGTGGAAACTTCAGCCTGCGGGCGGTGATGGACCTGATTGACTCACCTGATTGGCTTTCCCTGTCCGGTTCCACGTCAGGATGGGAATTCGGTGAGATCCTTGACGAACTGGGTATCGGAATCGATGCCTATGGGCGTTTGAGCGGTGAGTTCAACGTTTCGGGCAGTACGGCGTCCGGCAAAGCCTTCATCAATTCCATGCGCGGCGACGCCTCTTTGTCGATGTCGCAAGGCTATGTCAGCACCAGCCTGCTGGAACTGGCAGGGCTTGGTATTTTCCCGTGGCTGTTCTCCGAGGAGTTTCGTCAAGGGTACACCGACATCACCTGCGTGGTGGCACCGGTACGCATTGAAGCCGGGCAGGTAAGCTCGAACTCCATAGTGGTTGAGACGGGCTCGGTCCAATTGGTGGCCAGGGGGCAGGTAGACTGGTTGAACGATACAATCGCGATCAGGGCGGAGCCGCGCCGGGTTGGCAAACCTTTGTCCCGAAGCGCATGGCCGTTCGACGTGACCGGTCAGCTTTCGTCGCCAAAATTCAAACTGGATGTGGGTGGATCAAGAAGTGAAGCACCTGATGGTGCAGACGAAATGCCGGCGGACAGGCAACCTTGCGTTCCGGATATTTCCCAATTGGAATAGCTTGGCGTGGTCTTATTCGTTTAGCCGTTGCGGCTGTTCGGCCTGACACGCCAGAACGGCCTCGATGGCTTTTGCGGACCCACTCAAATCGAGTTCTACCTCGGCTCCGCTTTCACCAATGATCGTGACGCTTTGGCGCTTTCCGAATTCACCTACAAATGCAGGGTTATCGAAATAGGCGTAACCTCCGGGGACGCCATTCTTGAAAACACCGACCGCTTCGCCTTCGAACTTCGCGTCACCGAAATCGAACTTAACAATCCCCGTCGCCCCATCCTCGATCTGAACCCAGGCCGGATTGTAGGCTGCGAAAAAGCCACCACCCTGCTTGGGGGCGGCCCCTATTTCGACCGTCATATCGTTTTCAAAGGGTTTCCAGGCGAGACACCCGTTGCCTTTCTCAGGATCAATCAGGATTTTCCAGTCTCCGGACTCACCCCATTGTTCCATACCGGCAGCGAAAGCAAAGCTCCCACTAAGCACGAAAGCTGCGGACAGTGCCCACTTGATCATCTGAAACCTCAAATCGTTCTGAAGACTACATCTGTAACTCTACCTGTTGCGCGGCCCCGATCCAACTGCTCCAATAGTGGGCAAGGTCACTTGGTTTGTTCGGCTGTACTCGCGAGCTTTCCGTCCCATTCCTCTGTCGGAACTTTCGGTTCTGGCGGGTCGGCAATGTAGGACGGCGTCATTATCTGCGTTCCGTTTTCATTGAACACGTCGACAATGTTCTCATGAAGATCGGACAGTATCTTGGGCAGGCTCGATCCACGAGACGTGTATGCATTGATTTCATAGTTGATTGCGTAGTCGGCCAACTGGGTCCAAAGCACAAATGGTTCAGGGTTCTTTTTCAATCCTTGCGTGCGATGGGCTGCTTCCACAAGCATCGCCTTGATCTTCTTTGGTGGCTCTTCGTATCCAATTCCCACCGTCGTATGCACCAATATCCCGCGACCATCCACTTTTCGCGAGTAATTTATGACTTCGGAATTGAGAAGCTGCGCGTTTGGAATACTTATCATTTCGTTTTTGACGGATTTGATAAGAGTTTCCATCAGCTTTATCTCGGTGACGTCCCCGATCTTGTCGCCGACCTTAATGCGATCACCAACGTTTGTACTGCGCCTGTAGATAACGAACAGACCAGCCATCATGTTTGAAACAACGGTGTTCGAGCCAAGCGAAACCATGATGCCGGCCAGAATTGTCAGACCCTGAAAGGCACGGGAGTCAGATCCCGGAATATAGGGGTACGCAAACACAAGTGCGATCACGATGATCAATGCCCTGACCAACATGTTCGTGGGTGCAATCCAGTGATCTTCAAAGTCCTTGAGCTCGAACACGCCGCTCTCAAGGTTTTCAAAAAACAGGTCGATGCCGCGAATTGCCATCCGCGTCACAGCGGCAATGATCACAAGCATGATCAGATTTGGGATGTACCCCACGATAGCCAACACGACACTGATGAGCGGCTCGCTGATGTATTTCAAAAGGATCTGGGCGATGTCCTGTGTTTCCGCGAAAGACAGCAGCACCAATGAAAGGTAGTAGTAAAAGAAGAACAGAAACAGGACCCACATCAATATGTGGATCGAGTAAACGATGATCGAGGCAATTGCCCTGCTTCTCAAGATCGACTTGGTGGCTTCCTCGACGCCTTCTGCTCTCTTCTCCAGGTTATTTCTGATATATCTCAACAGCTTTCGCCGCTTTGCAAAAAACCCATAAGACGCAAGGGCAAAGATCACCGTCCAAGCAAATGCAGCCATCGCGCTGTCGACTCTGCCCTCATTGGACCTGGCATCCCGGTATTGCAGGATCGCAGCCTCGATCGCCTCTGCTTGCAGCCCGGCCAGGACTTCAATCGCCATCTGTTCATGCTCGGCATCCGCTTGGGTGGTTATCGTAACCATTTGCCCGTCGGCGCGGATCAGCTTCCCGAATTCAGCGTCCGAAATCAACAATTGGACAGTTGATTTGTTGGAAGCATCAGCGACCTGGGCTATCCGTTCTTCGATTTTTCTGGCTCGTTCCGTGGCAGGCAAAGCGCTTGAGCCTCGAACCACGAACAACTCCTCACCGTCGACAACGACCGGAGCTACGAATTCAGGATCTTCTCTTTCTTCCTGTGGAGTAAGTGCTTCTTCTGACTGGGCAAATGCGACACCACACACAAGTAGAAGGGACGCGAACCAAAGCGATACAGCTCTCATGACTTTGCTCCCTCTACGGGTATCAGATGAACATCCCGTTGTGGGAAGGGGATCGAAATGCCCTCTTGGTCGAACTTCTCTTTCGCTTGCCCAGTGAGGTCCCAATAGACTGTCCAATAGTCTTCGGACTTGGACCATGGGCGACAGAAGATATTGACCGAACTGTCTCCCAGCTCTCCTACAAAAACCTCGGGTTCTGGCGTCTTCAGACATAGCTTGTGCTGCGCCACCAGATCTTTGAGAACCTCAATTGCCCGGGCCGCGTTGTCCGAATACGCGATGCCGAAAACCAGATCGACGCGACGTTCTTCCGACGCGCTTACGTTGGTTATCACGTCGCCCCAAATCTTGCTGTTCGGAACCACGATAATCTGGTTGTCGAATGTTCTGATTTTCGTTGAAACCACGGACATCTCGTCCACAAAGCCCGATGAACCGCCGACCTGTATATAGTCGCCAGTGTCGAACGGTTTGAGGACCATGATCATCAGGCCGCTTGCCAGGTTGCCCAACGTTTCTTGCAACGCAAAGCCCAGGATGAAGGACAAACCGCCCAGTATTGCAAACAGGGGTGTAACGTTAACGCCAAACAGCGCCAAAACGACCAATATGCCAAGGACAAAAACAGCCCAATAAACGGTTGTGGCCACGAACCTTTTCAGCATCCTCGAAATCGTCGGAATTTTGTTTAGCCCACGCTCGGTGACGCGTCGCACCATTCGGGCGATGAACATCATGGCCCAGACGGCCAGCAAGACGCCCAGACCAGCCATCAGCAGACCGATGCCCCCGTCCCAGGAAATCAGCCAGGCCCAGGCGTTCTGGAAAAGCGTTTGAAGATCAGTTGTTTTTAGCGCGCCGGCTTTCAGAGCGAGAATATAGTCGGTGTGCGGCGTCAGATCTTCGGCCTTCGCACCTTTCAATGTCCATGCCTCGAGCACCACGCGATAGTTGTCCAAAATTTCGGATCCGGTGTCATTCAAGGATGACAACTGCGATCTCAAGCCATCCTCCTGAGCTTCGCTTGCTGACCGGAGTTTCAGATTAACCTGAGCGATGTCTTCGAGCTGAGAGCGCACATATCCCTGCCAAGTGGTTGCGACCTCGCTAAGCTCCTCAGCGGTCAAGGGGACAAGCAGGACTTCCAAGTCATCCGCCGATATTGACTGATCGACGACCTCATCCAGAAGATTACTATTTTCAACTTCAACGGTTTCCGGCTCGGCCGTCGTTTCTTGCGCGCTGGCAGGAAACGTAGTTGAGATCGCTGCGAACCAAAGGAATAGCCAAATAAGCCCGGCTCCGAGTGATCGTCTCATTTATCTGTCCCCTTCCTCTTTAACGGTTAAAAAGAGCACACAGAGACGCAACAAATCTACACTCATGTTCGAAATCGAATGTTTTGGTGTGATGAACTTGTTGCACGTGGGCCCTGTCGAACCAAAATGATGCAGCTCTGGAAAGCTCCACAAGATAGCTCCATGTGACTTCAATAGTGCTAGTTTTGGATGAGCTTCCTAGAAAGGCGTATCCGTTTGCTTTCAAACAGTAAAATTAACTGAAGATGAACGGGGCGTTTTCAGTGCGTTCAAAGCTGGTCAAGCATAGTCACCTTGAGGCTGTGAAGCTAAGTGAAATGCACGTGTTTTGAGGGGAGAAACAAAACGTTCGAAGAAGGCTGGATTGGTGGTAAGATACGGTCTTCGACCTCTGCCTCGAACTTCCAGGGGGCTAACTACAGGTTTGAACGTCAGAAGTTTCTCCGGGCCTCAATGGAAGCGAGTTCAACTGGCTAACAGAACGTTGGGCTATGAGGCTGAGCCGCGTGTCCGGTGCCATGTTTGAGTATTGAGTTTGTTGATAATGAGTAAAGTGGGCAATAAGAAACCTAAGTTCGAAAAGCTGCCCGAACGGATGTTCTGGGCTTGTCTGTTCATCACCGTTGTATTTTCTTCGGTGCTTTTCGGGATAGTCGCGCAAAGAAAGAACTGGCCGCCTGTTCCACAGCTCCGCTCAGTTTACAAAGTCCTGTTCGTGGACAAATCGCTGACACGAGAGGCGCGGGCATACCATAAACATCTTCAGCCGACGCGCAAACAAGGCAGCGGTGTTGTAATCAATCGTCAGCCGGGCCGTCAGGACACCATTCTGCTGATGGGTTTCTTTGACGGTGAGAACCAGGCCAGGCTTGTGAACCGTGACGGCAGCGTCATCCGCAAGTGGTCGTTGAATTACACTGAGCATTTTCCCGATGCCGACACACGCCCTTGCGGTCATCTCAACAACCCTTTGATGACGGACGTTCATGGCGCATTGCTGACCGAGAAAGGCGAGCTTGTCTTCAGTTATGAGTATTGCGGGGCTGTCAAGCTGGACCGATGTTCCGGGGTTCTCTGGACGCTCAACGAAAAAACCCACCACTCGATAGTTACATCGGAAAACGGAGGATACCTGACGCTTGGCCGGGACGAATGGATGGCATCTGAAGTCGTTGATCGCTTTCCACCCTTTTCGACCCCCGCAACAAACGAGACGATACTGGAAGACACCATCCTGAGACTCGATCAACAGGGTCAGGTCCTTGAGCGCATTTCGATACCAGGCATCATTATCGACAGCGGGCTGTCCGCGTTGCTGACTGCCAACGGACGGGAGATTAAGCCATCGCATGTGGCGCGTAATGAGTTGGTTCATGCCAACAAAATTGACGAGCTGCCTTTGGAATTGGCGGACAAGTTTCCATCGTTCAGCGCAGGAGATTGGGTGATCTCTATGCGGGGGCTCAATCTTGTGATGGTGGTTGATGCGACCACCCGGAAAGTAAAGTGGCACCAGACGGGTCCCTGGGTCCGGCAGCACGATCCCGAGTTCCGCTCGGACGGGAAAATTTCGATCTTCAACAACAACGCTTACCTAACGTCCTACACGCCAACCGAGAAAACCCGGCTGGATGCGCCCCGCGAGACCAATATCATGGCGATTGATCCGGTAAGCCGCGAAACGGAAGTCGTATTCGGAAGCAAACCGGGGCAGGAGATGTTGTCGGTCGTACGCGGGCAGCATGAAATTCTGGAAAACGGCGGTATACTGATCACCGAGTTTGACGCCGGGCGCGTCCTGGAAGTGGACAGAACAGGCAAGGTGATCTGGGAATATGTAAATGAATATGATGACGAATTTGTTGGTGAGATCACCAATTCAAAACTCTATCCACCGGACTATTTTGAAGTCGATTGGAAGGAATGCACATAATGAACCGGCTTAGCAAACACACGCTCGTAGGCCGCATCGCCCAGCCTATGTTGGTTATCTGCACCGTCTTGTTACTGCTGCCGAGCCCGGCACAAGCCTATATCGGCCCCGGAGCAGGGTTGGGCGCGATAGCCGTTACGGTTGCTGTCATTCTGGGTGTGATTTTTCTGATCGTCGGTCTGGTCTGGTTCCCGCTCAAGCGGTGGGTCGGGGGGCGGAAGAAAAGGGCCGGTTCCGAAAACGACTCCGCACCATGACGTCAGCGTTAGCCGTTTCTCTTTTGGCGGTTGCAGGGTTCATTCTGGCCCTGTGGCTAACAAACATTGCAGGCACGGCCCAAAACGTTGTGAGCACCTGCATGGCGGGTGTCACTGCATTGTTTGACAATCAGCTTTCGGACGACGCCAAGGAAAAGGCTGCAAGGCAGGCGGGGTTGAAGCTGTTGGCGGGTGGTCTGAATCTGACATGGCGCATCGCGCTGGCCCTGGCTGCGGCGGGTCTGCCGATTGCATCAGCGGATTGGGCGGGCGTTGTGGCAGGTGAAGCGGTACTTGGGCTCATGCTTCGCCTGGATTACATCGTTGTGGTATCGGTTGTTGCCTTTGCGGGCGTCAAGATTGTCAGCTGGCTACGTCGTGCCGATGCTTCGGAAGATACTGAAGGGGGTCAGTACTCTTCGATCGACCAGTTTGTGCATAATCTTGCATTTTCAGGCCCGGCGGTGCTGAAACTGGGCGCGCGGCTAGAAGATCGCCTGGTAAGGCGGTCTTCCACTTCTGATGGGCAGCGACCGGTATTCGTAACCTCTCTCGCTCGCGGCGGCACAACGGCAGTCCTCAACGCACTGCACGATGCGCCCGAAGTAGCTACGCATATGTACCGGGATATGCCATTTATTACGGCTCCTGTTATGTGGAACAAAATAGCCGGCGGTCAGCAGCGCGGCGTCCGGCGGCAGCGGCGCGCCCACGGCGACGGGATGGAGATCGACCTTGATAGCCCGGAAGCGTTCGAGGAAGTGCTTTGGAAAGCGTTCTGGCCAGAGCGCTACCGGGGGACTTCGATTCCACTTTGGGACGTTGGCGACACAGACCCTCGGGCAGACCAGTTTTTGCGACAGCACATGAGCTGCATCATCAGAGCGCGGAACTGTCAGGCGGGTCCAAATGACGTGCCGAAAACGCGCTATTGCTCCAAGAATAACGCGAACATTGCCCGAATTCCCTATCTGCTCAAATCCTTCCCGGATTGCCGGATCGTGGTTCCGGTTCGGCGACCGGAATGCCATGCCGAGTCTCTGCTTCGCCAGCACAACAATTTCAGCAAGCTTCAGGCTCGGGACAGTTTTGTAACCCGATACATGGCCGATATCGGACATTTCGAGTTCGGGGATCTGCATAAACCCTTCTTGTTCAAGGACTTCGATCCGGTCGGCAAAGACACACATAGTCTGGACTATTGGCTGGACTACTGGATCTGCGCCTTCAAGGCGCTTCTGAAGCATAAGGATCAGTGCATTTTGTTGTTTCAGGACGACCTGCGCAGCGCCCCACAGGCAACCATGGAAACCTTGTATGACTTGCTTGGGCTGTCACCCGCCGCCCAAAGCTTTGAACAGTATTTTCATTCAAAACCCGACCTGGTCAGGACCGATAACTTTGAACTTTCGCGACTGCGAGATGCCCATGAAATCTATGCTGCTCTTAGGGATCACTCCATCACCACCGGATCGGCAGTTGCATCCAATCGAGCTTGAAGCAACTGGTCTAAGCACCAAGGGCTAACTAAGCAAATTCGAATTTTACCCGTTCCCGTAAGCTGGACCGCCATGCTTCAACTGGCGCCAGCATGAGAACCCAATGGGATCACGATGCTGCACCTCAGACCACCGAGTTCTTCCGACCTGCCCAGATCAAGACTGGCACCATATGCCGTGAGCAGATCCACTGCGATTGCCAGCCCCAAGCCGCTGCCGGTAACGGAGGTGTCGAGCCTCCCCCCGGACCGAAGCGCTTCGCGTCGGTCATTTTCGGGAATTCCGGGTCCGTCGTCTTCGATCCGAATTTCGATAAACTTGTCCTGCCGCGTCGTTGTCACCTGCACAATCTGCCGGCACCATTTCATTGAATTGTCCAGAAGGTTGCCCAGAACCTCTTCGATGTCCTGCTTGTCCATTCGAACCCACAGGCCGGGAATGGTCGCCACCTTTAATGTCTTCTGTTCACGCTCGGCCATCAGGGAAAACAGCTTTGCAAGCCGGTCGATGGAATTTGACAGGTCTGTACGGGAATGGGTCAGTTCGGCAGTGTTCATCGCGCGCATTCGCGCCAGAGAGCGGCCAAGTTGCGCATCGATCCGGTCTAGAGATTCTTGTGCGGTTTTGATGTCCACCCCGGCCTCGGACAAACTATCCAGTTCATTCTGCAAAATCGCGGCCGGTGTCTTCAGCGCATGTGCAAGATCAGCCGCCTGCCTGCGGGACCCGGAGACGATGTCGCGGTTGCGTTGCAATAGCTGGTTGAGGTCCTGGACAAGCGGCGACACTTCCTCGGGGTAGTCTTCCGGTCTGAGGTCTTCGTCCATGTCCCAACGCTGGGCCACATCTGACCGCAGTTTGCGAAGCGGCCCAAGAATGGCCGACATCAGCAACAGCGAACCGGCGATGCCTATCAGGCCAACCAGCCCAAAAACCGGGATTAGGCTGCGTTGTGCGGCCCGGCGTTCCGCGATGAGCTTGTCGCGGTTTTCAGCGACGCTGATGCCCCAGATCGTGCCATCTTCATAGGTGATCTTCTGATATATGCCGCGGACCGCTTCATTCTCCGGCCCATCGGTGTTCCACAGCATAACTGTGTCGGGTGCATCTTGCGGCTCGGCGAGGGTTTCATCGAAAAGGGAAGCCGAGGAGTAAACTTCGCCTGCCTCGCTTGTCACCTGCCAGTATCGCCCGGAATATGGCGTACTGTATGCCGGATCGAAAATCAGATCACGCAGTGCTTCGGGATTGTCGGTGGTGACACTCAGTCCAACGATCAGTTGTGTGTGCCGGTCCCGAAGCGTTGTATCGAACTGCTGGGAAACCCGGGAATCGATGTAGGAAAAAACCGCCAGCGTGCCCACACCCACAGACATCGCTCCGGACAATATTCCGCCCAGCAATGCCCGTTGTCGCAGCGAAAGCATCAGGCAGAATCGATCATGTATCCGCGACCCCGAACCGTTGTGATCAGGTCCGGTCCCAGCTTCTTGCGCAGGCGCGTAATAAATACGGCAATTGTGTTGGAATCCCGATCCTTGTCATACTCATAGATATGTTCCGACAATTCAGTGCGCGAGATCAGGCGCCCGGGGTTATGGGCCAGATAGGTGAGGACGGCGATTTCCTGTGCGGTCAGATCAACCGGAATTCCGTCCACGGAGACACGTCCGTTTCTTGTGTCCAAAAGGACGCTTCCCATTTCGATGACCGGGTTCAGCTGTCCGCTCTGTCGCCGTAAAATCGCACGGACGCGAGCCGCCAGTTCGGGCATGTGAAAAGGCTTGGTCATATAGTCATCCGCACCTGCATCCAGACCGTCCACCCGCTCGCTCCAGCCGTCTCGGGCGGTCAGGATCAGAACAGGCGTCTTTATTCCGGCACTGCGCCAATCTCGCAAAACGGAAATCCCGTCACGTTCCGGAAGGCCGATGTCCAAAATGATCATGTCGTAGGGTTCAGTCGACCCCATATGCAGAGCATCAACCCCGCTATGGACTACATCGACGATCCGACCTTCGGCGCTCAGTAGTTTTTTGATCTGCTCGCACAGGCGCGGTTCATCTTCTGCAAGTAGGATTCTCATGATTTGAAACTACAGGCGAATTGATGACGGATCATCAGTTATTTCTTGCCACCGCCATTGCCGTTGCCGCCGCCATTACCGCCGCCGTTGCCGCCGCCATTACCGCCGCCGTTGCCGCCCCCTTTCCCGCCCCCGTTCCCGCCCCCATTACCGCCGCCGTTGCCGCCGCCATTACCGCCACCGTTGCCGCCGCCATTGCCGCCACCGTTGCCGCCGCCATTACCGCCACTGTTGCCACCGGCGTTTCCATTCCCGTTGCCACCAGCGTTTCCATTGCCGCCGCGATTGTTGCCGGAATTACCTCTGCTGTCGCTGTTGGCACTTTTGCTATTGGTATTCTGCACGCTTCCGCTACCGGAATTGGCCGAATTGCCGGGTTTCGCCCGCGCTGCATTTGTAATCTCGCGGCTGACGCGAGACCGGTTGGACACGACGACACCCGTCTGGGCGTCCACGATGACGCTGATGATCTTCCCGTCAGGTTTCTTGACCAGGATACGATAGTAAACCTTATCGGATTCAAAGGCGCGGGCGTCGACGGGGGTTCCGCCGAAAACCTTTTCAACGCCTCTGATAACCCTCTTCAGGCGAATGGCACCACCTGATGTTGTGGCGTGCCGCAATTCGGATTGTTTAAGCTCGCGCACAGCAGCGTTGCCATCACCTGTCAAAAAACAGGTAATCAATCCCGCAGTTGCAAGCAGGTTCCCCAATCCTGAAAGTCTTAGCCGCACAAACATACTCAAACTCTACCGGCTTCAATGTGAACTGGTGATGAACCAGCAGTTAGGCGTGAGTTCAACCATAATATGGTCAAATGGGGTCAAATACATTTGCGTCCAACATAGAATGTTGACGCCTGAAGCAACACTGAGCCCGTGAGGTCCGTTATGAAAACCAAATTTTCCGGTCTGCTGAAAGCCTCCGCAGTCGCGATCTCCCTGATTGGGTCAACCGCGATCGTCGCGACGTTCACGTTTCCCGACATTGCTTATGCGAAAGAAGGAAAAGGTGGTGGAAATGGCGGCGGCAAAGGAGGAGGAAAAGGCGGCGGAAACGACGGCGGTAAAGGTGGCGGCAAGGGCAACGACAGCGCCGGAAAGGGGAACAAAGGTGCCGGAAAGGGTCAAGACGCCAAAGGCAAAGTGACTTCCAAAGGCGGCAGCAGGAAGTCCGCCGGGAAGACAGGTGGCAGAAAGTCCGCTTCCGGAAGCGGGAAATCGAACACGTCAAAGAGCAGCAATTTCTCTCTGAAAGATTTGTTCACGGGCAAGAAATCCAGCGACCGAACAGAAAAACCCAAGCGGAAATCGCAGCGCGTGGCGCGGAGCACCGAGTCTACCGTGCAGGTTGCAAAATCCGTTCGGCCTCTGTCCCGCAAAAAAGACGAATCATGGGCTGAAATTCTGGGCGCACACCCCTCTGAACTGGGTGCGTTGAATGCTGCTCACGCCAGTGAGACCGCTCTGAAAAACGCCGCGCCCAACTCGCGTGTCGGTCGTATTGCAACATACCGCGATACGGTTCTGGAAGGAGACGAACTGCGCGACGACCTGCAAGATGCCCAAGATCTTCTGGACGGGCTGGAACCGCCTTCACGTCCCATAGGTGAAATCGAAGATGATCTCGAAGCGGCCGAAGCTGATGTGCGCGCGGATGAAGAGCGCGTGGCGGAATTGGAACAGGAACTTGCCGACGCCGGGGGTACAGACCCCCATATCGAAGCGCAGTTGGACGAGGCGAATGCCGAACTGCAGGAATCCAGGGACACCGCTGCCGAGCTAGCTGCCGAACAGGAAGCTGCAAGCAATTACGACGACGCTGTTTCTGAAGTTGAGGACCTGCAGGGCCAGCTGGAGGATCAGACGCTTAGGGAACGTGAGGCGTTGGAGAATGCGGCCAACAAGCCGGTCACAGATGAAGTCGAAGCGGCGGTCAAGGCGTTGCTGGGGTTGTAAATCAGGAGTTTCGCGCCTTTCCGAATTCGGAGGCGCGAGAGGTCGGGCCAGCCAAATCATTTCCAACCCCTTGGCTGGCCCATCACCTACTGAACGCCAAGACATAACTCGGATCACATCTGAATATGCAAAGAAAAAGCCCGCTCTGGCGCAGAGCGGGCTTTAGCTTCGTATTGTTCCCGGGGAAGACGACACCCAAGGGAACCGAGAGATCGTCTGCGGTAACTCAGACGTCCCTCATCGCCTCAATCAGTCGCTTGTTATTCACAATATTGATGAGTGCGTTTTCAATAGGAGGGAAGCGACCGCTGCTCGAATCTTTGTTTTTCGACACGCCGCTGCAGACGACAGCGCTGGATGATTGCTTTGCCGCGGGGGGGGTGTGCATCGCAATCGCTGTGGTAGTTTTTTCCATGCATGTTCCCTTCCATAAAACCGGACGCATTTCTTTCCGCCCGACTTAGTGAACCCACTATGGTCGAAAACGGTTGAACACATAGAGAATACATTGTTCACTTTCAGTTAATGTTGTTGTTAGGTTGTAAACAAAGAACCTGAGGTAGTTCTTTTCGCTCGCAATTTTGTTGTGCGCAGACGGCTTTTTTCGAGAAACCGAGTTCCCTTACGACTGTTACAACCCGCCCGTTAATAACTCGTAAGGGTAATTGAAACACAGTTCAGCGCGAGGTCGCCTATAGTGAAGCTATCATCTCCGACCGTGTAGTCTCCGTTTCGATAGGGGTCCGACACAGGCGGAAAGTTCCGCCAGTGCTATTGCCAGAACCGTGCCTTGGACCGAGACTCTATTCTTGACGCGTTGCCCGACTGATCAAAACCGCAGGGACAGGCAAGACATGCCGCCGTCCAGCTTGGCGCAATCGGTGTTGTCGATCTGGAAAACCTCATATCCCGCTTTGTCCAACATCTCTGCCGTGCGCGGAAAACCAGCGGCCATAAGAACAAGGTTGTTGAATCGGATAGCATTTGCGGCGGCTTCTTCACCATCGGCCACATGCAGGACTCTGTAGCCTTCGAAACAGCCTGACGCATCAAGGCGCCTGGTCGACAGGATCGTCTCGGCATCCATCAACGAACAATCCGTTTTGAAATGCAAGACGCCGTCCGGCGCGAAGACTTCGCGCAGGACGTGGCCCCATTCACTGGCGATCTCGGCCAGTTCTGCCACGCCTGCAGCATCTGTGCGGTCGGAGCGGCCGACAAGGATTTCCTGTCCGGTCACCAGAATATCGCCGCCTTCGACATGGCCGGGGCCTTTGATCTCGCGAACATCGTCATAGCAGGCGCGGATTGTCGGTGCCATTTCAGCCACCTCGCCCAGCCGCGAGGGCGCGCCGGGTCGCATCAGGATGGCACCTTGCGGCAGGCACAGCGCAGTGTCTTCGACAAACTGGGCGTCCGGGAACGCGTCGAGCGGCTCAAGCTCAATCACCTCGGCCCCGGTGCTGCGCAGGGCTTCGACATAAGATGAATGGGCAGCCAGCATACCGTCAAGGCTGGGATTGCCGATGTCTTCGGCGCGCAGACCGTCGGCAATGGTCGAGGCGGGCCGACGGGTGATGGCCCGGGTAAATTCAAAGGTCGGATTTCGCATTGGTCACTCCTGATCCGGATTGCTTCCGGCAATGTCAATTTCCAGAATGGAGGGGCAATTCTGTGCGCTGGCTACTGCCAGAGCAGTCGCAATGGCACTCGGGTCTGGTGATACGCGTGTGTAGGGTATGCCGAACGAGGCAGCCGCGGCGGAAAATTCAGGCGGGGTCGGGTCGCACCCGATCACCTTCACATCCACGGCTTCCATCGAGGTGGTGATTTCGCCGTATCCGTGATTGTTCCACAGAACAAAGGTGATGCGCAGGTTTTCGTCCACTGCGGCCATGACCTCGGGCAGCGAGAACTGAGCACCGCCATCGCCAGCGATACAAATGACATGGGCGTCCGGGGCGGCGATCGCAGCGCCGATGGCGGCAGGTATACCATAGCCCAGCGCGCCATATCCGGTGGCCGCATTAAACCAGCCGCCGGGGCGGTCGTGGTCGTAATAGAGGTTGCCCGCATAGATCGGCTGAGTGGAATCTCCAATCATCAGCGCGCCCGGCACCGAATTGCGCATTTCGTTCAGAATTTGGACCTGAGCACGATAGTTCGGACCGATCTCTTCATACGCGGCGGCGCGGGTCTTTTCAGCGCGGGCCACCCCTGCGTTTTGGTTTGATTTGCCGGGCAGGGCTTTCAACAACGCGATCATAGCTTCGTCAGCGCGGCCTTCGATAGCAATCGCGGCATTGTGACGAGCCAACTGATGCGGGCAAATGTCAACGCGTATAAGCCGGGACATGGCCGCAGTTTTCCCAGTTGCATACATATCATAATCGGTGGGGCCCAGCTCGGTCCCCACAGCGAGGACGCAATCGGCATCTTCGATCAGTGCTTGGACGGACTTCAGGCTGGGGCTGGCGGGTACGGTAAGCGGATGACCATGCATCAACCCGCGGGCATTCACGGTTTGCACGACCGGCGCATCGAGGCGTTCTGCCAGAGCCTGCAACTGCGATCCGGCCGATTTTGTTCCGCCGCCAGCAAGGATGACCACTTTCTTCGCCGCCGATAATTGGTCTGCCGCGTCTTGAACCCGTGTTGGGTCCAATGCCGGGCAGTCCTTGGCACTCGGGGCCACGGCGCTCTGCGCAGCGAGGCCTGCGACATCCAGCGGGATCTGGATATGAGTTGGGCCGGGTCGACCTGCGGAGTAGGGGGCAAAAGTGCGGTCCAGAGCGGTGCCCAGGTCGTGAGCCTGCTCGACATGCTCGGAAACCAGCGCAACAGTTTTGGCCAGCGCGTGCTGATCGGGCAGTTCGTGCAGATGGCCAAGTCCCCGATTCAAGGTGCTGCGTTCGTTAACGCCTGAAACCACCAGCATTGGGACTGAGTCCGCCCGGGCCTGGGCCATTGGCGTCAGCGTGTTTGTCAGGCCAGGACCCGTGATCACAAAGGCAACGCCCGGTTTCCCCGAGACACGGGCATAGCCGTCAGCCATGAAGCCAGCGCCCTGTTCGTGTCGTGGTGTCACGTGACGGATGCCAGAGGCTGCAAGACCGCGATAAAGCTCGACCGTATGCACGCCGGGAATGCCAAAAACACAGGAGACACCCCTTTGCTTCAACTCGGCGACCAGCGCTTCGCCGACAGTTTGGTTGTTCATGCAACGCTCCGTTTCTTGCGGTTTGCGTGGGCGACGATGCGGTCCAGTGCGGTGACAAAACTGTCGTCGTCAATGGTGAGAGCAACCCGAACCCAGTCCCTGAGGCTTTCGCCAAAGGCAGAGCCGGGCATGACCGAAACACCATGCTCCAGCAGGTCCCAGGCATAAGCGTCGCCGTCCAATCCGCTGGCCGAGACGTTGACCAAGGCAAACATGCCGGCATCGGGCCGGTGGACGGTCAGCCCGGTTTCGGTGTGCAGACGGCTTTCCAGCAGTGCAGCACGCGCCGCGAAGCGCGACGCCATACTGGCAGCCACCGATGACCCCTTGCGCACGGCTTTTTCTGTCATGTCAGCAATGAAGGGTTGGTTGCCAAACAGCATAGTTTCCGAGACTGGCAGCAGCGCGGTGCAGAACTCGGCCGGGCCCACACACCAGCCGCTGCGAAAACCGGGGGCGGCGTGTGATTTGGAGATCGAAGAGACTGCAATGACCCGGTCTGCCAGCGCCGGATCAGAGAGGGGAGAAGCAAACTCTGCACCCTCAAAGATCAGATGCTCATAGACTTCGTCGGATATTATCCAGAGATCGTGTTCTATCGCGAGTTCACCAATCTTCCGAACGTCCTCGGGCGTCAGGATAGCGCCTGTCGGGTTGTGCGGAGTCGTGAGAAGAATGGCGCTGCTGCGGGGCGTAATGTGCGCGGCAATGTCTTCTGCCTGCAACCGAAATCCGTTTTCGAGGCGTAGCGGCACCGGCACCGGCTCGGCACCTGACGCTCGGATCACGCCCTCATAGGTGGCATACATTGGATCGCCTACCAGAACCTCGGTGCCAACTTCTGCGACGCCCTGCATGACAGTGAATAGGGCAGTCTGGGTGCCGGGAAAGCAAAGGATGTTCTCTGGCAGAAAGCGGCGTCCGCGGGTTACGGTGTAGGCCTCGGCCAGGGCTGCGCAAAGTCCGGCTTCGCCGCGTCCGTTGGAATACCCTGTGCGACCCGATTGCAGCGCGGCCGCTGCCGCGTCGCACAGTTCAGTTGGGGTTGGAACATCTGGTTCGCCAATGGTCATTTCCACGATATCGGCCCCGGCGTCGACCATAGCGCGTGCTTTCAGATGCACTTCCCATTTCCCGCCGCCCAAACCGGCCAGCCGTTCGGTAATTGCTGTCAGCCTCATTGGCGCTCACTCTCCTGCGTTAGATCCAAATCAATGATGGCGGAAACGGATTGCAGCCCGATTTCGACCAGTTCGCTCGGCGCAAAAGCATCGGGAAGGGCGCCGCCCTCAAGCCAGAGGCCGTCAATAACCGCGTTGCAGGCGATGGCCAGTTGACGCAGGCGGGCGGGAGAGGGGGCGCGGCCCGCTTCGTTCATCGAAGCGGCGATCAGCCCTTCCAGTTGGTCGCGAAAATAGGCGTATGTGCGTTCGTGCGTCGCCTTCATCTGTGGGTCGCGCTGCACCTTGTTCAGAAAGCTGGCCCACAGCGCGATTGCCCTTGGGTCGACAACCGGGGCTGTCAAAGACGCCGTCACAAAAGCGATCAACCGGGCGCGTGCGCTGGCCGCCGCGCCGTTTGCCGGGGCAAAGGTTTGATCCGTCATGGTGTTCATGTGGTGCTCGTAAGCGGCGACGATCAGTTCCTCTTTGGAGCTGAAGTAATGCCGGATCAGTCCCTGGGTGACATCTGCGCGCTCGGCGATTCCCCGTACCGTCGCCCCGCGCACGCCTTGTTCGGCCACCAGCTCAAGCGTGGCCAGAATCAGCGCCTCCTGCCGGGATTCAGCCGATTTCCGGCTGAATTTTTTGCGCTCTTCGCTCACGACAGTTCCTTTTTTCTGGCGGCTATAATTATACACTTGCATAATTACTGGGTTCGCGGCTTACTGCAATCAGAATTTTGGGGTCACGGAAAATGGACACTGCCACTGCATCAGTTCAGCAGACTGACACGCGCCGCGAGGCGATCCGGGTCGAGGATTTGCACAAGTCCTTTGGAAATCTGGAGGTGCTGAAAGGCGTGGATCTGACCGCGCATCAAGGTGATGTCGTGGCGATCATCGGCGGCTCGGGGTCGGGCAAGTCGACCATGCTGCGCTGTATCAATTTTCTTGAGACGCCGAGTTCGGGCAAGATTGTGATCGGCGGTGAGGAAGTGGCGATGCGGGCTGATGGCAGCCCGGCCAGCCAGAAGCAAATTGAACGGATCCGAACCAAGCTGGCGATGGTATTTCAACAGTTCAACCTGTGGACACATCGAACCCTTCTGGAAAACGTGATCGAGGTGCCGGTACATGTCCTGAAGGTTCCGAAATCCGAAGCCATCGAACGCGCACACGAATTGTTGCGTCGGGTAGGGCTGGGCGGCAAGGAAGACACGTTCCCCGCCTACTTGTCCGGCGGGCAGCAGCAGAGGGCTGCAATTGCCCGGGCATTGGCGGTGGACCCTTCCGCCATGCTGTTTGATGAACCGACCTCGGCGCTGGACCCTGAACTTGTGGGCGAAGTTCTGACAGTGATCCGCGATCTTGCCGCCGAAGGGCGCACCATGCTGCTGGTCACCCACGAAATGAAGTTCGCGCGCGAAGTCGCGAACCATGTCGTCTACCTTTACCAAGGTCGTATTGAAGAGCAGGGGAAGCCTGCTGAGATCTTTGGCAACCCGCAATCCGAACGACTGAAACAGTTCCTCAGTTCCGTCGGGTAGCACACAAAAAACCAAATAATATCAACAGGGAGAATCCTATGAAACTCAAAGCACTTCTGACTGCGGCCTCTGCCGTGGCTGTTCTGACTGCAGGCGCCGCTGCCGCTGAACAGGTCAAGATTGGCATCGCAGCCGAGCCTTATCCTCCGTTTGCCTCGCCCGACAGCTCGGGCAATTGGGTCGGCTGGGAAATTGAGGTGATTGGTGCCGTCTGCGCTGCGGCGGAACTGGACTGCGTAATCACACCTGTCGCATGGGACGGCATCATCCCGTCGCTGACCGGCCAGCAGATCGACGCCATCATGGCTTCGATGTCAATAACCGAAGAGCGCCTGAAAACCATTGATTTCAGCGACCCTTACTACAACACCCCGGCGGTGATCGTGGCGGACAAGTCGATGGACATTGAACCGACCCCGGAGTCGCTGGCGGGCAAGATTGTCGGCATCCAGGCCTCGACCATTCATCAGGCTTACGCGCAGGAATACTTCAAGGACGCAGAGCTGAAGGTCTACCAAACGCAGGACGAGGCCAATCAGGACCTGTTCGCAGGCCGCATCGACGCGACCCAGGCGGACAGCATTGCCATGGCCGACTTCGTGAACTCGGACAATGGAAGCTGTTGCGAGATCAAGGGGGCCGTTGCGGATGACCCGGCGATCCTGGGCCGTGGTGTTGGTGCCGGTGTGCGCAAAGGCGATACCGAGCTATTGGAGGCGCTCAACAAAGGGATCGCGGCGATCCTGGCAGATGGAACCCACGAGAAAATCACCGCGGGCTATTTCACGACCAGCATCTACTAAGGCGCTGCTGTGACCGGACTGTTCGAGACACTGGGCCTCGGCGCCAGCGCCGAGTTGCTGTCGCTGTCAAGCTGGGGAGGCAACCTGCTGCGCGGGCTTGCCAACTCGCTGCAGATCGCCTTCGGCGCATTTGGGATGGGGCTGGTAATCGGGCTGTTCGGAGCTTACGGAAAGCTATATGGCGGGAAGGTCACACGCGACCTTCTCGCTATCTACACGACTGTGATCCGGGCGGTACCTGAGCTGGTGCTGATCCTGATCCTCTATTACGTCGGCAGTGATATCATCAACAAGATTTCTGAGGCGGTCGGCGGAGGCCGGGTTGAAATCAACGGTATCGCGGCAGGCATCTGGGTGCTAGGCGTGGTGCAGGGGGCCTATGCCACCGAAGTTCTGCGCGGTGCCATCAAGGCTGTACCGGTGGGTCAGATCGAAGCGGCAAAATCTTACGGGATGCCAGCTTTCATGATCATGCGTCGGGTAACGATACCCGCGATGATGGGGTTCGCGGTGCCGGGACTTGCCAATTTGTGGCTCATCGCGACCAAGGACACGGCGTTGCTGGCCGTTGTCGGATTTAGTGAATTGACCCTGGAAACAAGGCAGGCGGCAAGCAGCACCCGGGCCTATTTCACTTTCTTTCTGGCGGCCGGCTTCCTGTATCTTATGGTGACCCTGTTTTCGGGTGTGGTTTTTGCCCGAATTGAGAAATGGGCACGGCGCGGTCAACCTTCGCTGAAAGGGGACGCCGCATGACAACATTCAAAGCCCTGATGCAACCGCACCGCATCGTTATGATATTTCTGTTTGCGGCATTGGTGATCTGGTGCGCGTTGTCGCTGCGCTGGGACTGGATCCCAAAATATGCGCCCTTGGCACTGCAAGGTCTTTGGACCACGGTTTGGCTTCTGGTTGTTACAACTGTTCTGGGCTTTCTTTTGGCTGTGCCGCTTGGATTAGCGCAGGCGGTCGGGCCTTGGTATCTGGCCACTCCAGCTCGGGTATTCTGTACCATAATTCGCGGCACGCCGCTGCTGCTGCAGATTTGGCTGCTGTATTATGGGCTGGGCTCTCTGTTTCCCCAGTTTCCCTGGATCCGCGCATCGGAACTGTGGCCGTACCTGCGCCAGGCGTGGCCCTATGCAGTGCTCGCGCTGACCTTGTCATTCGCGGGCTATGAGGGCGAAGTAATGCGCGGCGCGTTTTCCGGGGTGGCGAAAGGGCAGCTTGAAGCCGCAAAGTCATTTGGCATGCCACGTTTCACCATGTTCCGCCGGATCTGGTTGCCGCAGGCAGTCCGCAACGTGCTGCCGACTTTGGGTGGCGAAACAATTCTGCAACTTAAGGCAACCCCACTGGTGGCGACCATAACAGTGGTCGAGATCTATGCAGTTTCTTCCCGGGTTCGGGCAGACACTTTCATCGTGTACGAACCACTGCTGCTGCTTGCGCTCGTTTATATGGCGATTGCGGGCCTGATTGCTCTGGCATTCCGGCGGTTCGAAGGGGTTTGAATCGCTTTGACGCTTTTCAGATAAACTCGACTTTAGGCTAGGTGAGCGTTTTGCCTGCTACAGTTTTCTTGCCAAGTCTTGTCCGTTAAAGATCTGCCAAAGAAAACAATCGCTCACTTCCAGGCGGCTGTAAAGAACCGAACAATGGTCAACTCTTTGAAGAATGACGGTTGTTGACCCAGCGGCAACACGGCATTCGAGTAAGCGTTTGGACGCAGAGCGCATCAGGGGCTTTTGTGTTTCGCGACCATTGCCGTATTGACACAACAGCCATGGCAAATTTTCTGGATTTCAGGGTCCCACATGGAACATTACGTGGCATCTGCGCTAAGGTAAGGTGTTAATTCAGTTGCTATGGATATGATCAAAATGACTATTCGCACCCAAGCCGTCGCCCTTGTCCTTGCTGCGATGTACCCGGCAGCTTCAATGGCAAGTGATTCAGAAGTTTCCCGTGTCATGGCGCCGTTCCAAAAGCCAGCTGTACTCCCTGCATCAGGCGTCGACTGGACAGGTTTTTCCGTTGGTTTGGAACTTGGTTATGCCCCCGACGTGGAAGGCTCCAGCGGTCCGATCTACGGCGCGAAATTCGGCTGGGACTACGATTTCGGCAAGGTCATAATCGGGTATTTTCTGCAATACACCCGGACGAATCTGGACATTGACCCCGGTTTCGAACTGGGTTCGTACAAGCGTTTTGGCGCGCGCGGCGGCATCGACAGCGGGTTGAACATGTACTACGCCAGCGCCGGCTATGCTGAACTCGACACGCACGCCAGCGGCGATATTAACCCTGGCGAAGGCGATGGTTATTTCGTGTCTCTTGGTTATGAACGTTTCATCCGCGAGGAGATCACGCTTGGCGCCGAGTTGGTCTATTCTGAGTACTCGGATTTTGAACGTGACTTTAAAGACTTGGGTGTAACCACACTTTCGTTTTCCTTGAACTACAGGTTCTGAATCGGAGCGGGCCACTGGCCCGTATTCGATCATGCGGCCCGGGCAGCGCGGCAAGGGCGTCGCGTGGATTTCCCATTAGTTAGGCGCGGCACATGGTATCTGCATGATACCGATATGCTTTTCTTGCCACCCGTCGGAGTGTACCATTGGTCTTGCGCATGTTGCGCGAGTCCTTCGGAGCACTTGCGCCCCACGCGTTGTCTGCAAGGAGGCGTAGCAATTCGGTGCCAATCTATCCCACGCTAAAGACCGTATTCATTCATATTCCAAAAACTGCGGGATCGACGGTTTCAACAATTTTGCGCCGCCCGAACCTCCTGAATTTTACGAAACATGATCCTTCTCCTGCGATCGACAAGCACTCGTCTTTATTTGCGCATCTCGAGCAGTTGGGGCCGGAGGCGGCAGACTATTTCAAGTTCAGTTTTGTTCGGAATCCTTGGGACAGGTTGGTCTCGGCCTATCACTATATCATCGCGCGGCGTCAGGAACTGGAACTGGTGGCCAGTCACCCCAATTTCGAGAGCTTCCTGTCTTCATTCACGGAAGAACCTTCAAAGTACCTCGACATACCCTACTTCAAACCCCAATCCAGTTTTCTCGTAAATGACGACGGTGAAATGCCGTTGGATTTCCTGGGCCGCTTCGAAACCCTCGATAAAGACTTAAAAGTCGTGCTTCGGGAAATTGGCAGCAGGCGTATGTTCTTCAAGCATCGAAAGAAATCGAAAAGGCGAGATTACCGGGAATACTATTCCGATGAAAGCAGTAAAGCGGTTGGTGAGGTTTACATCCGCGACATTGAGAATTTCGGGTATGATTTCAACGACGGCCTGGTTCGCAAGAAGAACTTCTCTCTTCGAAAGTTGTAGCCCCAAGGGGTGACTGATGGTAAAATAGAGTTGGTTTCTACCCGGGCATTGAGTTCGCGCAAAGCGCACGAATCCTCCGCCTCGATGCCTTAATTTAGGCAGGTTCAAACCCGACCGTAGTCAACACGATCAAACAAATGGCTCGCGAGAGCCTTGCGTCTGGATCCCGCCGTCATGGGAGTGCCACGAGACCAAGATGGGTCCAAACTGGTGCCATTAATTCGCTAAGCCCTGGAAATTGGTTGGCTTCAAACGACCCTCTGCAAATCACTTTTGAAACAAATCCTTGCGCAACGTCGTAAGGGCTTCGGCGTCGATCTTGGCGTGAATAACAGTTGTTGCCCCGCTGGAAAATGCGCTGGTCAGGGCTGGCCCCAGATCCTCCGGCGACTCTATCCAGATTCCTTTGCCGCCACACAACTCAGCGAACCGGTCGAACCCGGGCGAGGCGATTTCGGCACCAAGCAGACGGCCTTCGAAAAACTCCTGTTGATAAGCTTTTTCCGCTCCCCATGCCTCGTTATCCAGGACCACGATCACTATCGGCAATCCATATGAGATTGCTGTCTGAATTTCGATCATAGTGTATCCGATCGCGCCGTCGCCCATGATTGCCACGACCGGTCGATCCGGGGCGGCGGCCTTGGCGCCAATTGCCGCCGGAAGACCAAAACCGACCAATCCGAAGTCCAGCGGTGTGATCAGGGACCTGGGTGCATAGTGGGCTAGCCTGTCTGCTGCCTGAAGACACGTGTTGCCGGTATCCAGCGTTACAATTGCATTCTCGGGCAGTACTTTCCGAATTTCCGCCAAGGCGCGTCTGGGGTGCATAGGCCGCGTGGCGATCCTGGCCTCTTCGTCACGTTCGGCACGTAAGGTTTTCATGTTGTCTTGAAAAGAAATACGCCATGGATCAGCGGCGGGCTTTGAACATTTTTCGATCAACGCGAAGGCCGTTTGGCAGGCGTCTGCCTGAACTGCGATCTCAGCCGGAAAATAGCGACCAACGGCGGACCCTTCGATATCCACTTGGGCAATTCGGGTATCGGCTCCGACATAGTCATTGCTGTGAAAGGTCGAGTTGAACCCCAACCGCGCGCCCAGAACGACCATAACGTCTGCCTCTTTGGTCAGGCGCGAGGCAACGCGATTGCCACGTGGCCCCGCCTGTCCTGCGAACCAGGGATGACCATGCCGCATGACATCCGCATGACCCGTCGACGCGACCACCGGAATCTCGAGCGTTTCGGCAAGCCTTGTCAGCGTGTCACACCCGGCACTCCACTTAAACCCGGCACCTGCGAAAATCACCGGGCGCTTTGCGCCGGACAGCAGTCTGGCCATCGCGGTCACATCCTCGGGTGCAGGCGGGCCGGGGCGGGCTATTTTGACGGGCTCCGGCGCAATGGGCGGAACCTGGGCCGCGAAAAGATCGCGCGGGACATGCAATACCACCGGCCCGCGTCTACCCGAAATTGCAAAGCGGATCGCATCTTCGAGCATTGGCGCCAGTCGGCTAGGATCGGTCACAATCACCGAACGCTTGCAGATCGGAGCAAACAACGCGACCTGGTCGACTTCCTGAAACGTATCCTTGGCCTGATCGGATCGGCTGATCGCCCCTGCTATGACGACAAGCGGCGAATAGGCCAGATGGGCCTCGGCCACTGCAGTTACAATATTGACCACGCCGGGGCCGGCCTGCGCGCCAAGGACAACCCCGGGTTTGCCCGTCATGCGCGCCCAGGCATCCGCCATGTGCCCAGCTGCGCGTTCATCGCGGGCGCCGACATAGGCGATATCGCCGCCGCGATACATTGCGTCGTAAAGTTCCAGCATCGAGCCGCCGAGTAATCCGAATACCGTGTCGATCCGGTTGGCCTTCAAAACGCGATAGACGGCCTCACCGCCATTGATCGTGGTCATCATTTACTCCTCGGATCGGGGGCGCAGGTTCTTTGGGTCGAAAAGCGCTTCGTCATGGACTGTAACGGGTATGTCTTGATTCAGAATCTGCACCGAAAGCCCACTTCGCGCCGTACCCCTGCGCACGAACAGCCAGCCCAGAGATTTTCCGATCGTGTAACCATATCCACCCGACGTTGTCAGGCCGACAACAACGCTGTTATGCAGGACGGGTTCTCCGCCATGAATGTCGATACGATCTGAGTGCAGTTCGCAATAAAGCAGTTCCCATTCCGGTACGCGTGCCAACAAGGCATTCCGCCCAATGAAATCGCGCCCTTCTGCACGAACGAAACGGTCCAAACCGACATCCAGCGGACCGACATCGGTGGTCAGTTCGCCCGACGCGCGATAGGCCTTCTCCATTCGCATGCCGTTGAAGGCGTAACTGCCAAGATCAATCAGGCCGTGCCCGGCACCTGCCGCGTGGAGCGCATAATAGATTTCCGCGATCCGGTGCAGCGGCGCGTGAATCTCCCAACCCAACTCTCCAACAAAAGATACTCGCAGGGCATAGACTGGCACATCCGCGGCGGTGATTTCCTGCCCCGACAACCAGGGGAAGGCGGCATTCGACAGATCCGCGTCGGTAAGTTCACGCAGGATTTTGCGCGAGTTCGGACCGGACAGGGCCAGCATCCCCCAGTCCGAAGTTCGGTTGATCATCCGCACGTCCTCGCCTGGCCGAATGTGCGATCGGATCCAATCAAAGTCCGGTTTGGCGCGGGCTATTGCGGAGCCTGTGAAATACCGATCCCGGGCAATGCGCCAGATCGTCATCTCGGTTTCGAACCGTCCATTGGGCGTTAATAGGTGGTTCAGGCTTATGCCTCCGTCGCGGGAGGGGATTGTGTTTGCAGACAACCTGTCCAGCAGATTGTAGGCATCCGGGCCGGTAATTTCGAACTGAGAAAATGCGCATAGATCAATTACGCCAGCAGACGCACGGGTTGCTTGCGCCTCGGCCATCGCGTTGGTGTGCCATGGCTGGTGCCCCCAGCCTATCTGCTCGACCTCACCCGGCATGCCAAAATACCGTGGGCGTTCCCACCCTGCGGTCTCGCCGAAAACCGCGCCTTTGGCGGCCAACCGATCATACAGCGGATGTCGCTTGATCGGGCGAAGGGACGTGAACTGCTTGCCAGGGCAGGGCGTGTCATGGCGGCGCATGAATTCATCTTTGGTGCGTTCGACGATAAAGGTGTCACTGGCAAAATCGCCGTAACGGCGCGGGTCCATCGTCCTTGTGTTGATCTGCGTTTCGCCGTGAACCATCCAGTCGGCCAGCACCTTGCCCGCACCGCCGCCCCACGCGAGGCCGATAGACGACCCACAGGACAGCCAGACATTCGGCGCACCCGAGGGCCCAACCAGCATCCCCCCGTCGGGTGTGTGTGTGATTGCACCCCGTACCACTCGCTTGATGCCCAGATCAGCAAGGACAGGCATTTTTTCAAAGGCGATCATCAAGAAGTCGCCAATCGAGTCGTAATCGGCCTCGAACAGTTCATTTTCGGCCTTCCAGGTCGCACCCTGCGGCATTGTCCAGACGGTCGGGCAAACATGGCCTTCGTATATTCCGATCAGGCCGGACTTCTGTTCCTGTCTGATATACCCGCCAAAGGCGTTGTCGCGCATAACCGGCAGTTCCGGGCGGTTTTCGAATTCAGGCACGGCATCAGTGACCAGATAGTGATGCAGGCACGAGACCGAGGGGATTTTCAAACCAAACCACTCGCCAACCTGATTGGCATAGCTGCCTGCGGCGATCACCACGTGTTCGGCCAGTACTTCACCATTTTCCGTGCGCAGCAGCCAAATGTCCCCTCGTCGGCTTGCGCCCAGAACCTGATTGCGGCGGTCAATTTTGGCCCCACGCGCGCGGGAAGCCGCTGCCAGCGCCTGGGTCACGCCGGACGGGTCGATATGTCCGTCTTCGAACGTCCGGACTGCCGCCTTGACGTTGTCGACCTTATAAAACGGATTGCCTTTTGCAACCTCATCCGGCCCGACCAGTTCCATCGGCAGATCGAGCATCTTGCCCACACCCATGATGGATTTCATCCAGTCAACCTCATCATCGGTTGTGGCAATGCGAAAACCGCCGACTTCATGCCAGCCGATGCTTTGGCCCGTCTCTTTTTCAACCTGCTTGTAGGTTGCGATCGAGGTCTTGTTGATCCATCCCGCGATACGGCTGCTCAAGGCGTGAGCGATCTGCCCCGCGGCGTGCCAGGTCGAGCCACTTGTCAATTCCGCTTTCTCGAACAGAATCGTATCTGTCCAGCCGTTTTCGGCCAACTGAAATTGCGCAGCGACCCCCATGATACCGCCGCCAATGATGGCGACACGGGTGGTGCGCGTCACGTCCGTCACGAAAATGCTTCCTTCGCGGGTTTCAAAGTGGCCTGCGCCGAAAACCGCACACAGGCGATTTCAACTTCAACAGGCAGCGTGCCATCCGCAGTCCAGGATTTCTCTTCGAAAGACCGCTGGATATCGTGCACAACTGCCAAGGCCACAGATCGGTTGAACCGATAACTCCAGGCCGACGACGTTATCTGCCCGATGGCGCGCCCGTTCAGATAGATCGGCTCATCGTGGATCGGTATCGCGGCCGGATCATCAAACAGCAGCGAAACAATCCGTTTTGTCGTTTCCAGTTCGAGCAGCGCATCTTCACCAACAAAACCAGAGCCAAATGCGCAGAAGGCCGCAAGCCCGGCTTCAGCGGGTGTGGTGCCGGGGGTCAGTTCGTGGCCAAAGGCCCGAAAGCCGCTTTCAATCCGCAAAGAACCACTAGCAAAGAGACCAGCATGGGTCGCCCCGGCCCTCACCAGCGCCTCATGCGCGGCCATCGCCATTTCTGCTGGGATATAGAGTTCGAACCCTTCTTCGCCGGTAAAGCTCAGGCGGCCGACCCAGCTACGGGCGAGGCCGATTTCAGCGGGCCTGAATTGAAATCTCTTGAGATCGGGCAGGGGAGTGTTTGTGGTCGCTTGAAGAACATCGCAGGCCCTTTGTCCGGCGAGACCCAGGATGGCATATCCGCTTGTTACATCAGTAAACTCAACACGATATACGCCCCGCGTTTCACGCATCCTTTTCAGGTTACGCACAACTTCACTTGCACCCGTGATCATCAGGAAGGTTTGCGGGCCGTGCCGCTGAACCGTCACGTCGCTCTCGATCCCGCCACGTTTGTTCAGGATTTGCGAGTACACAATCCGACCCTCGGCAACATCTATCTGCGCCGCACACAGCCGGTTCAGAAAGGCGCAGGCATCGGGGCCTTGGATCATGATCTTGCCGAACGCACTCTGGTCCAGAATGGCGGCACCCTGGCGGCAGGCGGCCACTTCGCGGCCGACCTGCTCGCGCCATGTGGGCACACTGAAGGTCAGCGGCAAGTGGGCGGCTTCACCGCCGAAATGCACTGCACGTTCCCATCCGCCGCGGTATTCAAATCGTGCCCCTGCGGCCACCAGCCCCTCGTGAACAGGCGAGCGACGCTGCCCCCGCGCAGTCTCCATCGAGCGCCCGGGGTAGGGATTGTCGTAGTGGCGTCCCAGAACTTCGGGAATGCGTGCCTCCAGCGCGCCCAGAACGTTCATCTCCGGGCTGAACCGCCGGATATCGGCTTCGGCAAGTTCCATCGTCGGCTCGCCGGCAATGATCCACTCGGCCATTGCCATGCCCGCGCCCCCGGCCAGCGCGATACCGGTGGAGTTCATCCCACCGATCAGAAACAGTCCAGGAACATCCGGGCTTTCGCCCAACATGAACTGGCTGTCGAGGGTGAAGCTTTCGGGGCCGTTCAGCAGCATCCGCACTTCGGCACGCTCCAGCGCGGGAATGCGTCGCAGCGCGTTTTCCATCATTGGCGTGAAATGATCCCAGTCTTCGTCCAGCAGGTCGAAGCTGAAATCAGCAGGCAGGCGATCCAGCGGCAGGCCCTTTGCATGGGGTTCGAATGAACCCACCAGAAGCCCTTCGACATCGTCGCGGGCGTACAGGAACGCATCCTGATCGTTGAGTGTCGGCAGATGTGCGCCCGTCCCAAGCGCCTGCACTTCGGGCAGCGGCTTGGTCAGCATGTAGAAGTGCTCGCAGGCGTAAAGGGGCATGTGCGCGCCGGCCATGGCCGCCACTTCGCGGGACCACAGTCCACATGCGATCACCACCTCCTCAGCTTCTATCAGGTGGTCACCGACTTCGACGGCTGCAATCCGACCGCCTTTTTTTTGCAGACCCGTTACCTTGGTGTCCTCGAATATTTGCACACCACGCGCCCGGGCCCCTTTCGACAACGCCAGCGCTACATCGGTTGGATTGACCCTGCCGTCGGCGGGTGACCAGACTGCCCCCAGGACGTCGTCCACTTTGATCAGAGGCCATAGGTTGTGCGCGCGGGCCGCATCGACCACTTCGGCCTCAAGCCCGAACGCACGGCCCAGCGAAACCTGACGTTTGATGTTGGTCAGGCGATCACCGTTCGTGGCCAGCGTAAGCGACCCGGTTTGAACCCAGCCCGTCGCTTGCCCGGTCTCACGTTCGAGTGCGCCATATAGGTCAATCGAATAGTTGATCAGCTTTGTCAGAGTGGCCGACGGGCGCAAGCGACGCACCAGACCCGCCGCATGCCATGTGGTGCCCGAGGTCAGTTTGGAACGTTCGAGCACGATGATGTCTTTGCGACCCTCACGGGCCAGATGGTAGGCGACCGAGCACCCGATCACGCCTCCGCCTATCACGATGGTGCGTGCATGGTGGGGCAGAGTCATGCAGTATCCCCATGGAATGTTCTTGTTTCGAGCGCGCTGAAAGCGCCGGCGGTACGATCGGTCATGGCTCTCTCCCGATCCGGCGGCGGCTCAGTCGAATGTCGAATTGCTGTCGCACATCGCGATCGACCGCATCCGGAATGTGTGAGGGGAAGTGATTTTCAAGCAACTCACGCGCCTTGGCTTTCGCAACTTCACCGACTGGACGCGCGCCGTCTTCCTGCCAGTCAACCGGTGTGCGCCTGTCGCCAACATGAGGATAGAAATAGTCCGATTTCATTCGGTCGTAGGTATGAACCTCACCCAGGTAGTGACCCGGACCCCGACACACATCGGCGATCACCTGCGCTGCAATGTTGTCGGTCGTAACTTCGATCCCACGGATTGTTCGAAGCACATTGCCCAAAAGGTCGTTGTCGCTGACATAGCCTTCCAATGAAACGCCCAGAAGACTGGCATGACTGCCAGCGGCCTGCGTGACAATGTTCGATCCCGCATGTGCCGCCATGGCGACTGCCAGGCATTTCTCAGCCCCGTATTGGGAATCCAGTGTCTTGGCGTCGGTAATCCCGGCTATGGACGAAGTCGGCAAGTTGAAATGCCGCCCCATCTGCGCCGCACCGGCCATCAGGATCGCCTGTTCCCCTCCGCCACCAGACATCGACCCGGTGCGCAGGTCGGCGACCAAAGGTTTGGGTGCAATAATCGCGCGAACCTGCGGATCGACGAGGCGGGCAAAAACCAATCCGGCGAGCGTTTCAGCCACGGCCTGTACAAGTGACCCGGCCAAGGTGGCCGGGCTTGTGGCCCCGGCCTGTCCCGCGCTGATCAATTGTACCGGAAAACCCGCAAGAATAGCGGCCTCGAGCACTTCACAAGCCTCTTCCGCGAAGCGCATGGGCGGCACAACATGACAGACCATGACAGTCAGGAACGGTCGCGCGCGAAAGGCGGCCTCGTCACCTGCGATCCTGTAACAAAGGCGGGCAATGGCGGGGACGTTTTCGGGTCCGGTGATCGAGACGGAAACATGCTTGGACGTGCCCATCAGGCAGGCATAGGCAGTGTTGAGGTCCATTGCCGCAGCAGGGTCAACGTCACGCGCAACGACCGGACGGCTGAAATGATGGATGTTCTCCATCCTGTCGACCAGTCGGGCGGCATCATACAGGTCGGCCAGGGTTGAAGGGCGGTAGTGGCCCGTATCGATGTCGAAGACACCCGGCGCGGCGCCGCCGGTTGACATATAGACCCGCGTGCCTTCGATCCGCAGATCGTTTTCAGGAACTTGCCCGCAAAGGACGAAATTCCGCCTTGCCTGCTTGATCGACTTGCGCACAAGGGCGCGCGGAAACAACAATCGTCCGTCATCGCCCAGCGTCCCGCCCGCTGCCGTCACCTTGTCGACCATGGATGGGGTCGGCTGACTTAGTCCGAGGGTCTCAAGCAGCAGCAATGCGGCTTCCTCGGTCTGAGCGACTTCATTCGGGGACAGCGGTTTCAGGCACCCGCCAACCACACCCGGCCATACCGCAGGGCTGGCCTCGTCGCTGTTATCTTGTGTCAGACGGTCCTTGCGACCGCGCCGGCGCGTAGACATGGGCCTAATATCATGAGCTCAGCTTCATTCAAAGTCAGCCTACACAGCCATAGGGCTTGTTTACAAAAGCCGTTTTCTCAGCAATTGATGAGTAAAACTTACATTAGGGAAATTCGTGACCGCCTCTCTTCCCGCCCTTCGCGCCTTCGATGCAGCCGCCCGCCAGGGCAGTTTTCGCATTGCGGCCGAGAAATTGTCGGTCACACCCACGGCGATCAGCCATCATATTCGAGGGCTGGAAGAGCAGCTGGGCGTCAAGCTGTTTGAACGGGCCGGGCGCGAGGTCGCGTTGACCGAAGATGGCAGGCGTCTGGCCGCGGCAACGGCTCAGGCATTTGAAATTCTGGATGACGCGGTGCGTTCGGTTCGCCGCAGCTCCCGCAAGGTGGTCCGACTTGCTGCGGGGCCGATTTTCACTGCCCGCTGGCTGATGCCCCGGATCGGTGATTTTTGGGACGACCACCCCGAGATCGAGCTGGAGGTGGTTCCTTCTTATCAACCCGGCACGCTGAACCGGGCAAACATCGACATCGTGATCCGCTGGGAACGAATGGCCGAGATGCCCGAAACCGCGATCAAGCTGATCGAGCTCGCCCCCGTTGCCATAGCGTCGGAGGCATTTGTCCTGAAACACGGCCCGGTGAATGAGCCCCAAGACCTGTTGCAGCTTCCCCTGTTACATCAAAGGAACCACTGGGGTTGGCTCGATTGGTTCCGGGCGATGAATGTCACGGTCGATGGCCCTTTGCGTGGTCCGATCTTTGAAGATGCCAATGTTCTGCTGCGGGGTGCCGCAGAAGGGCAGGGCGCGATTGTCGGCTGGCTGCCCTTGATCGATCAGGATCTGGCCGAAGGTCGCGTCGTGCGTCTGTTTGATGAAAGCATCACACCCACTCATGGTTACTTCGTCGAGAGCACAGGACCTGGCCGATCGCGACGCGAGACGCGAGCCGCGATTGAATGGCTGCAGGTTCAAAGCCTGGGCTTGCAGGCTGATCTGCCCTGATCCCGCCAGTTGAGAAGCATCCTTCATGCCAGTGAAGCGTGAAGGGCGAATTTGGTTGAAATTGTTTCGACATCACCCTAATCACGGCCTCACCTCGGGGTGCGCGGAATGCCGCGCTGAGACGCCCATAGCGAACCCGTTGAACCTGAACCGGCTAGAACCGGCGGAGGGAAAGGTGACGGTTTCATCCATCCTTGCCCTCTCGCCGCAATGGAGGATGACATGAAACATCTGCTGATTGCTGCGGGAATTCTGAGCGCAACTTCGGCTATCGCCGCCGACAAACCTCAGCTGACCGTTTATACTTATGACAGCTTCGTCTCGGATTGGGGTCCGGGTCCGCAGGTCAAGGAAGCATTCGAAGCGGTCTGCGACTGCGAACTGAACCTTGTTGGTGTGGAAGACGGTGCCGCCCTGTTGTCGCGCATCCGTCTGGAAGGTGAAAACTCGGATGCAGACGTTGTCCTGGGTCTGGACACAAACCTGATTGCGGCAGCAAAGGAAACCGGCCTGTTTGCGCCCAGTTCGGTCAGCGCCGAATACACTTTGCCCGTAGAATGGAACGATGACGTATTCGCGCCTTACGACTGGGGGTATTTCGCGTTTGTCCATAATGCCGATGCAGCAGCACCGGCCAATTTCCGTGAGCTGGCCGACGGTGATACCAAAATCATCATTCAGGATCCGCGTTCATCCACACCAGGGCTTGGCCTGTTGCTGTGGGTCAAAGCCGCCTATGGTGACGAAGCCCCCGAAATCTGGGCAGGACTGGCTGATAATATCGTGACCGTCACCAAGGGCTGGTCCGAGGCGTATGGACTGTTTCTTGAGGGTGAGGCTGACATGGTTCTCAGTTACACCACATCACCTGCCTATCACCTGATCGCTGAAGAAGATGCAAGCAAGGCGGCGGCGGCATTTGACGAAGGTCACTATATGCAGGTCGAAGTAGCCGGGAAACTGGCCGGAACCAATCAGCCTGAACTGGCGGACCAGTTTTTGCAGTTCATGGTTTCGGACGCTTTTCAGCAGATCATTCCGACAACCAACTGGATGTATCCGGCGGTAACGCCTGCGGCGGGCCTGCCCGAAGGGTTTGATACACTGACCGTACCGGAAAAATCTTTGCTGCTGGATTCTGATCAGGCGGCAGCCGTGCGGGACGAGGCGTTGGCGGAATGGCTGGGCGCGCTCAGCCAGTAAATCCGACGCCGGGTATTGGCGCGGCGACACTGATTGCCGTGCTTATTCTTGGTACGCTCGCCGCAGTTGCCCTGCGCGCCGACTCCGCAAGTGGGTTCGGACCGGCCGATTGGTCAGCCCTTCGGTTCACGCTGGTTCAGGCGGTGTTGTCCGCCATTTTCAGTGCAGGGCTTGCCGTTCCTGTCGCCCGCGCGCTGGCCCGGCGGCGTTTTCGCGGGCGGGCGGTTCTGATCGCGCTGCTGGGGGCGCCGTTCATTTTGCCGGTCATTGTCGCCATCATCGGCTTGCTGCAGGTTTTCGGCCGAGCGGGCTGGATTTCAGACGTTCTAGCGGTTTTTGGGCTACCGCCGATCCGTATCTACGGGCTGCATGGCGTGGTTCTGGCGCATGTCTTTTTCAATCTCCCCTTGGCCACGCGTCTGATCTTGCAGGGGTGGCAGGAGATTCCGTCCGAAAGGTTTCGATTGGCCGCCCAGTTGGGTTGCAACGGATGGGCCATGTTCCGGCTGATCGAAATGCCTATGCTGGCGCGTATCCTGCCCGGTGTTCTGGCCGTTGTTTTTGCCATTTGCCTGACCAGTTTTGCAGTTGCCCTGACTTTGGGTGGTGGACCACGCGCGACCACGATAGAACTCGCGATTTACCAGGCCTTTACCTATGATTTCAACTTGGGTCGCGCCGCGCTTCTGTCCGGGGTGCAGCTGGTTCTGACCGCGACTGCGGCCCTGGCAGCGCTCAGGTTCTCCAGGGGTGACGGGTTTGGTGCCGGGCTGGATCGTTCCATCCGACGCTGGGATGAAGGGACGCGGGCGTTTGATGCCTTCTGGATCAGCGCAGCGGCGGTCTTTCTCCTGCTGCCGTTGACCTCGGTCGTGATCTCCGGACTTTCGGGAGTGTTCGAGATATCGGTGCTGGTGTACCGGGCGGCCTTGATATCCGTTTTGGTCGCGGCAGCCAGCACCGTCGTTCTGCTGCTTCTGGCCTTGCCGATGGCGATGACGGTTGCAACCGGGCGATACGGGATCGTCGAACTCTGCGGTATTCTTGGATTGGCAGCGTCACCTCTGGTCATCGGCACCGGGCTGTTCATCCTGATCCGCCCACTTGCCAACCCTACTGTTCTGGCCCTGCCTGTAACGGCTCTGGTGAATGCCGTCATGGCGTTGCCCTTTGCCCTGAGGATACTTGTTCCATCGACGCGCGAGGTTGTTGCGCAATACGGTCGTCTGGCACTGTCACTGGATATGAGCAGATGGAGTTTTGTGACACGCATTCTGCTGCCCCGCCTGCGACCGCAAATCGGATTTGCCGCGGGTCTGGCGGCGGCACTGTCCACGGGGGATCTGGGGGTCATCGCGCTATTTGCCGATGCACAAATTGCTACGCTTCCGCTTCAGATTTACCGGCTGATGGGAGCCTATCAGATGGAGGCAGCGGCCGGTGGCGCCCTGTTGCTGCTGGCGCTTTCGATGGGGGCATTCTGGCTTTTGGATCGAGGAGGGCGCTGGCATGCTGAAGCTTGATGGCTGTGCGATTTCAAATGGCGATTTCGTATTACGCGCGAACCTGCAAATCGAAACCGGATCACGGGTTGCGATCATTGGTCCTTCCGGTGCGGGAAAGTCGACCCTTTTAGAAGCGATCGCTGGGTTTCGCGATCTGGCCGCGGGGCAAATTTACTGGCGCGGCGGCGATATTACCGGATTACCGCCGGGGCAGCGCCCGCTGGCGATGCTGTTTCAGGATGGGAACTTGTTTCCTCATCTGACCGCTGGCCAGAACATCGCCCTGGGTTTGCATCCGAACGGCCGGTTGTCAGCCGATGAGCAGGCACAGGTGCATTCCGCGTTGGATCGTGTTGGCTTGCCCGATATGGCGGACCGGCGACCGGCACAATTGTCGGGCGGTCAACAAAGCCGTGTTGCCCTTGCCCGCGTGCTGGTACAACAGCGGCCTTTGCTTTTGCTGGACGAGCCGTTTGCCGCTCTGGGGCCGGCGCTCAAGGCGGAAATGCTGGATCTTGTCTCCGCCCTGACGACCGAGGCCGGAACGACAATGATGATGGTCAGCCATGATCCACAGGATGCAAGACGAATCGCAAGTCATTCGGTTCTGGTGGCGGATGGGCTGGCGCACCCGGTCACCGAGACATCCACACTTTTTGATAACCCGCCGCCTGCGCTGCGAGACTATCTTGGGTGACACGTCCGCCGTCAGTTGGCCCCGGCGACCAGATTCCACAGGAACAGATCCAAGGAGCGTGAAATCTTGTTGCGGTCAAAATTATCCGAAAAACTTCGCACAAGGATTGAATCGTGACCCTTGTGGATCTCGATCGTGAGCTGCTGCAGAAACGCCAAGGTGAGTTGGTCCGAACTGTTCATCTGATCTGACAAGTGGACGAAAATGCCATAGCGCTCTTCAGAATAGACCTGAGCGTCCGCACGGGCCTGACAATCCGGGTTTCTTTCAATGTAGGATTTCAATGCCAGCGTCACGATCTCAAGATCGCCAACCGAGTAATAGATTTGCCCGTCGCACAGCGCTTGCGCCAGTTTTTCATGGTTTGGGTAACTGCGGACAACATAGGCAGCGTCAGGATCTGTATCGGCCGCATCGGCGCTGACATATTTAGCAAGCGAACCCACATCCCACGTCAACCCAGCCACGGCATCCGGGCAATCGGTCAGGCGTTTTTTCTCATCGTCGCTGAGAACAACCTTGTCTACATCCGGATGCATTCTAACGATTTCCGAGAATGTCTCGCCGAAACCGTATTTTTCTGCAATCAGCCTAATAGAGCGCGGTGCCGTGGTGCCTTCCACGATCCCTGCGACCGGGCCGATACAGGGCCAGTGACCAGCCCACTGGTCACGCGTCGTCTCCGCCCTTCCGACACCAGACAGATAGACCGGCGGGGAAACAAGCACGCCGGGATAGGACAAACGCTCTTGGGTAATGGTGGCCGGATCGCAGAGAATGTTGATTTTGCCGCTTTGCAGGTCGGTGAACCGGTCCCGCGCCTCGACAGCCTTCCATTCAACGGTGAAATCGCGGGACTTCTGCAGTTCTTCAAGGACCGTGGCGCAGATATTGACCATGTAGCCGGTGAACACCTCACCCGACGCAAGAGGCGGCGTATCGCTGGTCAAACGTCCTTCGCGATCACGCACCGCGAGATACGAAAAAGGCGGGGCGTCCGTTCGCACGCCAACGATCAGGTCCGCTTCGGCCGTGACAGAAGAGGCAGTGCCTTGCCAGGCCAAAGCCGCCAAGGCGAACGCCAAAACAGCAGGGCGTGTCATGAGCGGCCATCCGATCTCTGGGGCTCGCGGATGCGGGTGCCGACAACTGACAGGATTTTCTTCATCGACCCGGTTTCAGCCAGTTCGGCGGCAATTGCGTAAAAGACCAGAAAAATGGAATAGGGAAGCGTTACCATGATTGCGATGTCCAGCAGGCCAAGGCCCGTCGCCGGGGGGACTATATTGAACAGGCTTGCGGCCAGATTTGCCACCATCAGAAGGAATGCCGATACCACCAGGGCGATACCAACTGTCACGAACCAGCGCATCCGGTCATGCTGATCCGCAACGAACAATAGGGCGCAGGCCGTCACGTAAGACAGCAAAAAGATGCGCGGCAACTGTTCGATTTCATCCTTCAGGAAATTCAGGCCTGTTGTGATCATCGCGCTGCCGTCACCGTCCAGCGCGTGTCGAACGACACCATCCGCGCCGATGCAGGTTATCGCACCATAGAGAACCGTGGCCAGGAAGGCGGGCCAGAAAGCAAGCTTGGCATAGTCCCAGAACGGAATCTGTATATCGTCACTGCGGGGCCAGCTGCCCTGATCCATCCTGAGATGCCGCAGCAGTATGGTAAGAAACGCCAGCAGGATAAGTGACGGGATCAGGGGGATCAGCATGGCGGCGCAGATTTCGCGCAATTCGGTCGCATCGTTTACGTTACTGCTGAACATGGCCACCTGTTCAACCAGGACATAGCTGAAAACCGCCCCGAAAATACTTGCAAGCGTGATGTCGTGCAGGGATTGCGCGGTGTCTTCACCAGTCACTTTTTCGATGATCTGTGCCGTTGGCGTGTTCATCAGCGCTTCGGGCACTTTGCGCGACCTGATCGAATAAAGCGCAAACAGACACTGCATCGAGTCCGCCAGTTTTGCGGTTTCATCCTGCAGGCTTTGCAAGGTGTCTTTTTCCAGCTTGAAGTTGGCAATGCGGCCCAGAATGCTGGCGTACCGTGATCGCAGGTCGTCGATCCGCGCCAGAGGGGTATCTTCGTTGAACAATTGCCGGAAGGCCGAGCTTTGCGGCCCGATGATTGGCGGTTGCAGCAAATCGATACAGCGCAACGAGCTTTCGATGCTTTGCACCATTCCATCCATGATCGGGTCAACCTTGCTTGCCGCGATCTTCTCACGAAAAGCTTTCCACAGCGGCAGGGTCTCGCCATCTCCATAGCTTCCGTAATTCAGATCTTCGAGAGATTGCAGCACCCGAAAAATGTTTCTGGGTACACCGGCAAAGAAATAGGCGATGGCGCGGATTTTGCGCTCGATGACCTGAAAGGTGGGTGAAGCGGCCCCAAAGGTGATGGCGATGGCCAGCCAGAACGGCAGAGTACGCGGATCAACGGCAGGCCCCGCACCAGCCTCCGGGTTAACGATGGATCGGGCCACAACGTTGGACCCGCCTGTCGCGGCCGTCGCTTCCTTGCTGCCCATCACAAAGGTCGCGATCAGTTCCGGCGACATCAGCATCACGAAGTAGATGCCGACAAAGAACACCATATATATCGCCAGACCACGGCGGTTTTCGGCCTTGGTGGTCAGTGCCGACATTCGGACGTTTTCAAGTTCTTTACGAGATGCCTGGTTGTTGGATTTCAAATTGTCCACGGCGTCAGAGGTTGTGTATTCCTTGTACGCCTCGAACAGCAGTATCAGCCCACCCAGGCCGATGGCCCAAACAGCATAGTTGCCCATGTTTTCGGTTCCCCGACTCTGTTGCGTCAATCAAAGAGTTTCGCGTAACCGCACTACCAGCCGCATTTTTCATATTTGGGATTGCAGGAAGTATTGGCGTAGGCCGCAGACTCTTTGATCACCGCGTTCGCGGCAACCAATATCAAAATGATAACAACAAGATACCGCATCAGTCACTCCATAAAAAACTAAAAAACGGCTGCGCCGATCAAATGTTCATACTAAATATCTAAAAACGTAACATAAAACTTGCAATTACGCAACCTGAGGGGGAGCGTTCCGCCTGATTACACCGATGCCGTCACAAGCCGCTATGGTTGTCCGCGTTCAATGGCACAGGTTGTGGAAGTGCCAAAAAAGTTATCCAGGTAGCCGGGTGGCGAATCCGGCGTGATCCCATATGGCCATTAAAATGGTCAGGAAGTACCCGGAAACCAAACAATATCAACTGCCTTGGCCGGGCGCAGGCTTCCACTGAAAACCCACGCGAATAATCCCATGATCCGTGGTTCCGCTTTCTTTATGATCGTCATGGTTCAGGTGGTCATTCTGCACCAGCATCTCGTCAAAGGCCCAAAGGCGCTTCTTCGAATTGTCGTAGAATTCCTGACTGAACATGATGTGGTCCAAGCTTTCGCGCTGTCCTTTGAACACATGCGTGTAATATACGTCGCGCGTCGAACGGTATTCCTGCATGGTTTGCGCGGTATAAAGCGCGTTGTCGGCTCCTCCCGAAGACAGAGGCGACAGGTAGGTTGGCTGTTCTGACAGAATATTAAGCGTGTTGCTTTCCTTGCCGTCATTCATATCGCCGATCAGAACCACAGGGGTATCCGTTTTCTTTGTCAGGTTGGTTATGATCACGCGCAAAGCGGCCGCTTCGGCGGTCCTGCGCACGGTCGAGATAGCATAGCCCAGTGACGTGATATGCGGGCCGTGAACGTCCCTGTCATACCAACCCCGCTCGCGCCAGATCTGGGCCGGGCGGCGAGATTTGAAATGGCAGACGAACACATGAATAACCGGTGTCCGAGGATCGGGGCGGACCTGAAAATGCATGACAGGGCGGGAAAAGCCATCCAGCGCCACGGAAATATCAGGTTGCTGCGGATCATCGCCTGTCGACTGCAAAACGCATTCCTTGGGAAAATCTTCGATCCATTCTGGTTGATCCACCAGAATGTCCGAACGCACAGCGGCGGCGCATACGATCTTCTTGTCATTGTGATCCTCGGGCACCAACAGTGTATGGGTTCCCGTCAAGGACGAGTTGTCCAGCGCCGCTTGCAGCGCGTCCTCGGCCCAAAGCTCCTGCACGCCGACCACGTCCGAATCAATTCTGCTCAGCGCCTTCGCGGTGAACGCTATCTTCTTTTCATAGGTGGCCTGATCCCATCCATCTGAGTCGCCATAGATGGCCTGACCAGGCAGGTGAAGGTTCAACAAATTGAAACTGGCAAATGAAATATCTCGCGCGGTCATTATTCCCTCCAAGGTATTTAGATAGAAATTTCTTTGGAACAGATCCCTCTCGAATACTCTTATTCCCGGGCAGTCGGGTCCTGGTGTCAACTCTGCGGCCAGCTGTCCGAAATTCGCAGGCTTCGGGTCAGTTGCACGGTTACATAGTATCAGAAGTTCTCCAATATTTTGCCAGAAACGCTTTTCTGTGGCAGATTTTATGGATTGGTTAAAAGGAGTTCACAGGATGGCTTTGTTTTTCTCCCGGCGCACTTACAACGCTTCAAAAAAGAAGTTCACGATAAAACCTGCCGCGAAAACCCGGTACGTCTCGATCTCACATACAAGTTCCGACGGGCGTATCCGGAAAGGAGGCATCATCAAGCAAAAGAAGTGGCTTGAGATGGTGCAGAAGGCAGGAGGTGACAAAGACGTCCTGATTTACGTTCACGGTTTCAACACGTCCCAGAAGGAAATGCTGGACCGGCTGGCCAAGATCGAAAAGGGTGTGAGATCACAAGGATACAAGGGTGCGGTCGTTGCGTTCGACTGGCCAAGCGACGGTTCTGTTCTCAGCTATGACAAGGATCGTTCCGACGCCAAGGCAGTGGCCCCTCATCTTGTGGGCGACGGAATACTGCCGTTGCTGGCCATGTCGCCGCGCCCAAAAGTTCATCTTATCGCGCATTCCATGGGGGCATTTGTTGTTTTGCGCGCCTTCTCTGATTTTGGTGACTCGGCGGGTTCTGGAAGCGGCAACTGGGGCGTCGATCAGGTCATGTTTGCATCGGCCGATGTGGATTCCGCCTGGCTGGAGAAAGGCGCGTGGGGGGGGCTGGTTCTTGGCAATCGCAGTAAACGCTTCACGAATTACTACAGCGGTCGGGACAAGGTGTTGGCACTGGCCGGCGGGCTAGTCCACGGCGGACGCGACCGCGCAGGCCATGTTGGGATGCCAACGCTCACTACCAAAGGCCATTGGGACATTTACTGCAATGAACAATACAAGCGCGACGTTCCGAAGCCAAAACGAACCAAAGTCTATTCCCATCGCTGGTGGTTCGACAGTAAGGGGTTTTTCAAAGACCTCACCCTGACCATTGGTGGCAAGGACGCCAAGTCCATGGCCACGCGCAAAAAAACCACCGGCCATGACCTGGCGTTACTGGCTTGAGTGAGCAGGGCATGCCAAATAGGCACATTCGCGATACAGTTTCTGCCGTCGCTGGTCGATAGAATGATGAACGACTCCTTACCAGTCCCCCGCTCATAACGTGAGTCTGTGCATCTGAATTTGTCAGTCATCAGTTTTGGGAAGGCGATCAAACCGGAGTACTTGATTGAGGCAAGCAACACCCTTGGATTTGCAGGAAGGTTCTGGAAACCTCCCTAGACCAATGTAGCCTGACCAATGCGGGCAAGATCGCGCAAAACGCCTGGTTCCGGTCTTCGTTTTCGTGAACGCGAGTCGGCAGTTCCTTGCTACTGATCACCGACTTGGCTTCCTTTCTGCTTGATCCTTTACCTTGTGGAATGCGGTACTTGGCTTTCGTGTTGAGTGTTTTTTCAAGGGGCGATCGAAATCCCACGACCGACACAGTCTGCCGCCTTGCCCAGAGTGCTCTTGAGAATTACGGCCCGCTTTCGACAGGCTTTCGTACGGTATTGCTTCGGATTTGAGACAACCAGATGTCGGGGAACGCGACGCAGACGCGCTTCGCAACCACGAATACGGTTATGTTGAGCAAACATGGCAGCTTCCATGCGCTTGGCAGTCCCTTGTCTGTTGTGAAGTCCCCAACTTTTTTCCTCCCATACCGGCGTATCTCGTTTCCTTTGTTAATCGGGATTGCACAGGTTTGCTGTCAAGCGAATGGCTGGAGATGGGGCAAAATAAGTCGCACCTCCTGCGAGTGTCAGTGTCAGGTTCGATTTGATCCTTTTTAGGAAATTTCCAAGCACCCCTATTTCCTGCTCGTCCAGCCCCGACAGAAAACAATCGCGAATGCTTTCGCCCGACGATTTCAATTCTGGCAAAAGCGCAAAGAATTTGTCGGTCGCAAGGAGGCGGTGCGCTCTCCGGTCGCCGGGGTCGGGTCGACGTTCGATCAGCCTATCAACAAGCTTTCCAGTTGCGGCTGTCTATAGTTCGAGCCTTTTTTCCAATCCCGTCTGGGTCAGTCCTTCATTCTGAGACAGTATCCTGATCGCGAACCATTTCAGGCGGGTCAAGTCATATGGTTTCAGTGTCTCATCAATCCGGAGCTGGATGAGATGAGCGATGCTGGAAAACATGGACCCGACAATATCGTCTTTCTTTCGTATCATGGGTGACATGTCAGCACGCAGGCATAATATCTGCTGGCAAATATTATGTGCTAACTTCTTATAGGGAATATGCGCCGTGCGGAGCTCGCTGCCGGTTTTTAAATGGCGTATGGTGGCTGGTTTACCAAAGTGAACTAAATTACAGGTTGTTGGCGCAATATCTTTGAGCATGGGATATTAGGTGCCATTGTCGGTGCCGCAGCATTGCTCGCCCGGCCGCGTCGTTCACGCCCTTAGAATCGATTATCGGCAACGGTTTTCTTGTGATAGGCCCAAAACCAGATTTACCGATTTGAATGCGGGCACCTTTGGCTCTGGTGGGGCTCTGTGTCACCGCGTTTTTTTTCGCTGTACATAGCGAATGGCGCAAAAGACCTAGCATCCGCTTCGCCACGGATAGAAAACACAGTCTGGGAACTCGGCGATTTCAGGATTTACCCTCAAAATTGTTGCGGGCATAAAAGGCGGCATTGCCGAAGGACCGGGGGAGCGCCTTCGACGATCCGGCTGATTTGCTCCGCCTCAACACGCATTTGGCTACCGAGGTAAATTCGCTCGCGCAAATGCTCAGAACTTGGGTCGCAAAAACTGGAAGTTTTCAGGATCCGAGGCCGGCGGCCAAAACAAAACCATCGCATAAACCGTGATCAAACCCGCCAAGATGAACTCCGTCGGTTCACAAGCCCGGTTCACCTGGGTTCTGGCCCGAAAGGTCAAACACAAAATCACATGCCTCGGCAAACTCATGACGTGGAGTTGTGGTGTTCAACCCGTGCAGTCAGAGCTCAGGTTTTCTGGGCGACATAGGTATAGTTGTTGCACGCTCCGAAGAATGTCTCCTCGTTACTGGCCCGGTGCTGCGCGGACAACCAGTCGGCGGCCTCACCTTCGCACATATCTCCATTGCGCACGACCAGCGGAATATAGCTATCGGCCAGGTTCAGAAAGAATGAACCATTCCGGGCTTCAGCGAAAACCTCGGGCAGGAAATGCGTCAGTTTCAAGCCATGCCGCGCAAGGACTGCGGGCATCCTGCGCAGGACCAGAGGATTGGCAACCACGGCATTAAGTATCATGTTGACGACTTCACTATTGCGCGCCGCATTTCCGGCTCCGAAGGTCAGGTAGGCGTAGTCGCCGTCGAAGACAGCGACCGCGCCGCCAGGGCGCACAACCCGGGCAGCTTCTGCGATCACCGCATCTGGATCGCTGACATGGCTGACAAGTGTGTGGGCGAGCACCACGTCATAACTGTTATCAGGATCGGGCAGGGCATGGGAATCGCCGGTCCGGAAATTGACCCGCCCTGCAAGGCCTTCTTCGGCGGCAAGGCGAGTCGCAGCCTCGACCAATTCCGGGCTGTAATCTATTCCAGTGATCTCAGTGACGAGCCCTTCACGTGCTGCCAACGCGCGGGCGACTACCCCGGTGCCGCAGCCAAGATCAAGCAACGTCTTACAGAACCCGAGGTCGATGTGTTGTAGATATGCTTCGCGCATTCTGACAAAGACCGGGTCGCGTCCGCGAAATTCCAGCCGGTCGACAATTTTTTGGACCCCTTCAGGGCCGAGACTTCCGATCGACTGGAAGATATCGTTGCCGCTCATAATGCTTTCATCATAGGCGATTTCTCCAAAAATGCACCCCAAGGCTGATTTTGGCAGGCTTGGAAAAGACCGATTTCCCAACGCCAGCCATGCCGGATCACGGCGTTCGGTGGGCCCGGATTAAGAGAGCGCCCTAATAGGTATGCGGCTTTGGGCTTCTGTACTGCTTGCCGTAGTGTTGACGGCCAATCACGTTACAGTCGAGTAGGGCCAAATTGTCCTGCCAAGAAGGTGCCTTTCGTGAAGCCAGGAAGGTGAACGGAAATTGTTGGGTTTGCCTGCGTACAGTTCGGCCGGTGCATAAGATGCGAGCCGGGATGATGGGTGCAAACTAACTTGTTCAGATACGCAATATCCATTACTTGGCCAAACCAACACTCGACGAGCGCAACTCACTAGGCTTTCACATACGCGCGATCAAAAAGGGAACACCCAGCATGACAGAGTCAATCAAACTACTTCTTGAAGGCAACAAAGACTGGGTAAATCGCATCAAAGATGAAGACCCTGGCTTTTTTGAGCGATTGGCCGAAGGCCAGTCACCGGAATATTTGTGGATCGGATGTTCCGACAGCAGAGTGCCCGCTACAGAGATTACAAATTCTCTTCCCGGATCAATTTTTGTTCAGCGCAACATTGCAAATCTTGTGGTTCACACCGACTCCAACCTGCTGAGCGTTGCCTATTTTGCGGTTCACTATCTGAAAGTGAAACACATTATTGTCTGCGGGCACTACGGATGCGGCGGAATCAAAGCAGCAATGAGCAATGAATCGTATGGTTACTTGGACAATTGGCTTTTGCATCTAAAGGATGTCTATTCGCGCAATCGATCTATTCTGGATGGGATTGAATCGGAAGAAGAACGCTTGGACCGTTTCACCGAACTCAACGTCAAAGAACAGGTTTCGAATCTGGCAAAGCTGTCATTCATTCAAAAGGCGCGGGAAGGTGGTGAGTACCCCCGGCTGCATGGATGGGTTTATTCGGTTGGTGATGGACTTATCAAAGACTTGAAGGTTAGCCCTGGAGCAATCGAAAGCCTCGAGCCAATTTACAAGTACAACAGTGACGCCTGAGTTTAGACACCCGCAACGTCGACGTTCACGCTGCAACAGCGGCGACTGATAGCCTGATCCTCGGCAATCAGGGTTTCACCGATCAGTATCATGACTTCGAAATCAAGGCTGGCACCGCAGGTCGCACCGCCATGCACGGATCTCGCGTCGGCCAGCGCGAAGACGGTTGGGGCGCAGCCTGTTTGACGCCCCCGCCCGAGCTACCTGGGCGGCAAAACAGGTGCGGTCTCAACCCCCACGCTTCCAGTAGGATAGGTTGCCGCAGCCGTTACTGTGCCTTAAAGCGCCGAAAACCCAACAACCCCATAAGCCCGCCGATCAGCAACAACCCGCTGGCGGGCAGGGGTACGGCGGATAAGCTGACATTCAGATTGTCTACCCAGAACTCAGAACACCATTCCTCACACCAGACCGTATCAGGCCCAACTTGGTCATAGTCGGTAAATCGAAGGGCGCTCGGAATGTTCAGCGACAGCTTCAGGCTGTCAATGTTCGCAAATGAGCTTGTGAAATTCAACACGCTCCACAGGGTAGGTCCGACCGACTGAGTAGCCACTACCGCGCCGTTTCTGATCCCGTCAAATGCTAGGTACGGAAGTGGGGCTGTGCCAGTATAAGCCCAGGCTGTGTGGGCTCGGTAGTCATCTACAGGGGCAGGTCCAGAGCCGGACTTGTTCAGCAGCGACCAGCCGCGAACGTCAATCTGATTGGGCGTAAAGGACGCGCCGTTAAGAGCGCTGATCGATGACGATAGAATCCCGCTGTCATCGTGCAAGGCGAGATGATTTCCGGTCAGGTAAACGGTGCTGTAATCATAGATGAACCCGTTTGAAGTTGCTTTGCTTCCGCCCGCACTTGGATAAGGCGGGTTATGGTCGAATGTGACGGTTAAAGCACTAGCCGCGTTTGCAAGGCACACGGCGGCAGCCGCAAATATCATTTTCATGAAATTTCCCCCCTAATAATGCAATTAGCCTAGCCGGGTTTTCTCATTTCGCAACTTCTTGGGTGTGCAGTCTGAATCCGGGGGTTTTCGTTACTTGTAACAGAAACTCTGGATTTTCGAGAGGCGCAAAATCAACACAAGTGTTTGATTTTATTGGTCGGAGTGAGAGGATTCGAACCTCCGACCCCTGCCTCCCGAAGATCGGTGCAGGTGGCCAAGTTATTGATTTTTGGTCAAAGGAGCCCTGTTTTTCAGGCTGCTTTGCCAAGCAAACCAACTAAGACACGGTTCGACAGGTTCATTGAACCTGAGAGCACTGTCTACATGCGCGTTAATCCTGCAGTTCCCGTAACAGCCGCTGCGTTTTCGGCATGCGGTCCAGGCTGGCCTCAATCCTAGAACGCCACTTGGGGCCACGAGAGAGTGCATCTTCGTAGGCGTCATTCAATTCATCAGGCCGATCCTGAGCAAGCACCTCGACTAGAAACGCGGCCTGTCGTCTGTCCTTTTCTGCTTTGAGGGCATTTTCACCGGGACGGCGACGGTCCGCGACGATCAACTTGTGGATGGCATAGCGTTCTGGCTGCGGGATTTGCACCAAAACGCCACTCCGGTAGGTTACAGCAGCGTTGATAGGCTCCGCGATGAGGTAGTTCAGATGGTGCAGTCCTTGCGCATCCACTCCCAAAGCGGGCAGTTCGCGCACATCCTCATCCTCACCAAATGATGGAGTGAGGAATTCTATCAGCGTGTCGCCTCGTGTCTGTTTCCAACGCCAGGTGCGTCCGGCCGTGAGACTGGGCTGCGCCATGAAGTCGAAATCGCGGAACACATCTTCCAGCGGTGGTGATGCAGTGTCCTCCAGCACCAGCGACAACCTGGAAAAGCTGGCGATGTCGATGTCATCCGTGTGAGCGGTCATATCCATGTCGAAACGCACACCCAATTCACCTTCGTAAAGGCGGAAGGCGTGCGTCCCCACTATGGTGCCGCCTAGACGAAATACGCCAGACGTTGCCATCGCAGAGAGCAGGCTGCCCGTGGCAGCGTCCAGACCCAGGAAACCTTCTGCTCTTAGGAGCCGCACGAGGCGCGCCCGGTTGCGGCGGCGGTCTTCCTGTTGGGCTTTCAAAGTTTTGTGCAGTTCCAGCCTGCCGTGCAGTTCCTCACAATCCTCTCCTAAGTAGTGCTTTTTGACATCGGAACCGACCCGGTAGGTGTCATACCAGTAGGTCCTGTCGTTGCGTTCGACTCGTGTGGGGGTGCCTCGGATGTCCGAAACAGAATCGTCCCGCAGTGAACGCAGGAGATCGTGATAAGCGGCATGTGCTATGGATGAATGGCGCGTGAACATCTTGGCTTCCACTGTGCTCAACGGATTTTAATTTTGTTGAACATTGCGTATGTTCAACAAAAAGTAAAGATGTTGAACACCACGCTTTTAAGGGATATTGTTTGGCTCTGTCACGCCAATTCTCAGACTACCTGCGCGCTCGTGTTCACGTTCCACTTGCTCCATAGATATCCAACAATAGGTCAGGATTCGAACCTTCTCCCGCCAGTTCTGACTTAAGGTCTTGGAGGATAGGCAAGAACTTCAACCGCCGCCTTTGGAAATTAGTATTGGCCCCACGACGGGCCTTCAGGTCGCGCTCTGTTTTCTCAATGATAGCCAAGAGGTCATCCGCCAACGGGTCGGCCCCGATCACCAATGCTGTAGGATCAACGAGACGCCATCTTACCAGGCCTGCAAGTAGGAAAGGCGCGTAGTTGAACATTGTATATTGACCGCCAATATTACGTTGGAAGTCCGCAATAGTCCTCTTGGTCAGCTTCTCTACGTCTTCTCGTTTCAAGTAAGATGGAGCGGTGTCAGAACGAGACAGCATGAACGCCATGGCCGCGCTTTGTCGGTTCCAGATCCAGTCCTCAATTGACGAAGTCAGAAGCAACCGCATTGCTCTCGCTTCGTCCTCTTCACTTCCTACGATGCGGCCAAGGCCCTGATATACGAGAACCCAACTTGCTTGATGTTTGACGAACGGGTGGTTGCGCCCGGACGCTTCAATACAGTCCATCAGCCACGTCGCGACATCGCGCGGGCATCGGCGGAACTGCCAACTCAAGAATTTGAGAGCCTCGTTGTCTTCCGTTCCGTAACCGCTTTCGCCCCTCAGGCGCTTTTCAGTAACCTCAAGCGCTTTGCTGGTCAGAATTTCAAACCGCTCAAGGGTTTCTGCCGCGATCTCAGGAGGCACGTCGCCGTCACTTGAGATGCAGTATTTGCCAAATGGACGCTGTGAAAGTTTTTGCCGAAGGGTCGCCCAATCCGTGCGGCTACGATTAGGTTCGGATTCGAGCAAAGTTAGCATACCCGCGGAACGGTCGCTGTCATGCCATGCCTCCATGCCGCAGGGAAGAACCAGACGTTTGGGAATTGATACTTGCGTATCCAAACTCTCTATGATCTCAGACCAGGGCCTTTCCTCTTCCAGTGCTTCATCCCAATCCACCACGAAATTCCGCCCCAAGTCCGGCGCTTCCATGAGGATTCGCGCTCGCCCGGCGGCCGGCTGCTGTTCTACCCAAAGCGAAACGGCGGCTTGATGCTTCAGGGGAGTTCCAAGCGATACGCTTGCCTTTCGAGGCCAGGGAGCTTCTTCTTTCCGCAGGAATACTGAGACGCTCTCCTGCCCTGCCGGAATTGCGAGAGATGCTGCTTCAGGGCTTCTGTAAATCCGACCTGCTTCGAGCGTTTCTTCTTTCCGTATAAGATCGAAATTCTTTGCGCCGTCCGATCCGAACACGATGGTGGACAACCGTGGTAGAAAGTCGAAGAAGATCGGTTCCCCGTCCCCGGCTCGGCGTGCTGCTTCCAACGCACCTTCCGCAACAGCCGTTGCGGGAAGTGAATGCACCTCAACTGGCGACGCTTCTTGGATAGCATCACTTAAGCGTTCCTTGAGCCTACCTTCCGCCAGTGTCTCAAAGAGAACGATGTCGCAATCGGCCAGACTAAGCTCTGAACACGGGATACTGACCGCTTCAGACGCATCATAATTGGTAAGGTCCAAGAGTTCCCAATCACCGTTGGGCACGCGGAGCATCTCAGGATAGCAATCCATCCCTAAGCCAGCTTTCCCGACCGAATTTGCGATCGCACGATGAGCTGTTCGCGCCGAAAAACCCTCGGTTCCAACAGCGGCGTGGCGGGCACATTGGAAAAGGGACTCGTATCCAGCGTCGCACGGTATTTGCGCAGCGGCTTCGCGTCTCTCCGGAGCGAGAACATTCCTGGCGCTTCGAATACGCAGTTTTTGAACAGACAAGCCTCGGCGCTGATGGGAGACGACGCCTACAAGATGCCCTTCAGTAACCTGATCGCGATGAATGGCGAACAACGCGGTAAGAACAGGCCGCCAGACCAATGCGCCATTGCGGAACTTCCCTCGAGCAACTGCTTCGAGAAGGTGCTCCTGGATGACCTCATCGCCATCCGGGCCCTCATCGATCGAAACGACCGTGTTTGCTGAACCGCTAGCAGATCCCAAAAATGCCTGAGCGAGTTTTTCGACACCGTCATCCTGCATTTCCAGCAGTGACCGAACGGGAATGCGTCTTCCTTCTGACCCGACATCCCCCCAACCACCACCGCGACCATGCGGAGCAATGTCAGCCTGCGGTCCTCCGATCCAACCTGCGAGGCGGCTTTCTCCGATCCGCACAATCGACGAAAGCGGGCCACTTGGGACGATGTCGGTAGGCCCAATGATTTCGTCTTCACCCGGAACAGAGTGCCAATTCTTCGCGACGAAATCCCTCCATCCGTTGAGGTCGAAACCGCATAGTTTTCGGTCGGTCATGTTGCGACCTCGTATAGCTCACTGCGAATAAAGTCGCGCACCGCTTGGAATCCCTTCGAGAGGTCTTCACCGGCAGGGCCTATGGCGATTGCCGTAGCGCTCGCTCTCCCATAAGCTGCGCTCTCTCCAGCTGCGACTCCACGTGCTGGGGTCATGATCAGCCCATTCCGTAAAATTTCCGTCTGAGCGAGGGGCTGGATTTGGTGAAGCAGTTGAGCTGCCCCCTGCACAGCATCCTTGAGGTCAATTCTACGCATCGCATGTGGCGTCCATACCGCGACCCTGCGCGGAAGGTCAGCCCGTTTTGGATCGGAAATTCTGAGGGCGACGTGCGCTTGTGCCGCGCTCAACATGATTCCTGGTCGCTCAGGGCGTGCTTGGACTTCAACAATGCGGTTAGTGTCGCGAAGCCAAAAGACGGCGATTGGCCGATCCTGATTGAACCAGCGTCCAACTGTTGCCTCACCGCTCCACGAAATCGGCGACTGAGCGACAAGTTCTGCCTCTTCCAATTCGTCGATGGCAAGGATGATCGACAGAACAGAAAAATCCGTCCAAGTTTCGGCCTGCCAAGCCCAAAGATCATCTTCAATTTTTCGGCGTAAAAGAAGCCTAAGCCATCCCTCATGAACCTCTCGATAGTTGCGATCTTGAATGAGCACATAGTTTGGCTGGACGCCGGCCGACGCGATCATGACACCAAGGTCACTGAGTGTTCGCGACAATACTCGACAGGCCTTTCTAAAAGCCTCAACCTCTTTGTAGCGAACACTGTCCTTTGCACGAGGGTGCTCACGGGTCCATTCGCGTGCAACATCTGCGGCAAGACGCGTGTAGGCATGCAGCACACGGTTCTCGAGCGTATCGAAATTCTCACGGCGAACCGTCGCAAGAATTCGTTGCGAAGAACCTGCACGTTCCGCAATGTTTCGCCCTGGCTGTCGGCTAAGCCACACCATCGAGGCCCGATCCATCTCCTGCACCCGATCAAGGGGAGTCAGCTCCCTGTGCCTACGTAGAACCCGGCGGATGCGTTTTTCCAGATCGCGAAGCACCGGAAGCATGCCGCGCGCCTGCCGAACGATCTCTGCCATTTTGGGCTCGGCTTCATCCTCGGCACGCTTCCAAGCATCCCTCAGGCGCCCCCATGTGTCGCTCGGGTCTTCAATCGCTTCTTCCAGCTCTTGGATGCGCGCAAGAACTTCGTTCATGTGCCGAAGGGCCTCTGCGCCTTCTTCTTCATCCGGAGTGGCAGGATCGTGCCCCGACCTTGGACGCACCGGGAAGCCCTTACGCGCAGGCCCGACAGCTTCCTCACGCTTTGGATATGGAAACAAAACTGTTCCGGTATCGTTACCTCGGACGTTTCCTCTCAAGAGCGTCACGTATTCATAGCCGCCTGGGTTCGCCCCTTGGTAGCTACCGATCAGACTGTCCTCGGGACCAAAGGCTTCGTCCTCTCCAAAGGCTTTTGTTGCCCATGGACGGGCCAGAAACCGCATCAACGCGTGACCCCACTCCACACGAACTGTCCGGTTGCCTCGGCGAGGGACATTGACTCACCGATCGCTTGCGCCAGGGCGTCGTCCCTCAGATCGCGTTCCACAAAGTTTATCAATTTTGAGAATTGGGGACCGGCCATATCTGTTTCCACACCCCGGAGTTTCGGGAGAAGGCGCATCTCGACCTGATCCGCGAGAGCGTCGTCGACACCACGGCCGCCTTCCACCTCTGGATAATTCGCTGCGTAAGCCATGATGGCACGTCCAAGCCGATGCCCGAAAGGCCGTTTGAAGTCCCGCATCAGATCAACCATTTGTTCGATCCGGCTTGTGACACTCCGGTCACCATCGACAGACACACTCGACCGCCCCCAGCTTTCCCATGTCTGTTGAGAAAGAGCCAACGTAGGCTCGACCGTTCCTTCTGCCCGTCCGTCCTTGATTTTCCTCGGGGCGGAAAAACGAATGATATTCGCACGGTCGACAACTTTGTCGGACAGCGACTGCGTGCTTTCATCCTCATTCATCGTTCCCGCGAACAAGAGGTTGTAACCCGGAAAAATCCGGGGTGGCCGTTCCATGTTCGGAATTTCCAGCTCGATCTCAGCGTCCTTGCGTTCGTTTGCATCGCCGACATCTTCGGGGCGGGGGCGGCTTTCCAGCCTGCTGAGGAAATCCGAGAAGTAATATTCGACCCTTGCAAGGTTCATCTCGTCCAGCAGGATCATCATCATGCGATCCTGTTCCGCGTCGTCGTTGTTCAGCTCGTCGAGCGCCCAAAGAGCGCGCGCCATGTCTGTGGGTCGGAACTTGCCTTCAATGTAGTTGTAGAAGCCCATCAGGTCCTGCGGACTGTCCCAACGAGGCTGCACCGGAACTTGCAAAAACCCGATGCCCATACCGGCCGCGTATTGACGTGGGAGCTGGCTTTTGCCGGTCCCAGAAATGCCGGCAAGGACTGCCATCTGGGTCGTCTCGTTGACTTTCATAGCTGTATGGAAGGCACGAAGCGTGCGAGCAGGATAGTCGAGACCTTTTGCGCGAAGGCGCCGTTCGACGCGTTTGATGGCATCCGCCTCGTTCTCTCGGGGCGCTTTGTCCCACGTCCTCATTGCCGTGATGACTGGTGGCGTTTCTTTGAGTTCGCGGAGCGAATCCGTTTCTCCGGTTTCCCCGTCGACAGTTCGACCTTCTCGGCGAGCTATCTCGGCCTTGAGGTGCGCCAATCGAGCGTCAAGCGCGCTCCTCGTTTCTTGGAGAGTTTCAATTTCCCCCTTGTAGCGACGCGTCTCTTGGTTCATCGCGGCTACTTCGGCATCCAACCGGGAATGTTCGGTATGGGTCGCGGCCAATACTTCGTGTTCCGATGCTATGCGGCTTTCCAATTCCGCCAACTGGCTTTCTTGAGACGCTTTCCGACCTTCCAGCCGCGCATTTGACGCCTCGAGTTCGAATAAGCGCTCTTCGAGACGAGAGACCCTTTCTTCTGCTTCTTCGAGCTTCTGCTGTTGGTTGCGAAGCTCTTCGACACGCTTGGAAATTCGGTCATGATCTCTCTTCAAATCATCAGTGCGCTCGATAAGCTCTTCTGCTTTTTCCAGACGTTCCTTAACCTCCAGATACTCCGCCCGCAGCGGAGCGATCTCCGTTTCGAGTTGCTGGCGTTCGACAACAGCGTCCTCTGTTTCCTTGCGAACAGCTGCAACTTCGTCCCGGCGTTCTCGGAGGCTCTCCCATTCTGTGAGGAGCTCCTCCTTCTGACGCCGCAGACCGTCGACCTCAGCCTGGATATCGGTGACGATGGCCATCGCTTCTCGGCGTTTCTCGACTTCTGCTTCGAGGTCGTCCATGAGCCGCTGCTTTTCTTCAAGCCGCTTCTCGTAAACGGCAAGCTCCTCAATCGGGCCTGCTGCCGTTACCGCCCGGTCGTGGCGGGCGGCCAAAAAAAGTTGAACCACGGCGAGCAGTATCAGGACACCCGCAATCGCCAGCACAAGTATTGTATTGTCCGTAAGCATTCTCGGTTACCTCATTGATCGTTGCTCGATGGATCAGAGTTGTCAGACTGAGCGTTTTCACCGGTGCCAGCGCTTTCACTCATGGTTGATACTGGTTCCTGGTCCACTGGCTGTCGGTTCAACAGTTCCGCTCGTGTCTCGGAAAGTTCATATTCGGCAGCAGCGAGAGCCTCTCTCAAACGCCTGAGGTCAGCAGTCCGCGCGTCCGAAAGTGCCTCGATTTCCTCAAGTTGAGTGCGCTCGGCTTGAAGGGAGGCTCGGGCGGCCTGCGCCGCAGTCGCGGCGGTCTGCGTCTCCATCTGGAGTTCGTCGTGTCGCTGTTTGAGGCGGTCGACTTCGGCCTTCAGACTGGAAGCTTGTCCTGTGAGATCAGCAACACGCCCGAGCTCTGTTTCCGCTTCTGTCGTGATCGAGCCCAAGTTGGCCCGATTTTCCTGAACCCGCCTCTCGAGTTCGGGCAGCACTTCCTCAAGTGTCGCTCTACGTGCTTGCAGCTGATCTACCTCAGCCTTCAATTTGCTGAATTCCGCACGTTTCTCGGAAAGTTGGGCCAGCTCTTCATCTGCCGATGCGATCTGCGACTGAAGTGTAGAAAGCCGAGCGCTTCGCGTCGATAACAGTTCCTGAGCGATGTTAAGTGCTTCCGTGGTTTCAGCGCGCTGAGCTTCAGCTCGCGTCACCGCGTTCTGTGCGACCTCCATTTCGTTTTGCAATAAAGAAAGTCGCGTCTCTGCACCCAAGACACTTGCCTGCATGTCGGCTTTTCTAGCCTCAAGGTCATCGAGTTCTGAATTCAGATTTTCACGTTGAGCTTCTGCGGATGCTACCTGTTCTTGACGCGCGCGTAGCCTCTCCTCGGCAGCAACGGCCTCGTCTACCCTGGTCGCCAATTCAGTTCGTGCACTTGCTATATCCGCATTCAAATTGGCGCGGCTCTGTTCGAGACGATCCGCGTCATTTCGCATTTGTTCGATTCGACGCTCCTGCGCACGAAGGTCTTCAACCGCGGGCGCAAGTCTATCCACTTCACGCTGGAGATCAGTCCTTCTCTCTTCAAGGCGATCGACAACCAATTGCGTTTGATCGACACCCGCAGACAATTCTTGCTCTCTCTCTTTGAGGGTCTGCACCTGGCCTTCAAGGTCGACCACCTCTGTTGCGAGGCTATTTCTTCGCTGCAAAGCCTGATTAGTTTCGCGCTCAATTCGTTGCGCATCCGCAATCGTTTTTTGTGCTTCGGCCAAACGGTCTTGCACTGCAGTCAATTGGGCCTGGCTTTCTTCGAGACGAGCCTGCGCATCCGCCTCTCTCTGAGCCGCGCTTTGCCGGCTGCTTTCGGCGCTCGCGACTTCTTTAGACAAACTTTGCTTCTGGTCAGAAAGCTCGCGAAACTGCTCACGAGCAAGAGCCAGTTGCTGTTGCGCGGATTGTAGTTCCCCGGTGTAGTAGCCGAGATTTTCCTCGATACGGCCATATCGACGGTCGAGGGAGTTTACTTGCAGGACGAGAAAGCCCGAGGCAAGGATGGCCGCCCCACCCAGCCCCAACGCAACTGCGGTGTTCCTGCTCGACTTATGATAGGTCTTGTTCGACTCGGTCAAGACACCCCTCCATATCCCTTGAAAGTTCATCCACCCAGAACCGGCGCACCCGCCAACCCATGGACTTCAGTTGATGATCGCGCCAGAGATCGGACGTCTTTCGACGTCCGTCCGGGCTTTCGTGCCATCTGCGTCCGTCGACCTCGAGGTCGAGCTTTACACCATTCGCTCCAAACAACGCGAAGTCGAGCCTTCGCCCAGCTATTTCGTGCTGGGGCTGCGGATCCAGACCGCGGTTCTTCAGAGCATGGTAGACTTTGCGTTCCCAATCGCTGTCGAAGACACCTTCGCCTCGTTTAGTTCGTGCTTCCGTCGCCCTCGAAGCGAGCTTGGCCAGCGCCTTCGATTGCCCTGAACGTGCAAAATCGAGATCGCCGAAGATCATCGCAACCGCCCGGGCCCGCGAAATCGCAACGTTCAAGCGACGTGTATCTCGCTGAAAGAAGGTCAAGCCAGATTGCGGGCTGCGTGGACCGACGCACGGCGAGAACATGATGAGATCCCGCTCCTGTCCCTGGAAACCGTCGACTGTGCCAACCTTAAGCTCGCAGGCAATGCGCTTGGGTCCATCCAGAACGGCATCGACCGCGCTCTCTATAGCGGCCACTTGGGCGCGAAACGGCGTTATTACCCCGATGCTTCCCGTGTATTTGTCTTCAACGATCAGCTTTTTTAGGTGGCGAACAATCGCGGTCACTTCCGACGAATTGACGTTGCCCATTTGCGGGACCGCGGGCGCAGGAACATGTTCCCATGCGAGGCCTGCGCGCACCCCTTCTGGCACTCTCAGACGCCTCGGGTCATACGAGGTCTGCAGCTGGTTGCCGTAGAAGTTCTCGCTGATGTAATCGACGATCGGGCCCGCCGAGCGATACTGGTGCTTCAACGTAATCCTGTTTTCGGCAACAGACACGCGCGATGCGAAATCGAATAGTGAACGGCGGCTTTGTGCGAAGCGCCCCATTTTGGTAACCGGCAGACCTTGAGCCTGCATCAGATTGCGATCCTGAGCCTGACCGAGTTGCGGGATGAATGACAATTGTCGATCGTCCCCAACAACGACCGCCCGCTTGGCGCGCGCCAGCAACGGAACGGCCGTCGCGATGTCGCATTGGCTCGCCTCGTCGAAAATCACGAGGTCGAACAGCCCGTCATCAAGGGGTATGCGTCGAGGCGTTCCCAAGATTGACGCAAGCCACAAGGGCCGATGTGAAATGAGGACGCGGGAAAGGTCTGTGGGGGGATGTCCCCGCCCACCGTCGAATGTCCAATCATCGTAGAGTTCTGCGATTTCGCGTCGCTCGTCCTCCGGGAGATGTGTCCGGGCAGACAGAATGCCAGGCAGGAGTTTCTCGGTCGCTTCCCGAATCTTCTCGCCTAAGGCGATCGGGTCGTCAGGCGTCCCAAGCGCATCGCGTTCAGATCTTTTGTCGGCCAGTGCGCTTTGAAGTTCTCTGAGGCTCATCCCGGGACGAGACGAAGCACGGTCTGTCGCCGACGTTTCTTTGGCGAGGCGCTTGGCGAAAAACGAACCAATCCAAGAGACAAAGCGGAGCAGGGGACTTTGTCTTGGTCCAACGTCTTCAGGGTCTTGGTTGTCGGGTCGCCCGCGATCCTCTCGGACTTGAATGCGGTCCAGAATATCGGAAATTTCGCATTCCAAATCCGTGATCTTGTCGATAATGCTGACCATTTCGCTTCTTGCGATCGCGTCGCTTTTTAGCTGGCCCAATGCAAAATCGTCAACAGGTGCGTTGCGCGTCACATTTTCGCTGTCGATGAGCTGTTTGAGGGCGTCCTTGAAACCCGTATCCGTCTCTTCATTCGGGTTCAGTGTCCGGATGGCGAATGGGACGTCCGGAGCAAGAGAGCCAAGACGGTCTTCCACAGCATCAAGCGCCTGATGGTTCTTGGAGGCGACGAGAACACTGCCGCCATCTGCAAGCACTGACGCGGCCATAGATACGATTGCTTGGCTTTTGCCAGTCCCAGGCGGACCGGTCACGACAGTCAAAGTTGCTTGGCACGCTGATCGAACCGCGCGCAACTGTTCCTGGTTTAGCGGAACTGCGTCGATTGCAGCAGCCTTGTCCGTGCCGTCTTGAACGTCCAACCCGAATACCGCGCCAAGCGCAGTCCTCTCAAGGCGGTCCTTCGGCCATGTCGCAATCGCATCCAGGTCACGAGCAGCCCCCGCGGTGAAAGAAGAGTCAGTCGGAAGGAAGATCGCAGCACTGTCAAAAATCCCTTGAGCCGAGGCATCGAGCTGAGTGGCGAGGTCCGCGCCGACAACGCGACCACGTATCTGACTGGCAACGGCAATCCTTACCTTCTCCACAAAATCGTGAGCCCGCAGCCCCAGCCCATCGTCCGCAAAAAAAAGGTCAGCGAGGTCGTCGCGCTTCCAACCGCTGGCACGAGCGGCACTTTTAACCCAATCAGGGTTCACGAGGACATCATCGGCATCAATTGTCAGGATTAGCCAGTCATCCTTCCGGTCCCAAGCTGCAGCGAACATGCCAACGGGTTGGAAGACAGGAATTCCGCCACGTCGTCCGACCGCCATCGGCCAGCCCACTGCGAGCGCGTTCTCGTGACCTTCCCTTCGCACCAGAGCCTCTCGAAAGACAGGATCAATCGCGTCGAGTTCGATTGAAACAGTTAGAATTCGCCCTTCTTCGGGAATGATAGGGCCACGCCCAGAGATCAACGCCCACTCGATTCCATGTTTGTCGAGAACCTGGGTCGTGGCTCCTCGTGGGTCGGCACGCAAGGCCGAGCGCCAATATCTCAGCAGCGCCTGCGGATCGGGAGCATCTGAACTTTCGTCCTCTTGATCAGGAAGTTCGACAGCCGTCGGTTCCGAGGAGAATGAAGCGTTGGCAGCGTGAATGACATCAACGAAGCCCTCAGGTCCTCCACCTTTCGAAGCCGACACGCTCTCATGTCTGGGATTGAAACCATCGACCTTTGCACGCCAACGACCGTCCCTGCCTTTCGCTATCAAACCATCGCGAAAAAGAGTCTCCAGTTCGCTCAGAGTCGCAAGCCGCTTGTCATGTGAGAAAGCCGCGCCAACGAGAACAAGCAATTCTTCTGTCGTCCGACCTCGCGGAAAAGCCCGAACCGTCTTCAAAACCAGTGACATGCTTCAGGCCTTCTACCAAGCTGGAATCCTTCGGACAACCGAGACAGGATGTTTGAATAGCGTCTGCTGCACTTAATACTACAACTGACAACGAAAAATTAGTTTCAAAGCCCAACTCTCAAACCAGATAGACATCAATTCTCAATACTTTTCAACCGACTGGGCGCACATTCACCTGAATCCGAATCAACAATCGACCGTCTCAGTTAGATTTGTTGCAGAATGCATACCTGTGTAGAAGTAACATCGCCACCGCGACCAAGTCTGTTGCGGCATACTTGGGTAGCCTCCTTGATCTCTTGCATATAAGCGACGGCGCTTTAACGGTTTCGACAACTTACTCATTTAGTTCGTGAATACACACAGAGGGGCATATATTTCTCGCGATGTCGCAGAGATGCACGTGATGAGTCAGATAGATCACCTGACCGCTTTTGCTCATCTCAGCTAGCAGGCCGAAGGCCTCGGCGGTGCGGTCGTCGTCGAAGCTTTCCATGATGTCATCGGCAATGAACGGCACTGGGCCGTTGTTGCGAGCAAACTCGTGGTAGCCTGCAATGCGTAGCGCAAGGTAGAGTTGAGCCCGGGTGCCGTCTGAGAGTTGGTCAGCCTGCTTCGAGCCGCTCCCGGCCTCCAGTGCCACCAATACCTCGCGTGAGCCATCCGGCTGTGCTGCAAGGCCAGAATAGCGGTCCCGCGACATGATGCGGAATGCCTCTGATGCGCGTTCGAGCATGCCGCTGCGGTGAGTGTCGCGATAGCTCCTGAGAGCGGCGTCGACCGCCAAGAGTCCCAACCGCTGTCGTAGGTGGCGCCGAGCTCCGTCCTCAATCTCAAGCAGTAATGTCTGGCGCTGCTCTTCCAAACGAGCAACTGCGTCATCTCCACCGACTGCTTCGACGGCGTCTTCTGCTTTGCGGAAGCCGTCCTGCGCCTCTTCCTGTGCTGTTCGCAAGGTTTTCAAGTCGGTCCGCAGACTGTCGGCGCGGGCGGCGAGCGCATCGACGTTTAGGTCACGCAATTGCTCACGAGCTTCTTCAACTGTATCGCATTGCATCCCTGCACAGAGGTCTTCGGTCAGTTCGCGCTGAGTTTCACGCAGCTTTGACAATTCGCCTGCTTTCGTAAGCGCATCGCGCGCTTCGGTCCAAACTTCGACCCCAAAGTGACGGCAGAACTCCACGGTCCGATTGCGATGAATCTTGGCCTCCCCTTCCAGCTCCGAAAGGGAATTTCTTGCCGTCGTCAAGCGTTCTGATAGGCTGGCTCGTTGAACTTCGCGGCTCTCCGCTGCGCGCTGCCTTCTGGTAATGTCTCGCCACAGATCGGTCACTGGCAGACCGGAAAGCATGTCAAGGCGACCTGCCAAATCGTAAGCCGCTTGTTCAAACCTCTCGCGGTTGGATTGCATCGCCGTTATCCGGTGGGTCAGTTCAACAATGCGTCCCTGATGTTCACGTAGTTGGTCGAGCTCTTCAAGTATCGCGCGCATCTCGTCGACAGCGGGCGGAGCACCAACCATCCAGGTGTCGGCACAGGCGGCCTCCCACTCCGCCTGCCATGCTGTGCGCGCGTCGTCAGCCTCGAGCTTGCTGCGCTCGCGCCTATTCAAGTTTTGGCGGGCTTCGGCCTCAGCCTCGCTTAAAGCCTCGACCTTGGATACTTGGTCTAACAGTGATTGAGCCGTTTCAACACAGAGGGCTAAGCTCATATCATCTGGTATTGCGCGGCCCGCCAGTGCCAACGCGTTCGAAAGATCCAAACGCGCTTTGGTAACGGCCTGCACACGCCGGGCAAGATCTCGCGCTTTGTCATCGCGCCTAATCAAAGCATTTTTTGCTGCGTCGAGCTTGGCGAGCCAGGCTAGGAAGGTAGGCAGGTCGATGTCGACAGGCAACGCAGAGGAGACCTTGGCTGCGATATCGGTAAGCTGTGTTGCTAGGTTTTCGCACAGCTCGCTAGCCTCGGCCGATTGCACTTTGGAATCGTCAACTTGTCGTTCGGCTTCGATCAACGCGCGATCAGCCTCGGAAATCTTTTCCAGTTGGGCGCGCTGATCCGCAAGGGTGGCTGTCACCTGGTCGTCGAGGCGCATCGCCGACTCGAAACGCTCTGCCGTTTCATCCGTGAGATTTGCTCGGTGATGGGACCATTCAGATTCCCGGCATTTTCGCACGTGAGCTGCCTCTTCCAGAGTAACAGCTGCGCTTGTGCCGATGGCATCGCGTCTAGTGCGCGCCTGGGCCGCAGTATGTTCCAGTTGCACCAGCCGATCATCCGCCCTGTCGGCCGCCCTTTCAGCCTCGGCCATGCTCGCGCCGAGTTGTTCCAAGTCAGCGCGATCTGGGGGTGTCAAATTCGCCAGCTTGTCCTTGTTTCCGGTCCAAGGGGAGAGCGCTGCCAAGGCCGACTCCAATTCCGCTTCCATCTCTTCGAGCTCGGTGCTTGCTCGGTCGTGCGCGCCTAAAGGGTCTTCGCGGCGAAGGTTTTGCACCAAACCGGCCAACCCACCCAAATCAGACACGCTTCCCCCTGCCTCACGTAAACGCCGCTCAGCGCGCGCTACGTCATCTTGGGCAACCTGCAATTCCCTGGTCGCAGCATCGCAAGCGGTTTCCACACCTGAACTTTGCTCGATCAATGCGCGCAGGCGCCCAAGGGTTCCTGCTTCTGGCAGTAGCGTGGTCGGATCCGCCTCGACTTGCCCCAGTCGAGACAGACAATCGTTGACTGCTTCTGTCTTGGCTTCCAGCTCTCCGCGCCGCTTGGGCAAGTCCTCCAGCGCCGAGTCATGGGCCGATTTCAACAGATCCGCCGCTTTGATGTCGTCGCTTGCATTCAGAACAGGCTCGTCGGTTGGGAGGTCGTTCAATTCAGCTTCCAAGCCTGCCTCAGTCTTTTTCGCGGTCTCGAGTCGAGTAGCAATGGCGGTTTCCGTGCGGTCTAGTTCCGGAAGCTCGGCCAGCCATCCCACGGGAGGTTCTGGTAGCGCTCCGTAGCTAGCGATCTGTGTCTCCAGGCGGTCCAGCCGCGGTAAGAGCGGCATGGCGGCGATCCGGCGGTCGGTTTCGATCACATCGGCTTGAGCGGCTTCAGACGCCTCGCGCGCCTGGTGCCAGGTATCTTTGGCGCGGTCGCGTTCAGTTGAAAGGCGGGCATACTCGGCAGCCGCAGTGTCCAATTCCTTAATCTGCCTTCCCAAATCGTCGTAGGCTGCACAAAGATCTCGCAACGCACCCTTGCGTCCGGTCCTGTTCAAGAAACCCTCCGCCTCTGCATTCAATTCGTCCAACTGTGCCGCCAAATCGGTCATCCCGGCGCTTGCCTGAAACAGCAACTCACCGAGATCCCCCTTGCTGGCGAGGATGCTTTCGCCTCCTTCGTCCAGGGTTTGCCGATTGAGCGAGAACATCGCTGCATAGGATGTGCGGTCGAGTCCTCGCAGACCGCCATGCAACAATGCTTCACCTAGCGGTTTACCGCTTGCGTCAAGCAAAGAATTGTCACGTTTCTTGACCCGAAGCAGTTCATGCGTCTGCCCGTTGATGTCTAGCACGGCCCCTAATTGCATCGACGGGTAAGGGTGAAGAAAGTCCATGCTGCTTCGAACAGGGATCTGGAAGAGCATGTCCAGCCAGCCTTCAAGCAGGGTGGATTTTCCGGCCTCGTTTGCACCGTAGATCACGTGCAGGTCGGGGCTTCCGGGTGTTGGAACGGGAAACGACAGGCTCAAATCAGTGAACTTGCCAAAACGTGTGAGGTCGAGCCGGTTCAACCGCATTGTTCAACCACCAGTCTCTTCGAGGCGCGCAAGCACTTCCATTGCACCCTGCTGCATCGCATCGACAATAGTTGCGGCCGTTTCTTCCTCGCTATCACCCAGGAGCCCTCGCAACTCGCGCGGAAGATATTTTAGCAGTCGTTCCACGTCTTCCAAAACAGCCGGATCAACCGGGGGAAGACTTCGCTGAGCGATTATCTGAGCTAGTTCCTCTACCGCGCCTCCAGTGGACGCATTGCTGGCGGCGGACAACGCAAGCTCGATCTTGTCGATCCAAAGCGACCCGATCGGCTCGGTGACATTCTGTGCTTCCGCGAGTAGAAGGTCGAGGTCACGTCCCGCTCGCCAGGCCAGTGGTGTCGCTCCAGTCAGCACAGGCCGGACAATCAGATGTTCGCCAGCATGTTCCCGCCGTGCCGAGCGCAAAGCATGCTTCAGTGACTCGATAAGGTCAGGCCAGTCAGACAATTGGTGGCAGTCCACCTTGAGCCGTTCGAACTGGGCCACCGCAATGTGACGCTCCTCCAGTTCGACCGAACCGTCATCGGCGACAGAAACTAGCGTCACCGACTTGTTGCCTGCCTCGCCGATGTCGCGCCCCTGAGGAATTCCTGGCATGACGACAGTAGTTGTGCCGGCGTCAACAGATCGTTGGTGGATGTGTCCCAGCGCCCAATAGTCGAACGCCGTAGCTTTTAGGTCGGCCAGCGTGCAAGGTGCGTATGGATCATGTCCCTGAGCCCCGCCGAGGGACGTATGCAACATTCCGATATTGAAAGCCCCCATCACCGGCGCTCCAAAATGGTCCAACAGAGTGTTTGGTGCATGGGGGTCACGAAATGAAATTCCGTGAACAGCAACTGAATGATCGTTCCAGTAAGTCTCGACGACCTGGGCTTTGCCTGGGAAAACCGTCACGTTTTCCGGCAGGGCCAGCTCACGTGTGATCTTAGATGCCGCGTCGTGGTTGCCACGGATAATGAAAACCGGAATGTCCGCTGCGTCTAAGCGCTCCATCTCTAGAGCGAGGAAACGAGCGGTTTTCATTGATGTTTGACTGCCGTCATACAGGTCGCCGGCAATCAGCAGCGCCTGGACATCTTCAGACACGCACAGATCGACCATCCGCCTGAATGTGGTTCGGGTGGCGTTCCCGACTACTTCGGCCAGTGCTTCGTCGCGCATGGCTAGAGACTTTAGCGGTGAGTCCAAATGAATATCAGCAGTGTGAACGAACCGGAAGGCCAACATATTCCCCCAATAAACACTAAACCTATGAGAGAAATTGAAACTACGACGTCGTGACCGTCAAGGCGGAAGTATTGAGCTCGCTTTCTATTAACGAGAATACGGGAACACAAACGGCGTATCGTTTCCCTCGGAATCCCCAATCATCCCTTCGCTATATCGAATACATGCAGCGAGTGCTGCGTCAATTCTGAGAGGATAGCGATGACAAAGAAACCGCACTTAGACACCCGGATGGCGATGTATGTCGAACGCCGGGTGCTCGAACTGAAGCCGACCAAGAGCCAGGCGGAGATCGCGGCGCAGGCCGGTTATGTGAACCAGAACATGATCACGATGATCAAGCAGGGCCGCTCCAAGGTGGCACTTGATCGCGTTCCGACGCTGGCTGTTGCCCTAGAAGCGGATCCTGCTTTCGTGATGCAGCTTGCCCTGGAGCAGGCGATTGGCCGGACGGCTGCCGAGGCAGTCGTCGAGGTGTTCGGTGAACCTGTCACTGCAAACGAAGTTGGTTGGTTGCAGGCGATCCGCAAGGCTTCCAGCAACACCGATCCCAGGCTGACCAGCAGGTCAAAGGCCGCGATCAACGCGATATTCGGGAGATAAGATCCATGTGTGACCAGAAAGACGACCTGACATTGAATGAGCGCGCCTGGTTGCGGTTCCTCCGTGACGTGAGCAACGGAAGCGATCCTGAGCCTACGTTGCGGCGGGTGCAGCTTCTACGTCACCTCTGTGCAGCTCGGAGAGCTTAGAGTTAACCTGTAACAGCATGGCGGCGAGGAATGGCTGGTTCGTCCTACCTCCCCGGATCCCGCGATAACATCAAAAGGTTGCATAGGGTTGACAAAGGTTTACATCGCGCCGGCCGGGATAGAAGGAATGTAAACCTTATACCTCTCAAAACAGCCGATTTAGGGCCAAAAGGTTTACACTAAGTTTACATTAAGTTGACAGGTTTCACCCGAAATCAGGATTTTTCCGGAGAAATGTAAATCTTTGAACCAGAGAAACCCAATAAAACATGGCTCTCTGAAAACAACACATCCGAAGACAGGCCAGAAAAGCGCGCGCAGTGACGAAACTCGGGCTGACGACACCTGCCACACGGAAGAGAACGAACGCAACTCAGGCTAGCGCACAGCAAGGCTCAGCATAATCCAAATAGAGAACTAACGCGCTCGAACAAGCCAGGTAGACTATTGAGCGGCCCTAGCGATGAAAAACCGACGATCAGTCCTGGAGCAAAATTACATGTCCCTAGAGAAGAAGTCGCTCAAGATGACCGGGGTATGCCTAGGAGGCGATGGTTTTTCTTTGATCCCTTAATCGGCGCGGTGATCTTTAGAATTGAGAGAGAATAGGTCGTCGGTAGGAGTGCTGGCTGCAGACGACCCGGCCACGTTCACCTGATCCTTGTGCAGGTCAAAGCTCCCTATGCCGCCCAAGCGGTTTTTGGCGAGCCGCTGAAGCGCGGTCGACGGCGTGTAACGGGAACTTCCGGCTTGAACCGGAATCTTGCGGGCTGGGTAGGTGACGCGTAGCAGCGTCCGAAGTGGTTAAAGCTCTATCGTTGCGTAACTCGGTCTAATCTTACTCTTGGTATGGCAATTCCGACTGTTTTCGACCGATCAAAAATATGCTCTGCTTACTTGTCGCGTTGCAGCCTAAATATTCCAATTATTGAGAGAATTCCAACAAATGACCTCGCTTAGAGAGATGTTTCCGAAATTCAGTCATACTCTGCCCACTACGGTTTTATGGGAGGCTGAATTTGAATGGAGCTGCGAAGCTGGTTTGCAGCTTGCGCATACTCTTTATCAAGACTCTGTTTCATCGCAGAAACTTGAGCAGAGCGTTTTTCTTGAACGTGGATTGATTTTGAGAGATGACCTTTGCGCCCTGACGGCCTCTACGAGCAGGGAACAGGATCTGTTAATCATTGACGCTATTAAATTTGCCATTTCACAACCGTTCATCCACCGCCTCCGCAACATCGGAGAGATGGCTCAGGCGTATGATTGGATACTTTGGTCAATATCACGAAACCACATAATCGAAGGTGGAGGAGGCGAAGCCGATTATTCTCTTCCACCGTTTGATGGTGCGGGTAGTGCGATAAACGAATTTGCTACGCAGTTCCTTACTGATTGGACGTCATCTGCCTACTATTTAGCGGTGAAATTCGGTGGATTGGATGAGCTTGCAAGAAATCACTTCTACTATTGCTTGGGATACGCAATGTCTGAAGTAGGCGGCCCAGATACTGCTTCCGGAATAGACGCCGCGATTTTTCTTATTAACTGGGCCGCGCATGTCGATCATGAATCCCTTCCCGATTTGATAGATACAGTCGAGAGCTGGCTGGAAATGCCGTCCACAACGGAGCAACAAAGAATTCGGTTGGCCACCTTGTTGATCGGCCCTGGGTCAAAATACGCAAAAAGGCCTCCAGAGGATATTGCGGCACACTTCCTTGCAGCCTACCCAGCAGGGTTTCGTGATCATGAGCGCCTTCAATTCTTGACGGTCGCTACAAATTGCCAAGAAAAGTGGCTGGAGAATAAAGTAGAGATCATCAACGAGATCCAGAAGTTTCGAGCCGTCATAGAGAGTGACCAAGGCAACAAAGTCAGGTCAGATATAGTGATGGAGGCGCGCATTACGCTGCTTTATCCGTTACTTCTCCTACTGAGCAAGATCCCCGATCTGGACGCAGTGATAGAGGTGCTCAGCTCATGGTATGGGAAGCCATACGATCCGAGGATGGCTCATCAAACACTTCTCGTTATGCCTAACAACGGCGACGGTGTTACCTGGGTTGGGCCTGGCATAACGTGGTCGCCAGACGACCAAGACGTTGTCTCGAGCCTTGAGCAGATGCTTTGTGTTACCTCAGAAGCGTTCAATGATTATTTTCGCGGACCCGGCGGTGACAGAAATCTAGAAATTGATTTCAGGCTCCGCGGCGCTCCAGCTCCAGAACACGGCCCGGAATTGGAGAAACAAGTCTTGGACCATTACAGGATTGAGGATGCCTCAAGGGTTATTTCCGATCACGCTAATCTCAAGTATCTAATTGCCTTCCCAAACCATCACGTCCCATTAACTCCCTTAGTGGACAGAGACGTCATTCAGGGGCTGTCTCAAAGCATTTCCCTTTCATCCCGTTTCACAGATCCCAAGATTCAGAGAGTTCTTATATGGCCTGGAGAAACGCATACAACTGCGGTCGAAGTTGATGCGATTTCGCGTATAGGAGCGGAGGTAGGTATAGATGTCCAAGTTTGGGCTAATCCTACCGACAAAGAGAATTTTCGGGAATTTTGGTCGTCCACGGACTTTGAAATCCTGTGGATAGCAGGTCACGGGAGTCATGACCCTAACGACGTGCTTAAATGTGGCCTGGTGCTCGGCAATGATCAGATTTTTAGCATAGACGATTTCTCGTCTCTTTCGGATCCAAGTGATCCTCGGGCGGTCGTTGCTAATATCTGTAGCGGTGGAGCGGCGAGAATGATTGGTGGCATCGGGTCGACCGGAATCGCCAGTGCCATTACATCAGATGTTCAGGCGACAGTTACTCATAATTGGCCTATTGATACCTATGCGGCGCTGGCATTCGGCGTCGTGTATTTCTCTTGCTTGCGTGAAAGAGGTCTGATCGGCGGCCTAAGCCAATCGCGGGAAATACTGCGTTCACAAGAAAAAATTGTATCCCATTTGAGAGAGCGCTTCCGAGACCACGACGTTGTAAACATTTTGAGTTCAGATCATGCCAAGCCGCGACTGGAAAACATAATGTCATGGGGGGCTGCAACCCTCTATTGCTGATGATCATAGCCGACTCGAGTTTTCACGCGCTGTGTCTGTCCAAGATGTAGCTACGACTTGAGGGCTATTTATTCTTGGCCTCGATGCTGCGAATGATCGCTTGCGGTTCACAACTGACAAACGGAAGGCGGGAACCGGTGATTGTGACAACACAATTCTCGGTCGCTTCTTGGGAGGGCAACTACAATGAAGGTCTGCTCATTTGCTTGATCCAGTCAGGACGAGTAATGGCTCGAGTTGTCGCAACGGTCTCTCCGCCAGATCCCTTCAATATCGAAGTCCTAGGTTTCCCCATGCATGATGAAGGGGATGGGTTCTGGTGCCACCGCGTCCGGATGTTCCAAACCTCCTGTAGCCATGGTGGAATGGTGGTCGAGCAACCAAGCGCTGAGAGCGCTCAGGGCGAGCGTTTCTACTTACGTGCTGTCGTATATCGAAAACTGCGTTGGACGCTGCCAGTGAACGCTCGATGCAGCCTGGTATTGTGCGTAGTTTTCAAGCGGTCACAGTGTGGTTCATTTCAAATTAGCGGCTGACCAACCGGTTGTTTTGTAGACCAACCATCGTTCTTGCGCTTCTTGTTTTAAAGCAACATCTTATGCGGGATTAGACGTGTTCACAAATGAGCGGAACTTACGAAAGATGCTTCGGCATTTTTCACGCAGTATCAGAAACATGTCCGAAGCAACGTTGGGCAGATCAAGGCAGGGGTAAACCGTGACAAATGACAACACTCAAGAAGACGCGGATTTCTATTTCGACATTATCCAAAGGGTAGGAGCGGAAAAAATCAACGATCTCGCATTCGGTGTGCTTTGGCGTATGCGGAAAGTGCCGTTTCAAGATCTCACAGGAGACTATTTCCCTTGGCCTTACTCGGGCGAGAAGAAAGATTTCTCCGTTGTGGACGAGCTGATCTGGGTCATGCACGAGGACGCTCATAGGCTTTTTGAAGACAATTACCGACCTGTTATTCGTCCACATTGTAAGAACGGGGTGGCAACTCTGCGCGACGGTGAAGAGGATCTCCTAATTGTTGCCACCTCAGACGGAGGTGACGATGGCCTGACGCACTTCGAGACCCTTGAGCGAGTCCAACTCGAAATTGAAGATGCAGTTTTCAGAATAGTTAAAAACCACGATCCAGCCACTCTAAATGAGGAGTTCGAAGCCCTAGGATATCAGTCGTGACGTCGAACGTTTAATGCTATTAGTAACTAAAACTAAGACGAAAAAGGACAAATGAGCAAGAAACGCATTGGCCCAAAGCGCCGCAAGGGTGGTAGTGGTATGATCGGGATGGGCAGAGGAGATTTGTCTCAAACCGGCGGCTCCATAACGCGGAAGATACCACCCACTGAGGTTGTCCAAGGCAATAGGGATAAAGTTGGGCTCAAAACCGTCAAAGTTGATCGGGCGGCTGCGTCATTTGCATCCAGGGTAAGCGTCGCAAAATCCAATAAGCCCTAAGGCTCAAGTTGAATTGTTTCTTGTGTTGTAGAGGGGTGGGTTTCTGGCGCAAGTAGCCGGTCAACACGATGCCGCTCTCTCGCTCCAACTGACCTGACGCTGGTTAAATCAAGCGCGAGATCCAAAGAAACCAAATGGTCATTGCGTCCCAGTTTGCATCCGAAGTGCATACTTTCTTGATTAGGTAACAAGTTTTTCACACTTTTTGTGACCGACACCTTTGGCCGCCGGGCGTATAAGTGCCTTTTCCACACGGCTTAGGCCGAGCGCTTCACGTTCCAGGCCTAATTACTTGTTATAGAGCTAGACCTAAACTTCTACGCCTTCCTGTATGCACCATCAAACGAACTCCATGCCCTAGATTCCCGTTCACTCAAATGACGAAGTGCTATTTCGACCTGCTTACTTAGATCGGTATAGGACAAGTATGTCGAAGTCGGCCCCAGCCCGACGCGTGTTGGAGGCATCTTCAGTTCTTTTTCTCGCAGAACGCGCCTCACCTCAGAGGCCTGGTCTTTCTTGTGTTCAGCCCAAACCTCATCTCTCTTCATCAATGCAAGAACGCCCGACTTAAGGAATATTTCCGCACGCTTTCTTTCTTCGTGCCCCCACACAGCTTGAATAGCACTTCCGGGTGCTTGTTTCGGATCTCTGAAAGTCGGTAGCATGAACTGAAAATATCTCTTTTGAAGTTTTGTGAATCTGAAGGCTTTTAAGTCTGTCAAGTTTCGGAGTTTCAGTGCGTCGAGGTCAGATTGTTTGATTGTCACCTCCACACGTGCTCGTTGCTGCCGGAGTGAGAGCTGTTCGAAGCTTCCCGTCTCCGGGTTTTGCTTGTCTCGCGTCTTATTCTGTATACGGATCATTCCGCTACTGTTTCGTTCGCCAAGATACATTGTGCCATCAACGAATGGGCTTCTGAATTCGTCAGGCTCAGGACGCACAGTCAGCGCCTTGTGGCGATCATCACCCATTTTTGGAGCCAAGTAACTTGAAACGACTTGGCTGCTAAACCCGTCCGGGACCCCTGTAACAGATCTTGGTTGGTCCATCCCATTGCGCCATCGGTTTAATGACGCAAAATACGTTCTCTGAAGCAGCCCCACCATCATGTTCCTAGCGTCCTCAGAACCGCATCTGGAATACACGTCCAAGCTCACTTCAAGCTCGTGGATTTGTGGCGGTTGACGCTCTCCCTTTTCAGCTCCTATGGCGGCGACAATTTCGGAAACTTTGGTGACGGATCCGGGTTCTTGAAACCTAATTATGAAATCGTCCGCAACATCTCCAGCACCAGCCTTTTGAGGCCAAATCTTACTGTTCCGGGTTAGAAAACTTCGGAGGACTTTCTGTATCCACTGCACCTGTGTTCGGTTCGTAAATACACGAACGTCAATAAAATCAATCTCTGCGCGAAAACGATAGTCTGACAAATCAATCTTTGGCTTGAGCAACCTTCTTCCACGAAAACGCGCTTGCTTGCGACCTGTGTCTTCTTCGGTGAAGCAAAGCCCGGCACATACGAATGAGGAGTAAGGATCATCAATTCTAATGGAAGTGGGCAAACTCATGACCGATGCTCAGGTGGTAGTATATTTGATGGCGCTGATAGCACGTCTGTCGGTCTCTGCAATGTGATCGTCGTGGACATACGACGCATCTAAGTGAAGTCCGGACAATTCTTAGTGGCTTGTTCGGGTAGACTCATCAGTATTGAACTTCTAATGGCGTTTTAATGTCGCGACCCATTCTTCTTAGTTGATTAGGGGTGGTAATATTGGCGTCTAGTGCAAACGAACGCTAAGCAGCAGCCGAGGCGTTCAACCTCTTCACGATTTGGATAATGCGCTTGGTTTGTTCGGCGGGAAACACGCCGGAAATTCCTTGATCGTCGAAATCTGTATATGGACTTTCATAAAACCGTTTGGGTTCGACGAACCCGGCTTCAGTAAGGTGGTCGATAATCAGATTGAGAAACTCCATCTGGTTCGCAGTCGGGTTTGCTTCGCCGATAAACTCGTTGAAGGCTGCTTTGGCAGCAGAGCGTTCCATTCCAATCAGCGACCTTAAAAAGATCCCAAACCCATGTTCCTGGGTTACTTCATTCAAAGTTTTCTCATCCGCGACGCCTTCGGAAAGGAACATTCGTTCAAGTTCACGAAGATCCTGTTCGGTCAGTTGTTCTGCCCGTTTTAGTTTCAGGATAGTGATGTGGTCAGAATGGTCTTCTAAAAACCTCCGGACCTTCATGTTAAAGCGTCCTTTGTCGACGCCGGAGCCGACATCTGGCAGGTTGATCGCGCTGCCATGTCCAATTTCGTCCTCGAAATCTGTCACTACAACTTTGCGTTCTGTTGGTTTGATCAGTTCTACCAATCCTCGCAATTTGAGACGCACGCTCTCAAGCATCTCCAACGTCACATCTTCCCAAAATGCTTCATCTTGAAGTTCAAGAATGAGCTCCATTTCCTTAGCTACAACGGGCACATTCGAAAGTGTTTCAAGTGATGAAGCCACCTTCTGGATCCGTTGTTGCAGAGGGGAAAATGCAGCCTCACCGTTGAGAAGACAGAGTTGCGCATTCAATAAAAGGAGGTCGAATTGCTTGGCTGGCAGATTGTCATCCTTGAAGGATGTTGGAAGTCCGGCAACTCGCTCCGTAAGATCAAGCTGCGCGTCGAGATCAAGATGTTCCCAGTTCTCAGGCTTTTGAAACTTCTCGACGGGCCTACGGTTCTGCCTAACCAGAAAGTTCTCGAGGTTCATACCCGAAACTTCGTCGATCAATCGCGTTTTGATTGCCTGGGACAGTTTTTGATGATCCTCTTCGCCTTCCTGCAATGCACTAATGAGAGACACCCTGGTCGAGAACAGTCGTTCTCCGATTGGCTTTGCAACGGCACCATCTAAAGCTTCGGGATTTTCTTTGAAGAACTCCAGATTTTGGCAGAAATCGAAGATCAGGAATTCTTGTTTGTCCTCTCCGGAACCAAAAAGATCAGGACATAGTCGCGTTCCACGCCCGACCATCTGCCAGAATTTAGTTTTGGACCGCACCACCTTGAAAAAGACGAGGTTTACCACCTCCGGAACGTCGATTCCAGTGTCCAACATGTCCACCGAAACAGCGATATGTGGTGATTTTTCTGCTTCAGAGAAATCGTCGATCAACGAGCCAGCGTAGCTGACGGAATAGTCGATAAGCCGGGCAAACTCTCCTTTGAGATGAGGATAGTTGGCATCAAAACGTTCAGTGATGAACTGGGCGTGTCGACTGTTCTTGGCAAAGATAATTGTCTTTCCTAGCCGGTCGCCGCCAGCCACCTTGATCCCGTTAGCCATCAAGTGTTCCAGAACCTTGTCGACAGTATCCTTGTTGAACAGCCACTTGTTGAGGTCGCCGGACTCAACCCGGTCAGGCGTGGAACCTTCTTCATCCCATTCTAACGCATCCCACTCTTCCTTTTCCTCCTCGGAAAGGTCGTCATAGGAGATACCATCTCGCTGGAATTTGAGTGGAACGGAAATGGTTTTAGGCGGCACGAGAAACCCATCCCGAACCGCGTCTTCCAGATCGTATGCGTCTGTAGGAACACCTTTTTCGAGTTGGAAAAGGGAATAAGTATCCCTGTCGATCTCATCGCGCGGCGTTGCGGTCAAACCAATCAACATTGCGTCGAAGTATTCAAAAATCGCCCGGTATTTTCGATAGACAGACCGGTGGGCTTCGTCGATGACAATCAGATCGAAGTGGCCCGGACCAAAGCGTTTTTCACCCTCCTTGGCCTCGTCGATCATCCCCATCATCGTTGGGTAGGTAGACAACAAAACACGCGCACCGGAATGGTCGTTGTTTGTGGCGTCATGGCGCTCTAATAGGTTCGCACTGGGCGCCGAGGACAAATGTGTCTTGAAAGCGCCATGGGCCTGTTTAACAAGGGCAACCCGATCCGCTAAGAACAGAACACGACGCACCCAATTGGCACGCATTAGCTGGTCAATCAGCGCGACGACGGTTCTGGTTTTTCCTGATCCAGTCGCCATGACCAACAGAGCCTTGCGCTGTTTGTCTTGTTCAAAGGCTTCCCCGACCCGGCGAATAGCGCGCTGCTGATAAAAACGCCCGGCGATGTCTTCATCCACGGACACGTCATCAAGCACTTTCCGAGAAGATCGGCGTTGGTGAAGGAGAACCAATTCGTCTTTTTTCAGGAACCCCGAAATCGGGCGGGGTGGATACGTCTGGTCATCCCATATCCAGTGCTCGTATCCGTTAGTGCAAAAAATAACAGGCCTGGTGCCATACATCTTTTCGAGACAATCAGCATACAGCTTCGCTTGCTGCTGGCCGACGCGTGCGTCCTTCTTGGTTCTCTTCGCTTCCACGACAGCCAGAGGTTTGCCATCGTCCCCCCACAGGACGTAGTCGACGAATCCCTCTCCGGTTTGGTTCGGCATGCCCACCACTGGAAACTCGCGGTCACGTGAGGTGTCCAGAGGCCAACCAGCTTCTGACAAAAGCAGGTCGATGAAGGCGTCCCGTGTCGTCGCCTCGTCGTAGTCATGCTCATCGGGTCGGGACTGGTTGGCGGCGCGCGCGGCGGCCATCTCAGCGCGCAGGCGAGTCAGCTCCTCTTCCAGCGCCTTCCTGCCTTCTTCAGACGTTTTGCGCTCTTCTTCAGCCTTCTTGAGCGCTTCCTGAGCGATCGCGTGTTTGTCGCTTAGCGCTTTGATCTGTTCGACTGTGCTTGCCGTGATGGTCAGTGTCTTTTCCAGCTTTCCGGCGTCGAATTTTAAGGCAGGATCTAACTTACCATTTTTGGAATAAGTGCGTGCGATCCAGTAACAGACATGGAACAGCTCACGCACGGTCGCTGCAGCATGGTTGGCTCTGATCCTTTTGCCACCCTCATGCGCTGCCCGGTTGCCTTGCACGCGGATAAAGTCAGCCTTGGCAACGATGGCTGGACCGGTGAGCGTCGCCAGCGATGGTTCTGCAATCAGAGCGTTCAGGTTTTCCGAATAGGGGCTCTTCAGCATTGGGTCGCGCCGATATAGCCATTTAAGTGCCGTTTCCAACGTCAGTCGGGCATAGAAGCAAGCGCCTCGCGGATCAGACAAAGCCGCTTGCTCGGCATTCTGGGCGTGCAAAAAGAGATCTGGAAACTCTTCAGATAAGAAAGCAAATTGGGTCAATCTCCAACAACGCTCCCTAGTTGTTGTTCCAACGATTGCCGAACTAAACCCACTGCGTAATGAAGGTCATCCGCATTCTGTAGCTTGTATTCGACTTTTCCATTGCCCCATCTCCCCATGTTGGAAACATCTCTGGTTACACTTCGCGGATCGCGAAGCTCTGATGGATCAATATTCAACGACAGCAAAAGGCCTGATGCTTGCGGAATAATGTCTACGAAGTTGGTTTCAGCTTTGTAGGCTACATACAGTTTCAAAAACTCTTCGGTAACGCACGGATCGAGCGCCATCACTTCTGTTCTTAGTTGATCGAACAGTGCACGCGCGTGACCGCCGACTAAATGGGGGTGATCATTAACGGAATACGAAGGCCTGTCCAAAATTGGTTTTTGGTAATCAGACAGGATCTCGTCGGAAAGTGTGGGTGAAACCCAAACCTGTAAGGCACGTTGTGAAAGTGCCTTTGCGCGCTGCTGAATAGTGTCTTCGTTCCATTCCGCGTGCTGGCCCAGCCCTTCGTTGACTTTCAGCGGGCTTTCCGCAAACCCGCCTTTCATGTCCCGCTTTTCGCTGAAAGGTCTGTCGCTGTATTCAGAATTGTATCCTGTCAGCGTCAGATTCCCCAAGGAGTGCAGCCATTTTTCCTGAACGCGTTTCCAGTCGCCGCCGAGTGCATTTTGCCACGACTGAGATAGGTTTTCGTTTTGGGGCATGATGTGTTCGATGGTGTAGTCATCGACGGCCACACGCTCTTTGCGACCATGATTTTCGAATTTCCGCAGCCAATAGCTTCTGTTTCTGAAGTTGTAGAGATCGCGCGTTTCAAGGTCTTTCCTAAACTCTTCGTCACCGGGAAAACGACGGTATGACGGCAGTCCTAGGAAGTGGGCCTTCACGCTCTCCAGATACCGGTTCTTGCGAAGCGCCTTGCTGAAGGTCGAAAACGTTTTGTTCATCGAATTAGTTGGAATGCTACAGACGGCTCTCCTGAAAACATACGCCTCGATAAGGCGCACGATCTCGTGAAAATCTTCGCCTGAAAGCACTTCGTCACGATAGTCGGTGTAAAGCTCGAGCAGGAATGGATAGGCAACATCCACGCGCAGCTCACGCAAATCACGAAAGGCTAGGCTGAGTTTCGGATCTTGTTCCTGCCGCAACGCAATAGCGCAAAAGGAACGGGCATAGTCTCGAACTTCTCGCACCAAAGCTTCAATATCAACGCCCTGCGCCTCACTTTTGCGCGCATAGTCTTTGTAGGCCTCGTAGACATCTCCTAGTCTAGGAATGTCGCCGGTCCTTACTGTCAGGTAGTGTCGCATGAAGCCGTCGAAATATGTGCCATATGCTTCCTGACCAAAGCTCTTTTCCATCGGCCGCCAATAGTCTCTGTAAAGCCGCGTCTGCAATTCCGGCTCCAGCCCCATCAATACGAAATTGCGGATCAGGTCTGCTTGGCTGAGCTCGCGACCTGTCGAGTTCATGCTCTCGAAAATCAGCTGTGGATTGTCGTGTTCCCTGCTTAGGGCAATATCGACAATCATCAATTTCAAAAGGCCCTCGCAAACGATCTCGAGATCGCTCTCATTGGCAGTCAGCCACTTCTTGAAATTCTCGTAGTTCTCTTTGATCCGCAGCGACGGCGCGTCTGGCAGCTCGTGTTCCCCCACAATCGCGGTCAGTGTTTCCCGATCAGTCTGAGACAGCAGCAGCTTGTAATACGCGTCCCCGTCTTCCTCGGCATTCACAAGGTAGTAATTCCGCGTTTTGCGTTCAGTAAATCCGCCAACCGGATCACGACCTTTCAGGATTTCCGCCAGCGCTCCCAGCAACAGGGTCACCGTGGTCAGGCGCTGTTGTCCGTCAATCACCAGAAGGGGCGATTGGTTGGTGACGGTGCTAAGTCCCTGTTCTACGTAAACCACTGACCCGATAAAGTGCACCGGTATACTCTGCTCTCTCCCCGCGCGCAGTATGTCATCCCACAACTGCTGGCATTCCTTTTCCGTCCATGAATAGGTGCGCTGGTATATCGGAATGATGAATTGCGGCGAGTTCTTAAGGAATGTGAGAAGCTTGGCTTGGGAAGCTTTCATGGTCTGTCTTTCAAATCAGATTGTGCGTAGATCGGGGAACACGTCGGAAAAATGGCTTTTGACTTTCTGCCACTCTTGCGGGTCAAGCGGTCGTCGGCAATGCACATTATTTAAAACATTGTATCCACAAGCCTTAAGATTGTCGGCCAGTTTCTTTTCCAACGCAGCCACAATGTCACGCAGTGGCTTGTGCGCGGCGAAGTCGTCCGCTTCATCAAAGATTGGGCCATAAAATACGAAGTCGTAAGAGGTAATTATGTCAGTTGTAAGTCCGCGAGACTCAAGATTTCGGCGCAGGGCATTGGCGTGTTTGTTGCGACCCAGATGCTGTCCAAACCGGTCATAAGGGGCCGAGGCGTTGGGGCTGCTTTCATCACCCGTGCGCCCGACATAAAGATAGATCTGCCCCTGCGCGTGAACCCGCCAGACATACAGCCAGAAACCGCGCTCGAGCATCGCCCCCGGCAGGCTGAGAGAATGGAGCACGGCGGTCACTTCAGAGTTCCCCGTGGAAAGCGCGGTGCTGGAGAGAGGCAAAAAGGTTATCCAAACACTTATGAGCATTTTCCTGAGCGATGCTCGATCGGCTCAGTGCTAGCAGCTTACTTTCAAAGAGGTTCTGCCGCTCGAGTTCTGGCAAAATTAGATCAAAATCCTTCATTATTGACGTGTTAAGATTGGGCTGTGTCCCATCTGGTGCAATCCGACGAAAGTGATCAGTCGCAAAATTGATTAGTTTCAAAAGGAAGATTTTGTTGAGCTTGGTCTCGGGTATATCTTCCAGCGCGAGCCAACCATCGTGGATGCAGCCATCGAGATCGATGATGCGCGCGAATCCAAGGCTAACTCCGCAATTTGCAAAAATTAGCGAACCTTTCTTGAGGTGAACAGTCTTGTTCAAGCCATCCGAAGAAATCTTCTCAGCAGTAGAGCGAATGTAAATCGGATCGCCCTTCGTGCCATCGCTAATCTTGATCCAAGGGATGTCGCCCCCTAGATAATTTTTGATGGGCCGAGGGGATCCTCCCCGCCGGATTTTGACTACATCTCCCAGCTTCTGCGTCGACCAACCTTTCTCATTTCGGATCGGATCCCCAAACATCTCATGAAAGATCGCCTGGCCGAGGGTGCCGAGTTTGTCCAGCGCGCGGGAGCGGAGGCGGCGCAGGGCGTCCGCCTGATCCAGTATCCCCGCAATCCGCTTCTGCTCCTCCAGCGGCGGGACATTGATCTGCAACTCCTTTAAGTCACTAAGGGCTACATTGCTCACCAAAGCGTGCCTTCCCATGCTTGCAATTCGGGCCATTGCTTCTTCTAAGGCATAGAAAAGCCATCTCGTGTCTGTGTCAGCGTGGGCCGAGACTTTGACAATTCTCTGGTTTAGAAGAGCGTTTGGGCCAGTCCAAACAACGGTTCTGAAACTGCCTGACAGCGTCAACAATAGATCGCCGCGAGAGATCACGAACCTATCGGCGTATGATTCAGGCCAGTATTTGAAATCGGTGGACGCACCCGCTCCCACGTTTTGAATCCGAATAATTGGCATTCCGATGGGGTCATCGGAAAACTGCTTAGCTTTCCATGCAAATCCGGACAAAAAATCAGCAACGTCCCCAAGCGGTCTAAGCATAGAAAAGCTCATCCTAACATTTCCTCGAGTCGGTGCAGCCCTTGGACAATCTCCTTCTCAATCTCTCGGAGCTCCGCGATGATCTCGACAGGTGCTTGATGCTCTACCTCCTCGTGCTCGATCTCCTTGTAACGATTGATTGACAGGTCCCAGCTGCCAGTGGCGGTAATGTCCTTGGCGCGAACCGTAAAGCTCTGAGCGGTGCGGGGCCGATTGGCCTCACACTCCAAAGCCTCCCAACGACTTAGGATGTCGGGCAGGTTGTTCTTGGCGTGCTCTTCTTCACTCAGCTCGGCCAACGGACCCAGCTTGTCCGTGTCTAGGAGCGGCGTTCGCTTGTCGTCCAGTGAATAGCCGTCCGCTGTCATGTCGTAAAACCAGACGTCCTCGGTTCCGCCGACACCAGTTTTGGTAAAGACCACGATGGCGCAGGACACGCCAGCATAGGGACGGAAAACGCCCGAAGGCAGCTTGATGATCGCTTCGAGCTTGTGATCCTCGACCAGCATCCGCCGGATATCCTTGTGCGCCTTGGAGGAGCCGAAGAGCACTCCGTCGGGCACAATCACCGCAGCCCGCCCGCCGGTGCGCAACAGTCGCAGGAAGAGGGCGATGAAAAGCAGCTCGGTTTTCTTGGTCTTCACAACCTTCAGCAGATCCTTGGCGGTGGTGTCGTAGTCGAGGGACCCAGCAAAGGGCGGATTGGCAAGGATCAAGGAATAGCGGCCTTCATCCTCGCCATGTTCCTCGGCCAGGCTGTCGCGATAGGAGACATCTGGGTTCTCGACTCCGTGCAGAGTCATATTCATTGCGCCAATCCGCAACATCGTGCCGTCGAAATCAAAGCCGTGGAACATACCGGAATGGAAATGCTGGCGGCTATCCTTATCCATCAGCATCTTCGGGTGGCTGTTGCGCAAATACTCTCCGGCCTCCACAAGGAAACCGCATGTGCCTGCAGCCGGATCGCAGATGACGTCCTTGGGTGTGGGAGCCATCAGGTTTACCATGAGTTGGATGATGTGGCGTGGCGTGCGAAACTGGCCATTCTGCCCGGCACTGGCGATCTTACCGAGCATGTATTCATAGACATCGCCTTTGGTATCGCGGTCATCCATCGGGATGTCGTCGAGCTGCTGAACAACCTTGGCCAACAAGCTTGGGTTCGAGAAGCCAAGACGCGCGTCCTTCATGTGCGTGCCGTAAGATGAGCCTTCCTCGCCCAGTTCACGTAGGAACGGGAACACATGCTCATCGACGATGCGCATCATCTCCCGGGATTCAAAGTTCTTGAAGCGCGACCAGCGGAGGTTCTCGTATGGCTCACCCTTGGAGTCATTCCCGGCCGGAAAGATGCGACGCTCCATCTCGACGTCGAGCATCTCGGCCTTGCTTTCCTCGACAGTGTGCAGATCGTCCAGCCGTTTGATGAACAGCAGGTAGGTGATCTGTTCAATCACTGAGAGCGGGTTCGAAACACCACCTGACCAGAAGGCATTCCAGATTTGATCGACTTGGGAACGGATGGGGCCTGTGAGCATGTTGAAATCGTCTTTTTGTTGTCAGTTGGGCGCAGGATAGCGAGATCAAAAATGAATGGTAGGTCGAAATGAGAGTTGTTGCTTCGACCGGGTCCTAAACTTCAATTTTGACGCGGTAGAAAGGGATACAAGTGGATCACGTGCCATTGGCAGAAAATCACAAGAAAATGGCGCAAGACCAAGAAAGATTGATCATTCAGCGAATTGGTCACGCCTATGCTGAAGTTGGAGATTTGGAGCAGAGAGCCAAACTTTCTTTTGTTTACTTTCAGTGAGTTAAAAGTTTTTCGAAAATCCCAAGCGCATCCGACGTCTAGACCGCTATAGAGTAAATGATTTTGTCAAAATAGAGGAGCGCACTTTGTCACCGCCTTACACACCCAAGTCTCTCGCAGAGCGCTGGAGCTGCAGTTCCGAGACTGTGCGTCAGCTCTGCAAATCAGGCCAGCTCGAATACTTCAGAGTTCGCCGTCAGTTTCGCATCCCGGCACACAAAGTAGAGGAATATGAGCAGTGCAGGAATACAGCATCGGTCGACTCAAAAACCGCTTCGTCGTTGTCTGGCATGAGGAAGATGGACGCAGACGCAGGTATCGTCTTGACGCGGACACCCTCGAAAGCGCGGAGGCCGAAGCCCGTGACGTCCTCCTCGCGCAAACAGCCGGAAAGGATGAACTGACCGTTGCAGCGATTTGGAACGCTTATAGCGTGACAGTCGAGGGCCGGCCGGTGCATGAAAGCATGAAATACACTGGCCGTTCCGTGCTGCCTTGGTTTGGCACTTTTCGTCCGGAACAGATAAGCGTGCGGGACTGTAAAGCCTACATCGCCGATCGACGGCAGGCAGGCATTCAGGACGGCACGATTTGGACGCAGCTTGGCAAGCTAAGGACCTGTTTGAATTGGGCTGAGAAGACTGGGCTGATTGATAGGGCACCCTACATCGAACGACCCAGCAAACCGGCTCCCAAGGAGAGGTATCTGACACGCCCGGAGATTTCACAGCTCCTAGCCGTCGACTGCGCACATCACATCAAGTTGGCTATCTGGCTGATGCTGTCAACGGCAGCTAGAGTAACAGCCGTGTTAGAACTCACGTGGGATCGGGTCGACTTTGAACGCCGTCAGATCAATCTCCGCACTGGCGACGGACAGAGGAAGGGCAGGGCCATCGTCCCGATGACCGAGAGCCTGTATGCTGCGCTTTTGAACGCCCAGAAGGCCGCATTATCTGACTATGTCGTGGAGTGGGCCGGCGGAGCAGTTAAGTCAATCAAGAAAGGCTTCAAGGCGGCCGCTGTCGCGGCAGGCCTACCTGACGTATCACCGCACGTCCTTCGGCACACGGCGGCTGTTCATATGGCCGAGGCAGGTATCTCGATGGAGGAGATTGCACAGTTTCTCGGTCATTCAGACTCGCGGATCACCGCATCCGTCTACGCGCGCTATAGCCCGGAGCATCTGCGTAAAGCAGCCAGTGCGTTGGAGTTTGACTAACGCTCAGGTTCAACGAACCTCGGATCACTGTCTTAAAAACAACAAAGGCGCCCTTGGGCGCCTTGTTTACTTGGTCGGAGTGAGAGGATTCGAACCTCCGACCCCTGCCTCCCGAAGACAGTGCTCTACCAGGCTGAGCTACACTCCGACCGTGGCGGGTGATCTATACCCGGTGAACTGGATGCGCAAGAGGGATTCTAAGGTGGTCGTTCGGAAAAATACTCGAAAAAACCGGTAAAAAACTTCGTCTGAACAATTCACCTGTCGGACAGATAGCATCAGGTCAGTGGATCCGTGCGATACAGGCGAATCTTTGTTCCGCCATGGTCCACTATGGGTCCCGGTGGCAACAGCGGCAGCCGGGTTGCGCGGGCCAGCGACTGGCTGCTGGTTACAATGCCGACTCTCCAGCCGGCAAATCGTGACATCAGCACTTTTCCCATGCTGCCATAAAGGGACCGCAACCGCTTTTCATCGCCAATCCTGCCGCCATAGGGCGGATTGACTATGACCAGTCCCGACGGTCCTTCAGGTGCTTTGATGTCGCTGATTGCGCGGTGCTGAAACCGCGTAATCTGCGCGACGCCAGCGCGTGATGCGTTGGTGGATGCGGCCTCGACCGCCCCGGCGTTTCGATCCGATCCGTGGAACGTCGGAACAGAATCGTGCGGAGGAGCAAGTTGGCGCAGTTTTTCCCATTCGTCGGTGCGGAAAGTTGCAAGCTTTTCAAAGGCAAAGTGCCGCGACCGCCCCGGTGCCAGACCTAAGGCTACTTCGGCCGCTTCGATGACAAAAGTGCCTGAGCCGCACATCGGGTCCAAAACGGGCTCCGTCCCGTCAAATCCGCATTCCCGCAGGAACATGGCCGCCATGGTTTCCCGCATGGGGGCCTTTGCAATCGCTGGTTTGTGGCCGCGCTTGTGCAGCGGATCGCCTGAACTGTCGATCGAGATTGTGCAAATGTCCCTTTCGATCCGCAGCAACACACGTATGTCCGCGTCCGAGGAGATCGGAGCCCCAAGAGTTTCCGAGATCGCTCTTTCGATGCGCTGTCGGGCCGCTCCGGCATGATAAATGCGTGACTTTCGGCTGGTAGCTTCAACCCGGACGGGGAGATCGGGCAGCAGGACGTCAGCCCAGGGAAATTTGCGGGCCCGTTTGTCGAGCTGCGCCAGGTGGATGGCCGGGAAGCTGCCGATCCGCACCAGAACTTTATTGGCGCCTCGAAGGACAAGATTGGCGCGCCATACCTTGACCCAGTTGCCCCGGCAGCTGACGCCGCCCGGCACTTTGCGCGCGTCTGCGAATCCCTGTTCCAGCGCCTCGGCGCAAAGCGGCGCTTCAAGGCCCGGAGTGGCAACCAGAAAGATGTCCAGATCGTCGGAAGTGTTCATATCGGCTGCTTACACCGGAAGAACGGGCAGGGCGATATCCTATTTTTTGGACTTGTTCCGAAAAAACACAGGTTTGTTTCGGTATTGTGACCTGAGAACTTTAATTTAGGCGGTAACAGGTTTGCGTTTGTGGTATTCCCCGCGTAAAGGGACCGGGACCGAAGTTATGCTTACGGAATTCAACCGGTTTCTGGCGCTTTTGCGACAATAATCGTATGAATATCCGCGCTATCCTGTGCCAACCTGATTAAGGTCGGTGATAGCGGGCGCAAATAAGAGGCTTGGAAGAACGTAGCAACATGCAAACTTTCAAACTTAAAAAAGGGTTGGATCTGCCGATAGAGGGAGCGCCCGAACAGAAGATTCAGCCGGGGCCCGAGTTTTCGACGGTTGCCGTTCTGGGCAGGGACTTTGTGGGGCTGAAGCCCAAGATGCTGGTTCAGGAAGGTGAAGTAGTACAGCGCGGCGCGCCGCTGTTTTGCCATAAGGATGCGCCTGATGCGATGATGGTCGCACCGCTCAGCGGTAAGGTCATTGCCATCAATCGCGGCGCCCGGCGCGTGCTCCAAAGCGTCGTGATTGAGGTTTCGGATGTCAACGACACCGGCATCGATTTCTCGGGCACGGGTAACACGGACAGCGCCGAAGGTGTTGCGGCAAAGCTTTGCGCCGCAGGTCTTTGGACCGCATTCCGAACCCGCCCGTATTCGAAGATGCCTGAACCGGGCACCAGACCCGCAGCGATTTTCGTAACCGCAATGGACAGTGATCCGCTGGCAGCGGATGCAGCACTGATCATCGCCGATGCCGGTGATGCCTTTGCCGCCGGGCTCGGCGCGATTTCACACCTGACGGACGGCAAAACCTATCTGTGCCACAAGGATGGTGACACCTTGCCCGGCACCGAATTGCCCGGGGTTGAAGCGGCGGGTTTTTCCGGACCGCACCCCGCAGGCCTGGCCGGAACGCATATCCATTTCCTCGAGCCGCTGGCAGGGGACAAGCGTGTCTGGACGATCGGCTATCAGGATGTGATCGCCATTGGCCGTCTGATGCAGACCGGCCATTTGGACCCGAATATTGTAATTGCGATGTCAGGTCCCGGGGCACGTCAACCGCGCCTGATCCGCACGGTCATGGGCGCATCGACCGATGATCTGACCCGTGACGAGGTCAATGTTGACGGCAGCGCCCGGATCATTTCCGGGTCGATCCTGTCCGGTCAGCACGCCGAGGGTCCGACCGCCTATCTGGGCCGCTTTGCGCGTCAGATTACAATCATTCGCGAAGACGCGGACCAGATCCCGATGGGCTGGATCCGACCGATGCCCTCGAAATTCGCGGTGCAGCCTGTATTGGGCTCGGCCTTTGCCAAAAAGCTGTACGCGCTGACGTCGAACCTGAACGGCGGTCGCCGGGCCATGGTTCCTACCGGCACGTTCGAAGAGTTGATGCCGCAGGATTACCTGCCGACCCAATTGTTGCGTGCTTTGCTGGTGATGGATACAGACACCGCACAGGCGCTGGGTGCGCTGGAGCTGGACGAAGAGGACTTTGGCCTTGTCGGCTTTGCCTGTCCGGCGAAATATGAATATGGGCTGGCGCTGCGCGACTGCCTGACCAAGATTGAAAAGGAGGGCTGATCCGAATGGGTTTGCGCAACTTCTTTGACCGGATCGAGCCGAACTTTACCAAGGGCGGCAAGTACGAGAAGCTTTTCCCCATCTACGAGATGGTCGAAAGCTTCATCTACACTCCGAAAACAGTCACCTCCGTCGCCCCCCACGCGCGGTCTTACGTGGATATGAAGCGGATCATGACTTATGTCGTGATCGCGACGATCCCCTGTATCCTGTGGGGCATGTGGAATACGGGCTATCAGGCCAATTCCGCGATTGCGGCCCTTGGGCCGGACTCAGCCACGGGCTGGCGGATCGCTCTGTTGCAGATGTTTGGCATTTCGCTGGACCCGTCCAGCCTGTTTGCCAACGTGATGCACGGATTGCTTTACTTCCTGCCGATCTACATCGTCACACTTGTCGCAGGCGGTATCTTCGAGGTCATCTTTGCCACAGTGCGCGGCCACGAGGTGAACGAAGGTTTCCTTGTAACTTCAATGCTTTACACGTTAATCATGCCGGCAACCACGCCCCTGTGGCAGGTGGCTTTGGGCATCATCTTCGGTGTCGTGATCGGCAAAGAGGTGTTTGGCGGCACTGGCAAGAACTTCCTCAACCCTGCGCTTGTGGGCCGTGCTTTCCTGTACTTCGCCTATCCGGCGCAGATGTCGGGCGATGCGGTGTGGACACCGGTCGACGGCTTTTCGGGCGCAACGGCGCTGGGGGTAACAGCGGCTGAAGGCGTTCAGGCCCTTGCGGCCGAGGGCATCAACTGGTCCAGCGCGTTTTTCGGAACCATCCAGGGCAGCTTTGGCGAGACATCGACGTTGGCCTGTATCATCGGGCTCGCCTTCCTGCTGATGACCAAAATAGCCAATTATCGCCTGATCGTGGGCTGTTTGGCCGGGACGATCGCGTTTACATGGCTATTGAACCTGATCGGTTCTGACACCAACCCGATGTTTGCGATGCCTTGGTACTGGCATGTTGTGCTGGGCGGATACGCGTTTGGCCTGGCGTTCATGGTGACCGAACCCGTTTCGGCAAGCCACACCAATCTGGGCCGCTATATCTACGGTGCGCTGATCGGTGTCATGGTTGTTTTGATCCGTGTAGTGAACCCCGCTTTCCCGGAAGGCATGATGCTGGCCATCCTGTTCGGTAACGTCTTTGCACCGCTGATCGATCACTTCGTCGTTCAGGCCAACATCAAACGGAGGGCGCGTCGCCATGTCTGATACGCAACCCCAAGAACCCAAGGGGGCAATTGCCCGGTTCCTGGCGGCCTCGCCGGACTCGGTTGGCAAGACGATCTTTGTTGCCGTCGCCGTTTGTCTGGTAGCTTCGATGGTCGTTTCCGCTGCAGCCGTCAGTCTGCGTCCGGCACAGGAAGCGAACAAACTGAAGGACAAGCAGGTCAACGTTCTTCAGGTGGCAGGTGTTTACGAACCCGGCATCAACGTGACCGAGGCCTTCGCTGCGTTTGAGCCGCACGTTCTGGAACTGGCCACCGGCGAATTCGTCGATGACCAGTTTGACCCAGCGACCTTTGACGACATCGCTGCTGCCAGCGATCCCGAACTGAGTGTCGCACTTGATGATGACCCAGCGGGCATTGGCCGCAAGTCCAAGTACCGAGTGATCTACCTGCTGCGGGATGATGCTGGTGAACTGGATAAGGTCATCCTGCCGCTGCACGGCTATGGCCTGTGGTCCACGCTCTATGGCTTTATCGCTCTGGAAAACAACGGCAACGATATTTTCGGCCTGCAGTTCTATCAGCACGGCGAAACTCCGGGCCTTGGCGCGGAAGTGGACAACCCGCGTTGGAAAGCGCTGTGGAATGGCAAGAAACTTCGCGATGACGCGGGCGATCTGCAAATCACCGTCGCCAAATCTCAGCCTGCCGCCGGGCCGGACTTTTATGTCGACGCGCTGGCCGGTGCCACGCTGACCTCTGTTGGCGTCGATAACCTGGTGAAATTCTGGATGGGCGATGCGGGCTACGCTCCGTTCCTGGCCAAACTGCAAGCAGGAGAGTTCTAATGTCTCAGACCAAGAAAGAGATGCTGGTCGACCCGCTTGTCGACAACAACCCGATTACCCTGCAGGTGCTGGGCATCTGTTCGGCGCTGGCGGTGACCTCTTCGCTGCAGGTATCCTTCGTGATGGCGCTGGCGGTGACGTTCGTGACCTCGTTCTCGTCCTTCTTTATCTCGTGCCTGCGCAACCAGATCCCGGGCTCGATCCGGATCATTGTTCAGATGGTGATCATCGCCTCGCTGGTGATCCTGGTGGATCAGGTTCTCAAGGCCTATGCCTTCGAGATTTCGAAAACGCTTTCGGTCTTCGTCGGTCTGATCATCACCAACTGTATCGTGATGGGCCGCGCCGAGGCGTTCGCTATGAAAAACCCGCCTGTCGCGTCCTTCATCGACGGCATGGGCAACGGAATGGGCTATGGTCTGATCCTGCTGCTGGTTGGTTTCATCCGCGAACTGTTCGGGAATGGGTCGCTGTTTGGCGTCACCATTCTGGAGACCGTCAACAATGGCGGCTGGTATGTGCCCAACGGCATGTTGCTGCTGCCGCCGTCCGCGTTCTTTATCATCGGTCTGATTATCTGGGCCTTCCGCACGTGGAAGCCGAACCAGGTCGAAGAACGTGAATACAAAATCCAGCAGGTAGAGGCGCACTGATGGAAGGGCTTATCTCTCTGGCCGTAAAGGCCATCTTTGTTGAAAACCTCGCGCTTAGTTTCTTCCTCGGCATGTGTACCTTCATCGCCGTTTCCAAGAAGATCTCGACCGCGCTGGGTTTGGGTATTTCGGTGATGGTCGTCCAGGCGATCACCGTGCCGACAAACAATCTGTTGCTCAGCTATCTGTTGAAACCGGGCGCCTTGGCCTGGGCCGGGTTCCCGGATGTGGACCTAACCTTCCTTGGGCTGATCTCGTACATCGGCGTGATTGCGGCGATGGTTCAGATCCTCGAGATGATTCTGGATAAGTACTTCCCGCCGCTTTACAACGCGCTGGGGATCTTCCTGCCGCTGATCACGGTGAACTGTGCCATCCTCGGTGGCTCGCTGTTCATGGTCGAGCGTGACTATAACTTTGCTGAGGCCGCCACCTATGGTCTGTCTTCCGGCTTTGGTTGGGCGCTGGCGATCACAGCGATGGCAGGCGTTCGTGAAAAGCTCAAATATTCGGATATTCCGGACGGTCTGCAGGGGTTGGGCATCACCTTCATCACCGCGGGACTGATGGCGATGGCCTTCATGTCCTTCTCTGGCGTGAAACTGTAAGGAGGGCGCAATGGAAACTTTTAGCCTAGGCGTAATCCTTTTCACGATGATCGTTCTGGCGCTTGTCGCCATCATTATGGCGGCACGCTCGCGGTTGGTGTCCACCGGCAACGTCAACATCACCATCAATGGCGAGAAAACCATCTCGGTTCCGGCGGGCGGCAAACTGCTGCAGACGCTTGCGGCCGAGAAATTGTTCGTTCCTTCCGCCTGTGGTGGTGGCGGAACCTGCGCGCAATGCCGTGTGCGGGTGCATTCGGGTGGTGGTTCGATCCTGCCGACTGAAGAAAGCCATATCACCAAGCGTGAAGCTGCTTGTGGTGACCGGCTGTCCTGTCAGGTCGCGGTCAAGCAGGACATGGACATCGAAGTTCCGGAAGAGGTCTTTGGCGTCAAGAAGTGGGAATGCACCGTTCGTTCGAATGACAACGTCGCCACCTTTATCAAAGCGCTGACACTGGATCTGCCGGAAGGCGAGGACGTCAATTTCCGTGCTGGCGGCTACATCCAGATCGAGGCCCCCGCGCACCAACTGGCCTATACCGATTTCGACGTGCAGGACGAGTACCGCGAAGATTGGGACAAGTTCAATCTGTGGCAGTACAAATCCGTCGTGAACGAACCGATCGAGCGCGCCTATTCTATGGCCAACTATCCGGACGAAAAAGGCATGATCATGCTGAACGTCCGTGTCGCTTCACCGCCTCCGGGGTCCGACGGTATCCCACCGGGTCAGATGTCGTCTTACATCTTCAACCTGAAGCCGGGTGACAAGGTCACGATCTCGGGTCCGTTTGGTGAATTCTTCGCCCGCGAAACCGAGAAAGAGATGGTCTTCATCGGCGGTGGCGCTGGTATGGCGCCTATGCGCAGCCATATCTTCGATCAGCTCAAGCGCCTTGAGAATCGCAACCGCAAGATCACCTTCTGGTACGGTGCGCGTTCCAAGAAAGAGATGTTCTTTGTCGAGGATTTCGACCAATTGGCCGAGGAGTTCGACAATTTCGAATGGCATGTGGCCCTTTCGGATGCGCAGCCCGAGGACGATTGGAAAGGCTACACCGGCTTCATCCACAACGTCCTGTTCGAGGAATACCTCAAGAACCACCCGGCACCGGAAGACTGCGAGTTCTACATGTGCGGTCCGCCAATCATGAACCAGTCCGTCATCAACATGCTGCTGGATCTCGGAGTTGACCGCGAAGACATCATGCTGGACGACTTCGGCGGTTAAGAAGAAACCGGCGCAATTAGCGCCGGTTTTTTTGTCCCGCATTTTCAGTCGGCGGGAATTTTATAGTACTGCCGATACCATTCAACGAATTTGGCCAGACCGGTACGAATATCGGTCTGGGGTTTGTAACCGGTCAGGTTTTGCAACAAACTGGTGTCGGCCCAGGTCGCCGGAACATCTCCCATTTGCATCGGCATGTAGTTCCGGATCGCTTTCTTACCCAACGCGTCCTCGATAGCTTCGATGAAATCCATCAGACGGACTTTGTCCGAGTTGCCGATGTTGACGACACGGAAGGGCGCAACCGGTGACAGGCTGTCTCCCTCGGCGATCTCATCTTTGCTGTCAGGCCGCACAGGGGCGGCATCTATCAGCAGGCGAATGCCCCGTACCAGATCCTCGACATAGGTGAAGTCGCGATACATGTCGCCGTTGTTGTAAATGTCGATGGGACGGTCGTTCAGAATGGCATCGGTGAACTTGAAGTAAGCCAGATCAGGGCGGCCCCACGTGCCGTAAACTGTAAAGAACCGGAACATCGTGGTCGGCAGGCCCCACAGATGGGCATAGGAATGACCCATCGATTCATTGGCCTTCTTGGTCGCGGAATAGATGGTCAGTTGCCCGTCGGCCTTGTCGGTTTCCCGGAACGGCATGTCTTCATTCGCTCCGTAGACTGAAGACGTCGAAGCCATTAGAAGGTGCTCTACCTGATGGATCCGGGCAACCTCCATCACATTGAATGTCCCGACGATGTTGGATTCAACATAGCTGCGTGGCGCTTCAAGGCTGTAGCGCACGCCGGCCTGGCCAGCCAGGTGGATGATGACCTCGGGTTTGAAGTCGTCTGCGACCTGCATCAGTCGCTCGTGGTTTTCCAGCATGTCTTCGGTGACCGAAAAGCCCGGCGTTTGCAGCAACATCTGATGGCGACGCTGTTTAAGCGCCACGTCATAATAGTCGGTCATGCCGTCATAGCCATGCACTTGGAACCCTTCGGCCAAGAGGAGTTTTGCCAGATGAAATCCGATAAACCCGGCAGTTCCCGTTACCAAAACTCGTTTCATTAAATCCCCAAAAACCTTTCAAACTACATGGCCGCCTGCGATAAGATCGTCTTTGAACCTGCCAGGCCCAGATCTAACTTTAGCTTGTCATATCAAACGCCCGGCACCGACGGTCAAGTACTGAGCGGGCGGCCCGGGATTGTCGTTGCCAACGGGTCGGGTTAGGGAACGTAGAACATGGTTACGAGCTGGATCAAAGGGTTTATTGGCCGGGCACGGCCCGATCGGGAAACATCCGTTCCCGGAATCGCTCCCGATGAACGGTTTGTCGTAATTGGCGACATTCATGGTCGGCTGGACCTGCTTCAGGCCCTGCTGATGAGGGTTGAGGACGACTGCCCTTTGATCTTTGTCGGGGACTACATTGACCGGGGTGACTACAGTGCACAGGTCCTGCGACATCTGCAGCACTTCGACACAGCAGCAAATAGGCCAGTCGTGTGCCTCATGGGCAATCATGAAGACATGCTGCTGCGATTTCTGGACGAGCCCGGACGCTATGCACATCATTGGTTCCGGAATGGCGGATTCCAGACACTGGCTTCATTCGGGATTACCGAATTTGACCTTCACCCAACAAATGAAATTGCCGAAGCGGTTGCTGGCAAGTTGAAGCAGGTCATGGGCGCGGGCCTGCTGTCATGGCTACGGGACAGACCACTAATCTGGTCAAGCGGAAACGTAACTGTCGTCCATGCCGCGCTGGATCCCGACCTAACGGTGGATGACCAGCAGCGACAGGTCTGTTTGTGGGGGCACCCGATGTTTCCAAGACGACGCAGGGCAGATGGCCAATGGGTTGTGCACGGACACACAATCATAGACCGCCCAAGGGTCAACAATGGCGTTGTCTCGGTCGATACCGGGGCATTTGCAACGAACCGCCTGACAGCAGCTGAAATTTACAGAGGCGGCGTTCGCTTTGTTTCGACCTGATCTGCGTAACTCGGGACGCGGGCCAGTGAAAATGCGGCCCGCAACCCGGAAAGTCACTTGGTCAACCGACGATCATCTGCTTCATGCGCAGCGCTTCGTATTCCAGTTCCTTGAGACGGAAGTGAACAACGTCGCCAATCGTGATGACACCGCGCAGGTGGCCATCACTCAGAACCGGCATGTGGCGGAAACGTCCATCGGTCATTGTCTTCAGAACATCGTTCAGCAGGTCTTCGGGCGAACAGGTCTTGACGTCCTTGGTCATAAGATCTTCGACCGACTGCGGCAAAGTCTGACCGGGGGTATCCGCCATGCGCCGTACGATATCGCGTTCTGACAGAATGCCTTGCAGGGTTCCGTTCTGATCGGTCACGACCACTGCGCCGATTCTTTTTTCCTTCAGCAGTTCCACTACCGAATGAATCGTATCGGCGGGACGCACCGCAAACACCGCATCACCTTTACCCTCAAGCAGCTTGGCCACGGTCGTTTGCGTATGCGACAGGTTCGAATCCGCTGACTGGCTATAGGTCGCAGAACCAGATTTGTCGCCGCGTGTGGGGGGCTGATAAGAGCTTGGGGCCATGGGCAATCTCCTCTTTTTATCCGAGATGGCTGTCTTTTCACCTTACCGCAGCGAACCGACCTGTATAGGGTGCAAATGCCCTGATCCCGGAAAATTGCTGACAAACAAGGAATCCCGACCCGTTGACAGACCTTTATCTGACACCGCCGCTGGCTGCGCTGATCTTTTTCGCCGTCGTGGTGTGTGGTCACAATTTCCGAATGGCGTGGAAACAGCAGCAGGCGGGATGGCAAAAACGGGCCTGGCTGTTTGGTGTACCTGCCGGGGTCGGATTGCTGGTGCTGGGTTTTCTGCCGCTGAAACTGTGATGTCGATTTGACTCTGTAATGGGGCGCTGGCATATGCCCGGCTAGGTTTTCCAGGGAGTTCCCCGATGCGCCATCTGCCTGTTCTGGCTTTAGTTCTGTTTGTTTCCGGCTGTTTGTTTGACAAGGAACCCGAAGTGGTCCGTCTGTCGGGCGAAACCATGGGAACAACATTCAACATCACCGCCATTGGCGAAGATGTGGATGAGGAAGCCCTGGCCGCAGCCGTGCAGGAAACACTGGCCGCAGTGAACGCCAAGATGTCCAACTGGGATCCCAACTCAGAGGTTTCGACATTTTCAGCTTCGACCGACACTTCGCCCGTTCCGGTCTCGGACGAGTTCGCTCTGGTTTTGTCCGCCGCTGACGATGTGCATGAAAAATCCGGCGGAACCTTTGACGTGACTCTGGGCCCGCTGATCGAATTGTGGGGGTTTGGCCCGCGCAAGCCCGAGGACCCGGTGCCGTCGGATGCTGAGATTCAAGCCGCTCTGGAAGGTGTCGGGCAATCCCGGCTGCTGACCTTGGACCGTGACGCCGGAACGCTGGCCAAATCCGATCCGGCAGTGGGCATCAACCTGTCGGCTATCGCCAAAGGCTATGGGATCGACGCGGTGGCCGAAACCCTAAGCGAGGCGGGGATCGAGAACTACATGGTCGAGATCGGTGGCGATCTTGTAACCAAAGGCGAAAATGACAAGGGTGAGGTCTGGCGCATCGGGGTCGAAAAACCCGAAGCGGGCGGGCAAAACCTGCAACTGATCGTATCACTGAACGATCTGGGCATGGCGACCTCGGGCGATTACAAGAACTTCTTCGAACAGGACGGTGTGCGATATTCCCATATCATCGATCCCACGACCGGACGACCGATCACACATCGCACCACCTCGGTCACCGTACTGGCCGAAAATGCGATGATGGCGGATGCGTGGGCGACGGCAATGCTGGCGCTGGGGCAGGAGAAGGGGCTGGAACTGGCCGAAAAGCATAAACTTGCCGTGTTCTTCATCTCTCGGGATGTGACAGGCGGCGAAGATGCCTTTATTACTGTTCACAGTACCGCGTTCAAAGACGCTTTGGGCACCAACTGACAGGCAGGACCTGAGATGAGCACATTTATTCTGGCCTTCGTATTACTGCTGATCATCATGGTCGGGATGTCGCTTGGCGTCATGCTGATGGGCAAGACGATCAAAGGCAGCTGCGGCGGCCTGAATGCAATCTCGGGCGCGGACAAATGCGTTGTGTGCAAAAAAGACGTCGACCCCAACAGCCCGCTGCGGGACCAGTTGCAGTGCAAACGCGCCAAAAAAATGCTCGAACAGATGGAACGGCAAGCCTGATTGAAGTTTGGACTTCGCTCTTGGGCAGGAAATAGCTAAGCAGGTCCCGGATCAAAGGGGGGCATTGCATTGGCCGAAGCCAAAAATATCCTGTTCATCATGTTCGATCAGCTGCGCTGGGATTACCTCGGCTGTTACGGACATCCACACCTGCATACCCCGAATATCGACAAACTGGCCGCACGCGGTGTCCGGTTTGATCGCGCCTATATTCAGTCCCCGATCTGCGGAAGTTCGCGCATGTCGACCTATACCGGGCGCTATGTGCATTCCCATGGTGCCTCATGGAACAACATTCCCCTGAAAGTTGGTGAAATCACATTGGGCGATCACCTGCGCAAAGCGGGGATGGGGTGCTGGCTGGTCGGCAAGACACATATGGCTGCCGATGCCGAAGGGATGGCGCGCCTGGGGCTGGAACCCGACAGCGTCATCGGCGCTCGCGTCGCGGAATGCGGATTTGACGTCTTCGAACGCGATGACGGGTTGCGCGCTGAAGGACCGGACGGGTTCTATGATCCGGACGGGGCAAAGAAATACAATCAATATCTCCGGGACAAAGGATACGACAGCGACAACCCCTGGCATGACTTTGCCAATTCCGGCCTGGATGCCGACGGCAACGTATTGTCAGGCTGGTTCCTCAAAAACTCATCCGAGCCGGCAAATATCGCGGAAGAAGACAGTGAAACGCCATACCTGACCACCCGTGGCATTGAGTTCATGGAAAGTCATGACGGGCCGTGGTGCTGTCACCTCAGCTACATCAAGCCGCACTGGCCTTACGTGGTGCCGGAGCCTTATGCCTCGATGTATGGACCCGAACATGTGCTGCCTGTGGTCCGGTCCGAGGCCGAGCGCGAAAATGCGCATCCAGTGCTCCGGGCCTTCATGGACACGAAAGTTGGGCAGGCCTTCTCGCGTCAGGAGGTCCGCGATGCCGTGATCCCGGCCTATATGGGGCTGATCAAACAGGCGGATGACCAGATGGGACGGTTGTTCGACTGGATGGAGGAAACCGGGCGGATGGACGACACGATGATCGTGCTGACCTCGGACCATGGGGATTTTCTGGGCGATCACTGGATGGGGGAAAAGACCTTCTTCCATGACGCCTCGACAAAGATGCCCCTGATCATCTACGACCCTTCCTCTCAGGCGGACGCCACGCGAGGCACCACATGCGACGCGCTGGTCGAGGCGATTGATCTGGCACCAACCTTTCTTGAGGTGGCGGGCGGCGAAAAGGCCGGGCATATCCTGGAAGGGCATTCCCTGCTGCCCATCCTTCGCGGGCAAGCCGACAAAACGCCCCGCAGTGTCGCAGTCTGTGAATACGACTACTCCGCTTCTCCCATAGCGCAAAAGCTGAATGCGTCTGTACGCGATGCCGTGATGTTCATGGTCGCCAACGAAAAATGGAAACTTGTCCATTGCGAAGGCGGGCACAGACCGATCCTGTTCGATCTTGAAAACGATCCCGACGAACTGGTCGATCTGGGTGACAGTGCGGATCATACGGACGTCATCGCCCAGATGTATGATCACCTGTTTGCCTGGGCGCGTCGCCCGTCACAGCGCACAACCCGGTCTGAAGAGCAGTTGATCGGAATGCGCAGCCGAAGCGGGGGCACAGGGATCATGATCGGTATTTACGACGAAAACGACACTCCGCTGGAACTGACGGTCAAATACCGCAACCGCAAGGCACATCCTTACAAGGATTATCTGAAGGACTGAATACGCGGGTTTCGCGCCAAAGTGACGAAGGGACCGATTAATTCTGCTTCACACACCGCAAAGACGGTTCACGCCCGGATGGGCAGCGGGTAGAAGACTGTCAAAGCAGTTTTCCGGAGAAACTTCATGGCCGCCCCCAAACCCGTTGTCCTGTGCATCCTAGATGGCTGGGGATTGTCCGAAGACACGCAGGCCAACGCACCTTATCTGGCGAAAACGCCGACTTTTGACGCGATCATGGAACGCGGTCCCCATGCGACGTTGATTACACATGGGCCGGATGTGGGTCTGCCCAGCGGGCAGATGGGAAATTCTGAGGTCGGGCACACGAACATTGGGGCCGGGCGAGTGGTTGCCATGGATCTGGGACAGATTGATCTGTCGATCGAAGACGGCAGTTTCTTTAAAAACAATGCCCTTCAGGCCTTCATCGGTAAGGTAAAGGCCTCGGGCGGGACGGCGCACTTGATGGGTATCGCTTCGGATGGCGGGGTACATGGCCATCTTGATCATATCGTTGCCGCGGCCAAGGCCGTAACTGACGCAGGTGTACCTGTCGCCTTGCACGCCATCACAGACGGACGGGACGTTGCGCCAAAATCCGCATTTGGGTTCTTGGCCGAACTGCAGGAGCGCCTGCCAGATGGCGCACGGATCGTGACTGTCAGCGGACGGTATTATGCCATGGACCGCGACAATCGCTGGGAACGCGTTGCAGAAGCCTATGAGGCGATCATCAAGGGGCAGGGGCGTACCGCCGCCACGGCGCATGGCGCTGTGGACCATGCGTATAATCAATCCGAAACGGATGAATTCATCACACCCACGGTTCTTAGAGGCTACACAGGTGTCCACGATGGCGATGGTATTTTCTGTCTGAATTTCCGCGCCGACCGTGCGCGGGAAATACTGCGCGCCATTGGCGAGCCGGGATTCGACGATTTCGACACCGGACCGCGCCCGGCCCTGTCAGCTTTGCTAGGAATGGTTGAATACTCCGACGGGCACAACGCCTACATGACCACCGTTTTCCCGAAACGCGCCATCGTCAACACGCTTGGGGAATGGGTTGCCAAACAGAGGTTGCGGCAGTTCCGCTTGGCGGAAACCGAAAAATATCCTCATGTGACGTTCTTTCTGAACGGCGGCAAGGAAACGCCCGAGGTTGGCGAAGACCGTTTCATGCCGAAATCGCCCAAGGTGGCGACCTATGATCTTCAGCCCGAGATGTCGTCAGCCGAGGTCACGGCCAAATTCGTCGGGGCCATCGAAGCCGGGTATGATCTGATCGTCACCAACTACGCCAACCCGGATATGGTCGGGCACACAGGCGATCTGAACGCCGCGATAAAGGCCTGCGAAGCCGTTGATCAAGGTCTGGCGCAGGTGGTTGCCGCGCTGGACAAAGCAGGCGGAGCCATGATCGTGACAGCCGATCACGGGAATTGCGAAGTCATGGTCGACCCTGAAACCGGTGGACCGCATACCGCTCATACATTGAACCGGGTGCCGGTCGCGCTGGTCGGTGGACCCGCTGGTGCCAAGTTGCGCGATGGCCGGTTGTCGGACCTGGCGCCAACGCTTTTAGCGCTGATGGGGCTGGATCAACCTGCGGAAATGACCGGCCAGAGCCTTCTGTCATGACAGTGCGGGCCGTGCTTCTTTCAGTCTTTCTGGCCTCGCCTGTTTACGCCCAGACGGACTCGTCGGCTGCCGCGTTGGAGGCAGCGCAAATGCTGGAAGAGGCCTCGATTTCGCTGGCCGAAGCCGACAGCGCCCGGGATCGGGTGCGCGCCCTGACCGAAACGGTGCAGGCTTATGAAGCCGGCCTAAGCGCCATGCGCGACGGCTTGCGCAAGGCCGCCACCCGAGAGGTGCAGCTGACAGAAGAACTGCGCGCGCGGGAAAAAGAAATCGCGCAGTTGCTAGGCGTGTTGCAAACCATCGAAACAACGACGCCGCCCGTACTGATCCTGCATCCGTCCGGTCCTTTGGGGGCCGCCCGTACCGGCATGATGCTGGCCGAAGTCACGCCCGGCCTGAATGCGCGTGCGCAGGCGCTTGCTCAGGACTTGCACGAGGTCCGGACACTTCGCCAACTGCAGCAAAACGCCGCCGAAACCCTGACCAAGGGTCTGACCGGAGTGCAGAATGCGCGCACCAAACTAAGCGAGGCCATTGCCGATCGAACGGACCTGCCGCGCCGGTTTGTCGAAGACCCCATCAGCACGGCAATCCTGATTTCCTCGACGGAATCACTGGATGGGTTTGCCAGCGGTCTGGCCGAAATATCGGAAGGCGGTATTGCCGAAACAGACGCCGATATTTCGAACAGAAAAGGAAACCTTGCTTTGCCCGTTCAGGGTGTTCTGCTGCACAGTTCAGGGGAAACGGACGCCGCCGGGGTGAAACGACCCGGTATCGTGCTGGGCACCCGCCCGCGCGCGCTGGTCATGACACCCACCGCAGCGACGATCCGGTATCGCGGGCCGCTGCTGGACCTTGGCAACCTGATGATCCTGGAACCCCAGCCCGGATTGCTTTTTGTCTTTTCCGGGTTGCAAGAGGTCTTCGGTACACCCGGAGAAGTGATCACCGAAGGAACGCCGGTGGGGCTAATGCCTGGTGAAACGCCGGAAATCGGCGCTATTTTGTCAACTACAAGTGATGGCACTGGAACTGACCGGTCAGAAACGCTCTATATAGAGGTAAGACAGGATAATAGCCCGGTGGACCCGGAATCGTGGTTTCGGACCCAAAAGGATGGATAAACAAACATGAAGAGATTTGTGATGGCCGGTCTGGCCGGAACTGTGGCAGGCATTATCGCAACCACTCAGATTGCCGGACCTTTGCTGGCGCAAGAGGCCGAAAGCAAGGCCAGCGTGTATGAGCAACTGGATCTGTTCGGGGACATTTTCGAACGTATCCGCGCCCAATATGTCGAAGAAGTCGAGCCGGAGGAGCTGATCGAGGCAGCCATTGACGGAATGCTGACCTCACTGGATCCGCATTCCAGCTACCTGTCGCCTGACGACGCCGAACAGATGCGCGTGCAGACACGCGGTGAATTCGGCGGGCTGGGGATTGAGGTCACACAAGAAGAAGGCTTCGTCAAAGTCGTCTCACCCATTGATGATACCCCCGCAGACGAGGCGGGGATCGAAGCCGGTGATTTCATCACCCACGTTGATGGTGAAAGCATTCTGGGCCTGACGCTGGACAAAGCGGTGGATCTGATGCGCGGGCCGGTCGGCTCGGAAATCGTGATCACGGTGGTGCGCGAAGGCGAGCAGGAACCGTTTGACGTCACCATTATCCGCGACACCATCAAGTTGACCGCCGTACGTGCACGGACTGAAGGCACCAGCGTCGTTCTGCGTGTGACCACATTCAATGATCAGACCTACCCCAATCTGGAAGCCGGTTTGAAAGAGCAGATCGAAGAAGCCGGCGGGATCGATAAGGTCAATGGCGTAGTGCTGGATTTGCGGAACAATCCGGGCGGCTTGCTGACACAGGCGATCAAGGTGTCGGACGCCTTTTTGAATGAAGGGGAAATCGTTTCGACCCGCGGCCGCGATCCGGGCGAAGGCGAAAGGTTCAATGCAACTGCTGGCGATCTGACCGAAGGCAAGCCGATCGTGGTTCTGATCAACGGCGGGTCAGCCTCGGCTTCGGAAATTGTGGCAGGGGCGCTTCAGGATCATCGCCGTGCGATCATTGTTGGTACCAAAAGCTTTGGCAAAGGTTCGGTCCAGACGGTCATGCCATTGCGCGGCGACGGTGCAATGCGTCTGACCACTTCACGCTATTATACGCCTTCGGGCCGCTCGATTCAGGCGCTTGGCGTCAGCCCCGACATTATCGTCGAGCAACCGCGCCCAGCTCCAGAACCCGAAGAGGAAGAGGGCAATGCACGCACCCGGTCCGAGGCCGACTTGCGTGGCAGCCTGAACAACGACAGTCTGAGCGAGGATGAAATTCGCCAGATCGAAGAAGACCGGGCCCGTGCCGAAGCGACTGCCGAGTTGCGGGAAAAGGACTATCAGTTGGCCTATGCCATCGATATCCTGAAAGGCCTGTCGGCCTTCAACCCCAACGGGCCTTCGCAGTAACAAATAAATAGGGCCGCCGGTTTCGGCGGCCCTCGTTACCGGAACGGATCTTTCATCGGCTGCGATCAGCTTTCGATTTTGTGCAGCTTGCTTTCATCCAGCATCAGCGCAAGTACGATCCCGACGGACACGGAAATCGCCGCAAAGATAAACGCCATGTTCATGCCGGTATCGAATGCTCCGGCTATTGCGGTTTTGACCGTCGCAACTTCACTTTCGCCGAGCTTCTGCATGACTGCCTGCGCGGATTTGGTGGTCAGCGTTCCGCCATTGATTGCCTGAAGTTCACCATCAGACAGTGTGACACCGGCCGCTGTCAGTTTGTCGCGCAGGCTGGCAAGGCTTGTGACATACATGATTGCCGTGGCGCAGGCGACGGCAATGGCCCCGTAGACCAGGTGGGTCATGAAGCTCAGCCCGCCAACAAGACCCGCCCGTTCGGGCTTTACAGCGCAGACTGCCGCCGTTCCCGACGGCCCGACAGTCAGCGTCGCCCCCAATCCGATGAACGCCATGCCTGGCAGAATTTGGAAATAGCCAAGGCCCTGCGGCAAGACGACAACAGTTACTGCGCCAATTGTCGCGATCAGGTAGCCCCAGAACATCAGCCTTTTTGGACCGAAATCGTTGTAAAGCGTTCCTGAAACAATGGATCCGACCGCCAATAGAACAGTCAGCGGTGCCAGCCCAAGCGCCGATTGAAAAACGGTCCAGCCCAGTACTTTCTGCATGTATTGCGGGAAATACAGCAAACCCACAAAGGCCGCAGACACATTGAACATGTTCAGGCCCAGCGTGATCAGAAATTCTCGGTTCTGCATCAACTGAGGCAGCAGCAAAGGTTCCTTTACGCGTTTTTCGACACGTGGGAACAACAGAAACAGGACTGCGCTGACAAAGAACAGAAGAAGCAGCGGAACCGAAGTCCAGCCCCAATCCGCACCGACATCCAGGGCGTACAGCAGCAGCAAGACCGCGAAGGACAGGATGCCCATCCCGGCAAAATCGATGTGTTCGCCTTGTTTGTGTTTGGTCTCACGTTCCATCAAAAACAGGGCTGTCGCCATCGAAATGCAGGAAAACACGACGTTGGCCAGAAAGAACAATCGCCAGTCACCAAGGTTGACGGCAAAGCCGCTGATCATCGGACCGAAGACATTGCCGCTGGTTACACCCGCAAGGATCAGCCCCATAACCAGAGCCCGATGCTCGAGCTTTGACACTTTGGTGGCGCCGAAGGCCAGTGTGCAGGGCCAGATACATCCGGCTCCGATGCCTTGCAGGGCCCGTGCTCCGATCAGGTAGTCCAGACCGGGGGCGACAAAGCATAGGATGGAAGAAAACAGGAAGATCGAAAGACCGATGATCATGATCTTTCGGTGCCCGTACATGTCGCCGAGCCGCCCGCCGGCGACCATGGTCATGGCGAAAAACAGGGCGTAGATGTTGAGCACCCACTGGGTGCTTGTAATGTCGGCATCAAAGCTGTTTTCGATGGCCGGGATCAGCATCAAAGCGCCGGTAAAATCAATTCCGATCCCAAATGCGGTCACCATAAGGGCGATGACCTTGATGATACTACTGCGGTCCATTGAGAAACCCAGGTTGCTCCGGATGTCCCGATAATGCATCAAGCCGGTCAAAAAAGATAGGAAAACAGCAGTTTAACGGTCCAGCCGGTACGACAGGCTGAACGCCCGGCCTATTCCGCGTTGCCGCAGATCCGGCGGAATGCGCGTTTCAGCATGTCCAGTTCGGCGCGCAAAAGCTCCACCTCAGCCCTCAGGTTATCCGCAGCGGGAGTGCCCGCGATCACCGTGATGTCGCCTAGTTTGTTCGTCGTTGCGGTGTCGACGATCACAAAACAGTGCACCCCTTCGGAAAGGGCAGAGATGGGCAACTGAATACTCAGATCCCAACCGCCATCCGCGCGTGAAACGCTGAACTTTTCCAGCGGTTCACCGAGATAGCGCACTTCGATCTTGGGTTCCGTTTCGGCCTGCAGATGGCCTTGCCAAAGCCCGTCTTCGAACCGTGTGCATGTGAGGGAGGGAAGGGTCATGCGGCAAGCACCTTACAAGTCAGCTCGGAAATGGCGGCAAAACGTCAAATCGCGCAAAACGATCCGATTCATCCCAGGATCGTCAAAGATCAGATCCAGCCAGATCTTTTCTATGCGTTTCTCGTTGAAAGACAGATGCGCAAGGTCAAAGTCCATTGCGTTCGAAGTTCGGCTTTCGTCAAGTTTGCGCAACACCTGTTCCGTATTTGGGCCGTGCTGAATGTTGAGACGTTCGAAAATTTCTCCGTTCCGCTCGCATTCGATCAGCGTATCGACACGCATCAGGTGTTGGCGCGTCAAGTCTAGCGCCGCATCTGGTGGCAGCTCAACCGACAGGGACAGGAAAGAACCCATGAACCCGAACACCTCGATCGCAAGGCTGAATGGGGCGAGGTCCTTGTCACGGCGATTGCGTATTTGGCGCATTCCGATTTCGGACTGCTCGCAATCATGAAACAGGGTTACCTGCCGGTCCATCGGCGCTTTTCGCGGGGCCGACGCGATACCGTGCCTGGACAGCGGCCCGCGCCACAGATCCGGACGCCAGGACCAGTCCGTGCCAAGCGGTTTGGGAAACTGCACCGAACCAATCAGTGGCCGGGCCAGCCGCCCGTCGGCCTGTTGGATCAACAGGTCAAGATGTGTCCGCAATCTGCGCGCCTCATCCCGTTGCCTGCGCAGCAATGGCTCAGGCGTTTCGGTCGCAGCCTTTGCGGCTTGGCGCCAATGCCCCAGAGACTTGCGATGCATATAGCGATCCAGAAAACTGCCCATGATCCTATCGTCCAAAGTTGTACCTGTTTAGTCAAAGACCAAGTGGCGGTTAAACCCGAATTACAGCATTTCAGCGCTTAATTTTCCGGAAATGTGATCTGCGGCGGGCTGGACAGAACCGCACCTTTCTGCCAAAGCCGCGCCCGTTCTTGCAATAGACCGGGGCAGTGCTTACCGTCTGATACCGGATCGCAGTGGAACATCCGTCAAACAGCGCACATCCGAATTTCTCAGGACAAGGGCGGTCATGGAACCCACTCTGTTTTCGTTTATCTGGAAATACTCGAAGAAACAGCAGCTTGTATTGTTGCTGCTGACCGTATTGTCGTTTCCCTTTCTCTATGCCTCGCTCGAGTTGCCCAAACAGATCATAAACGATGCAATTGGGGCGCCCACTGACACGGTGACGATCTGGGGCTACACTGTGACGCAGATCCAATACCTTTGGATTCTGTGCTTTGCTTTTCTAGCCACGGTGATTGCCAGCGGGTTGATGAAGATGCGCATCAACACGATGAAAGGCGTTCTGGCCGAGCGTATGCTGCGCCGCCTTCGCTTTTCCCTGATCCAGCGAACGATGCGGTTCCCGAAATCCTATTTCGCCACCACCAGCCAGGGCGAATTGGTTTCAATGATCACCTCCGAGGCCGAACCGATGGGCGGGCTGATGGGCGACGCGATTGCCCAACCGGTGTTTCAATTCGGGCAGATGATGACAATCGTCACATTTCTGTTCATGCAAAGCGTCTGGTTCGGATTGGCCAGTGTCGCGCTCATCCCATTGCAGGCCTGGCTGATCCCGAAACTGCAACGCCAGATCAACCTGCTGAACAAGGACAGAATTCAACAGGTTCGACATCTAAGCTCTGAAATCGGTGAGAGTGCGGCGGGCATCAGTGATCTGCGCACCAACGGCGGCTGGCGTTATCGGCTGGCGCAGTTCAGCCATCGGCTGGGCATCTTGTTTGAGATCCGCTTCAAGATCTACAACAAGAAATTTTTCATGAAGTTTATCAACAACCTGATCACGCAGATGACGCCGTTTCTGTTCTACTCGGTCGGTGGTTATCTTGCGATCACGGGAGAGGTGACAGTGGGCGCACTGGTCGCCGCACTGGGGGCCTACAAGGACCTGAGTGGCCCTTGGAAGGATTTGCTGACCTACTACAATCAGGTGCAGGACATGTCGCTGCGCTGGGAAATCGTGATAGAGCGTTTTGCCCCAGCCAACATGATCCCCGAGGAACTGTTTTCCGGAGAACCCGAAACCATCCCGCACCTGACCGGTGACATCGAGTTGCGAAACGTGACGGTTCGCGATGACGACGGCAAGACCATTCTTGAAGATATCGACCTGACAATCCCAAAGGGTGCCCGGGTGGCGATACAGTCGCCACAAGCGGCCGAGCGTGGTGCGCTGGCTCAACTGCTGACAAGAGAGCTGCTGCCGGTACAAGGCGACGTGATTATGGCGGGTCACAATCTCAATTCGCTGCATCAAACAGTGATTGCCGCCCGAATTGGGTATGCCTATTCACGCCCCTACCTGTTCGATGGAACACTGGGGGACAATCTGCTGATGCCCCTGCGAATCCGCCCGCAACATCAGTCGGACGCGATAAAGGCCCCTTCGCGTCGTCAGATCGAGGCCGTGCGGGCCGGAAACCCCCCCGATTCCCTGTCGGATGAATGGGTCGACCCCAGCCTGGCCGGGCTGGATAGTGCTGACGACATTCGCGACTGGTGGTTTCAGCTTGTCGAGGCGATGGGGATCGACGAGTTCATGTTCCGCCGTACTTTACGCTCCCGGTTCGACCCGGAACAGCATCCGGCTTTGGCAAAAGACGTTGTTGATCTGCGCGGGATCGTCGCCGAGCGTCTGCGCGAGCGCGGCTTGGACCGATATGTCTTCAGATTCGACCCGGAACAGTTCAACCCCGCCGTTCCCTTGGGCGGCAACCTGCTGTTCGCGTCTCCGTCGCAGGATATCTCTCCGGAAACGCTTGCCGAAGATGATCGATTCCAGGCAATGCTCAGCGCGAACGCCCTGGACGATGACGCCATGAGCATTTCCAGTGCCGTGCTGGAAACGCTGACTCAGGCATTTGGCAGGGATGGCACGGACCACCCTCTGTTTTTGCGCCTTGGCCTGTCCCGCGACATGTTCCACAGCCTGCTGGACATCGAAGACCGTCGCAAAGCCAAGGGTGATGCCGCGATCAGTCAGAAAGAAAAAGCCCTGCTGATGACCGTGCCCTTCCTTCTTACAGCCGAGCAGATTGGTCCGAATTTTCCGGACGAGTACAAGAACAGAATTTTGACGATTCGAAAGACGCAGGCAGAAAGAATCCGGGAATCGATGCAGGGGATGTTCCTGCCAGTGTCGCCGGATCTCTACATTCCGCGTCTGACCGTGATCGAGAATGCGCTTTACGGACGCATTTCGATCATGGCCGGGGCCAAAAAAGACGAGATCGAAGATGTAGTCGCCGAAGTTATGAACGAAGCCGGGCTGCGCCGCCGCGCCGCCGCGATCATTTACGATCTGCCGTCCGGACTGGGGGGAAACAACCTGCCGACCGTTTTTCAGGAGCGTGCCGCGTTTTCGCGGGCGGGCATCAAACGCCCCGACATTCTGGTGCTGGACAAGGTGCTGGCCAGCCACGATTCGAAAAGCCGACTGCGCACCCGCCTGAAACTGCGTGAGTTGCTGCCTAATTCAATCATGATCTTCATGGAAGATCATTTTGCCCATCCCGAAGCGTATGACCTGTTCGTCGAAATCAAGGACGGTCGTATTGACGGTGTTTCAAGAACACAAACAGAAGCGGAAGATGGCGCTACGGCGGACCTGAGCCGGAAGCTCAAGATCATCTCCTCGACCGAGTTGTTCTCCAAGCTGGATGGCAGAAACCAACGTTTGCTGGCGTTTTCCGCACAATGGTACGAGGCCGCAGCCGGGCAGACCATCTTTGCCCGCGGCGAGGCACCTGACGCGGCCTACCTGTGTATTTCCGGTCAGGCCAATTTGGAATGGAACGACAGCAAGGGTCTCAAGCGGGTAATCTCGGTCATCGAGCCGGGACGATTGATCGGAGACCTTTCGATTATCACCAAAGACGCCAGACAATTCGATCTGGTTGCAACACAGGATTGTACCTTTCTCAGGATCGGCGCCGGAGAGCTGCGCGCCGTCGTGGAGAGCGACGTTAATGTCGCCGTACAACTTCTTGAAACCGTTGCCGGTTACCTGATGACAGTGTCCGATCGTGTTGCCGCCGCGCAAACCCCAGAGGACATATTCACCGATTCCGGCAGTTCCAGTGGAACCTAAAATCACGACACATACGGCATACGCAGCCCATGAGATGCTTGTCCGCGACGCACGTGACAGACCGGAACTGTGGCGGCTGACGGTTGGGCTGGTGATTGTTGGTGGTGTTGCAATTTTCCTGAACCTCACCCTGTCTTCCGTGATTTTCAGTCTCGGCTCAGCGCGGTGGGTTTCCGGCTTTCAGGCGGGGGCAACACCGTCTGCTTTGTTGATTCTGTTGTCGAGTTTCGGGTTCATCACATTGGGCGTCAAACTGGCTGCCGGGGCGATGCAAAACCGCCCGTTGCACGCCATCCTGGGTCCCCGCCGTCTGGGCGTTCGCCAGTTCTGGCGCGTACTTCTGGCATTGGGGCTGCTGGCCGCGTTGATCTTCATCCTGCCGCCATACAATCTGGGCGCACCGTTCAAACCCAATTTGGCTTTCGAAACGTGGCTGCTGCTGTTGCCGCTGTCTCTGACTGCGGTTTTGATACAAACCAGCGCCGAGGAAATCCTGTTTCGCGGCTACATTCAGCAATCACTGGCTGCGCGGTTTCGGTCACGCCTGATTTGGATGGGTCTGCCTGCCTTGTTGTTCGCGGCCGGTCACTACGCACCGGCCACATCCGGAGAGAACGCCCTTCTGATCGCAATCTGGGCCGGCGCTTTTGGCCTGATCAATGCCGATCTCACCGCGCGGTCGGGTACCCTTGGTCCTGCTATTGCGCTGCACTTTTTCAACAACGTTGTGGCGTTGCTGTTTTTCTCGATACCTGACAACCTCAGCGGTCTTGCCTTGTTCCTTCTGCCCTATGACATGTCCCAAACAGACGCGATACGACACTGGCTGTATGTGGATTTCGTGATGATGGTTGTTTGCTGGCTAACCGCACGGCTTGCGCTGAGGCGCTGATTGCATTTCCTGACGTAGCGCCTTATTTGACGTCAAAACCGCATCAGCAAGGTTCCGACATGAACTGGATCACAAACTACGTCCGCCCCCGGATTAACTCGATCTTCTCGCGCAGGGAAGTGCCCGAAAATCTGTGGCACAAATGCGATGAGTGCGGAACCATGCTGTTTCACCGCGAACTGGCCGACAACCAGAATGTCTGCACGCAATGCGATCACCACATGGCAATCACGCCGCGAGAGCGGTTTAAGCATCTGTTTGATGGCGGTATTTTCACCGAGGTCGAAGTCCCCGCGCCGAAGGACGATCCACTGCATTTCCGGGATCAAAAGAAATATCCCGACCGCATGAAAGCGGCCCAGAAGAAGACCGGCGAGAAAGAGGCGATGCTTGTCGTGAGCGGTGAAATCGGCCGCACGCCAGTTGTAGCTGCGGCGCAGGATTTTTCGTTCATGGGCGGATCGATGGGCATGTATGTCGGCAACGCCATCATCGCAGCCGCGCAGGAGGCCGTGAAACTCAAACGCCCGCTTATCCTGTTTTCGGCTGCCGGTGGCGCGCGAATGCAGGAAGGCATCCTGAGCCTCATGCAGATGCCCCGTACCACGGTCGCGGTGGAAATGCTGAAAGAGGCGAACCTGCCCTATATCGTGGTGCTGACCCACCCGACCACCGGCGGCGTCACCGCGTCTTATGCGATGCTGGGTGATGTGCATATCTCGGAGCCGAACGCGCTGATCTGCTTTGCCGGACCGCGCGTGATCGAACAGACCATCCGCGAGAAACTGCCCGAAGGATTCCAACGCGCTGAATATCTGCTGGATCACGGGATGCTTGACCGTGTGACAAAACGCACCGAAATGCGCGATGAACTGATCACCATCACCCGAATGCTGATGGGCCTGCCGCCAGCTGTCAAAGGTGACCTTCCCGCACCAGAGCCGGAAGAAGCACCGGTCGAAGCTTCGACCGAGGGCGCAGGCGAGAAATGACGACCCCGACATCCGACGTCATCCTTGATCGGATGATGGCGCTGCATCCCAAGATCATCGATCTGACTCTGGATCGTGTGTGGCGCTTGCTGGCAGCTCTGGACCACCCGCAAAACCGATTGCCGCCGGTCATCCATATTGCCGGAACCAACGGCAAAGGTTCGACGCAAGCCATGATCCGCGCAGGGATCGAAGGGGCCGGGCTGACAGCTCACGCATACACATCCCCCCACCTGGCCCGCTTTCACGAGCGAATCCGACTGGCGGGAGAGCTGATCTCGGAGCCTGACCTTACGGCGGTTCTGGACGAGTGTTACGCCGCAAACAATGGTGAGAATATCACCTATTTCGAAATCACCACCTGTGCGGCCCTGCTGGCTTTCGCCCGCACGCAAGCTGACTATACGCTCCTTGAAGTCGGGCTGGGTGGCCGCCTGGATGCAACCAACGTCGTGGAACAGCCTGCGGTTACAGTCATCACGCCGGTTTCGATTGACCACGAACAGTTCCTTGGCGACACATTGGGCAAAATTGCAGCCGAAAAGGCCGGCATCATCAAGCCCGGAGTGACCTGTATCGTGGGCCCGCAAGAAGACGAGGCGCTCGAGGTCATTGAATACACCGCCGCGCGACTGGGTGCGCCACTGCTTGTTAATGGCCAACACTGGCACGTAAACGAAGAAAACGGACGCCTGATCTATCAGGACGAAACAGGATTGCGCGATCTGCCGCTTCCCAATCTGTTGGGCGCGCACCAAATTCAAAACGCGGGCGCAGCGCTGGCGGTTCTGCGCCATCTGCAAATGGGCGATGACGCCTATGAGGCCGCCGCGACCAAAGCCGAATGGCCAGCACGCATGCAGCGCCTGAAAACAGGGCCACTGACAGAACAGGCTCCGCTCGCTGAACTGTGGCTCGACGGGGGCCACAACGCTGCTGCTGGCGTGGCGTTGGCCGACGTTCTGGCGAAACTGCCCAAACGCCCGACACACATGATCTGCGGCATGCTGAACACCAAGGACGTCACTGGTTATCTGGCGCCGCTTGCCGATCAGGCCGAAAGCCTGACCGCCGTATCCATTCCCGGCGAGGCCAACACGCTCAGCGCTGACGACACTGCGGCTGCAGCCGCAAGGGTCGGCCTGCCAGCTTCAACAGCGGAAAACGTCGCGGCAGCCCTGACAGCAATCACGGACAAAGATCCACAAGCGCGTGTTCTGATCTGTGGCTCGCTCTATCTGGCGGGCAACATCCTGCGCGAAAACGGCTAGTTGTTTTTCTGTTTGGAAAACCTCGGAGCGCGCTGGGGCGAGGGGGCAGAGCCTCCTATTTCCCCCAGTCCTGATCCTGCATTTCCCGCAGGCGCGAAGCGGTGCGCTCGAATTCAAACGTTCCTTCACCTTCGACATACAACATCTCGGGCTCGGCCGCCGCCGAGCAGATCAGCCGGACCCGGGCCTCGTAAAGGGCGTCAATCAAAGTGACAAACCGCTTGGCTTCGTTGAAGTTGTTGCGGGACAGGCGCGGAACGTCTTCCAGAACCAGCACTTTCACCGCTTCCGCAATGGCCAGATAGTCTGCCGGGCCCAGCATACGTCCGCACAAATCATAGAAGCTGGCCCTCGCTACGCCATTGCGAAAGGCCGGAAGTTCAACGGCCCGGCCGTTCACTTTCAACACCAGCGGCTCCGCTGCGCCTCCCGACAGGTCATTCCAAACCGCCCGGATATTCTGCCGGGCCTCGGGCCCGATCGGCGTAAAATACACAGGCTCACCCGCCAGTCGGTTTTGTCGATAGTCGGTGGGCGAGATCAGCTCCCAGACTTTAAGCTGTTCCTTGATTTGCGCGATGAATGGCAAAAACAGCTGTCGGTTCAGCCCGTTCTTGTACAGCTCATCCGGGTGCCTGTTCGACGTAGTGATCACGACCACCCCGCCTGCATGCAAAAGATCGAACAGGCGGCCCACGATCATCGCGTCCGTTATGTCCGTGATCTGCATTTCGTCAAAGGCCAGCAATCGGACTGATTTGACCACTGCCTCGGCAACGGGTGCCAGCGCGTCCTCGACCCCTTCCTTTCGAGCCTTGTGCATACCCGCGTGAATTTCCTGCATAAAAGCATGGAAGTGCACGCGCCGTGCAGGAATATCCTCCAGCGCATCCACAAACATGTCCATCAGCATGGACTTGCCGCGCCCGACGCCACCCCACAGGTAAAGGCCTTTGGGGGCGGGGGGGGCTTTTCGGAAGAAACCGCGTTTGACAGGTTCGGCTAGGGTGGCGCGAATACGCTCGAACTGTGGCAGAACGGCCTCCTGCGCGTCATCCCTGATCAGGCTGCCATCGGCAATGCGGGCCTCGTAAAGCGAAATCAAATCCGTCATGTCTGAGCCATAGCGTCCGCTCTGCCCCTTGAAAAGCGGCCTTTTTCTCTCGGCTTCGTTTTTGACGGGCTTCGCTCTGAAAAAATCTGTCAACGTGTTGCACGAGCGTCGGAACCAAGACAAAGTCCGCGCCAGACAGAAGCGTGGCTAAACAGGATTGCGGACATGTCACAGGCAGGAAACGTCTTATTCATAATCATCGACCAACTGCGTGCAGATTGCCTAACCGGCGCATTGGCGAACCATGTGGATCTGCCCAATTTGCGCGCGTTCATGAGCGATGCGGTCACCTTTACGCGCCACTTCTCGGTGACCAACCCGTGCGGCCCGTCCCGGGCTTCAATACTGACCGGTCAATACGCGATGAACCACCGCTCTGTCCGCAACGGAACGCCGCTACGCCACGACATTCCCAATGTCGCGACCGAGATGCGCAAGGCCGGATATCTGCCGATGTTGTTCGGCTACACCGACACGTCCGCCGATCCGCGCGTGTTTGATCCCAACGACCCGTCGCTCAAGTCTTATGAGTACCCGATGCAGGGGTTTCACGAGGTGGTCGAAATGCGGCTCGAGGAATCTTTTCCCTGGCAATCTCATCTGATGCAAAAGGGCTATTCATTCGACGACTACTGGGATGTCTACAAGCCCGTATCACCAACTGGCAGCACGCCGAAACTGAACGACCCCGCGTTGTACCGGGCCGAAGACAGTGACACGGCCTTTCTGACGGACGCTTTTCTGAATGGTATCGCCGCGTACCACAAACAGAGCTGGTTCGCCCATCTGACCTATATCCGGCCGCACCCGCCGCTTGTTGCACCTGCGCCGTATAATGACATGTACGATCCTGCCGAGTTGCCTTTTCCTGCCGGGTTCCCGGACCAGCAGGCCGAAGCGGCGCTGCACCCGTTTTTTGCCCCTTCGATGCAATCCCAAACGGCCACCGGCTTTGTAAAGGGCATGGGGGAAATTGAACCGACACAGGAAAACGTTCAAACACTGCGTTCCGTCTATCTGGGTCTTGCGACCGAGGTCGATCATCACGTCGGCCGTGTAATCCAGTACCTGAAGGAAAGCGGGCAATATGAGAACACTTTGCTGGTGATCACCGCCGACCATGGCGAGATGCTGGGCGACCGGCATACCTGGGGCAAAATGACGGTGTTTGATGCCGCCTATCATACGCCCCTGATTATCAGGATGCCGGGGAATTCAGCCCGCGCGGGTTCGGTTGTCGATGTGCCGACGGAATCTGTGGACGTCACCCCAACCATTCTCGACTGGGTGGGCAAATCAGTTCCGAACTCGATGGACGGACACTCGCTTGTGCCGCTGCTGAAGGGTGATGTTCCCGACGACTGGCGCAGGTATTCGTTCAGTGAGCTTGATTTTTCAGAACCTGAAAAGCCAACTCCGTGGCAGCAGCAATTGGGAACCGGCAACAGCGACTCGAATCTGAGCATTCTTCGGGAGGACCGGTTCACGCTGGTTGAGTTCGCCGCCGATCTACCTCCGATCCTTTTTGACCATGCCGGCAAGGGTGAGCTTGAGAATGTCGCGAACGATCCGGAATTCGCGTCGGATCTGGGTCGGCTTGGGCGTCAGATGCTACGGCACCGCATGCGCAATGCGGACCACACGCTTTCCCTTTATTCTCTGACCCCAGAGGGTGCCAAATCGAAAGAGCGCTATCCAGACTAGGGCAGTGCAGCGTGACCATGAGCCCAAGGCAGGCCCGGCCTGTTTTTGTCGCATCTCTGCCCCCTACACCTGCGGGGGTTCTGATGTTACGCCTGTTCCGTGGGGAGAACTGTCTTGGACACCACCGAACAGCATATGAAAGCAATGACTATGGCCGGTCTGAATCTGATCGGCCAGGCCCTTTCGATTTACGACAGCCAATTGCGGCTTGTCGTCAGCAATCGCCGCTTTCAGGAAATGTTCGATCTGCCCGACACCCTGGTCCGCCCCGGCGCCTTGTTTCACGACACCATTCAGTTCCTGGCCAGCCGTGGGGAATATGGCGACGACGGAAATGTGGACGAAATGGTGAAGGCCCGCGTCGAGCAGGCGCTGAATTTCGAACCGCATTACATGGAACGGGCGCGACCAAACGGACAGGTTATCTCGATCGAGGGGGCACCGTTGCCACAAGGCGGCTGGGTCGCAGTGTATACAGATATCACCAGCACAAAACGGGCCGAGAACCTGCTGCGCGCACGGTCCGAGGAACTGTCCGGACAGTTGCTGAGCCATGCCGAGGAATTGTCAGCCGCGAACCGAAAGCTGGCCGCAACCAACTCAGCTCTGGAAGAGGCAAAGCGCCAACTGACCGAGATTGAGGCCCGCACCCGTTTGACGACGGAGATGATGCCGGCCCATATCGCTCATCTCAGACGAGACGGTATCTACGACTACTCAAACCGCCGCCTGAGTTCCGTCATGCCGGGCCGACCGTCTGAAATTGCAGGCCTGCACATCTCCGAGGCGCTGGGTCCTTCAGCGTTTGAACGGGTCGAACCCTATCTGGAACGCGCCTATGGCGGCGAAACTTCGGTTTTTGAGTTTACCGAGGATCAGGATTCGCGCCGGATACGGGTTTCTTTCACCCCGGACGGGGCAGGGGGCGTGTACATAATGTCGGTCGACGTGACCGAAGAAACGCAAGCCAGGGTCGCCTTGCAACAGGCCAGTCGCCGCGCAATGGCGGCACAGATGACCAGCGGCATGGCACATGATTTTTCAAACCTGCTGACGATCATTCTGGGGATGCAGGCGCGGCTGAACAAGATGGACCTGCCCGAAGAGGCGCAGGAACTTGTTTCGGCCACTCAACAGACAGCGCGCCGTGGCGGACAATTGCTGAACCGGATCGCGGATATGACGGGAAACCGGACACCCCAACCCAAAGCGACCGACATGCGAGGGCTGCTTGAAGACCTTCGCATTCTTGCGTCGCCATCGTTGCCGCGGGGGGTGGGGCTGTCGGTGGTCAATACATTGCCGGACGAGGCGCTGATGCTCGACCCGGGTATGGTTCAGGATGCAATGCTCAATCTTGTCCTGAACGCGCGTGACGCATGCGGCAATTCCGGTCAGATCACCATCAGCGCCCATGCGATCGGACGGATATGGGCCGAAATCACCGTATCCGACACCGGACCCGGGTTTTCACCCGAAGCTTTGGAAAAAGCTCTTAACCCGTTTTTCACTACCAAAGGCAGCGACGGTTCGGGGTTAGGCCTTCCAATGGTTTATGACACCGTCAAACTGGCTGGCGGAGACCTGAACCTGCGCAACACGCAATCAGGTGCATCCGTTGTCATGCGATTGCCTTATAGACCTGCCCCGTCTGGTCGCGGCGGTCTTGTCCTGCTTGTCGAGGATAACGACGAATTGCGTTGCCAGTTCCGCGACCTGCTTGTTGATCTCGGCTATTCTGTGATCGAGGCCACGTCAGTTGATGAAGCGCTCGGTTTGATCTTGGATATTGACGATATTGCGTTGGTTCTGTCCGATATCCGGCTTGATGGACCGGCCACCGGGATTGATCTGCTTGAGCGGCTGAAGCCTGGCCTTCCCTGTATTCTGATGACATCCTTGCCCTATTCCGACCCTCTGCATCGACAAGCGCTTGCTTTGGCGCCGGTGTTGCGTAAACCGTTCTCACGGGCACAATTGTCTGCACTGATCCGAACCGAGGCCGCCTGATGAACCAACCATTGGTGACCATCCTTGATGACGAGCCCGAAATACGGCGCATATTGACGGATGCGTTGGAAGAGGCCGGATTCCGCACACAAAGCTTTTCACGTGCCCGCGAATTCGAAGCCTCGCTGAAAAGGGTGACACCGGACGTCTGCCTTGTTGATCTGTCGCTTCCGGATACAGACGGGCTGGCGTTAGTACACCGACTGGCGCTGGAACAGGGGGCCGCCGTAATTATCATTTCGGGCAGGGTGCAGGTACAGGATCGCGTCACCGGGCTGGAACTTGGGGCTGATGACTATATCACCAAACCTTTCGATCCTGCCGAAGTTGTCGCCCGAATCCGTGCAAGATTGCGCGCACCGAGAACCCAGTCTCCCCAGTCGGAAGTGGCATACTTCAATGGCTGGACCGCATATTTCGATCGCTATGTTCTTGTGGACGGAACCGGTTCGGAAACTCCGTTCAGCCATGCCGAAGGCGAGGTTCTGCGCCTGTTTCTGGAAAGCCCGAAACGGTTGATCAGTCGTGGGCAGATGCAGGAAACTTTAGGCGGCGCCGCAGGTGAGAGTTTCGACAGGGCAATGGATGTGCGAATTTCGCGTTTGCGCACCAAACTGGGCGAAGACCCAAAAAATCCGCGCCTTATCAAAACAATCTACGGTGCCGGGTACATTTTTTTGGGAGAAGTTGATTGGCAATGATTTGCTCAGCCCACGATCTTCCCAACTGCGCCTGCTTGAGATTTTCGAATTTCATCTCTTTTTCAGATAGTTGGAGGATGTCCAATATTATCTTTGGGCCAGCTATGGATTCTTGTAACCGTCCCGCTTAACTAACACCAACCCGTCTTTCCTGAAAAGACAGGCGACGAGATCGTTTCCGACCTATCGAAGTATCGCGTCGGCAGCAGGTGTCGAAGGCAAGTGAGGGCCTGGAGAGTAGAATGGTCAGAGATTTCTGGGAAAAATGGCGATCCGGCCACATAGGCCGACTGGTTGGCAGCAGTTTGCGCAGCCAGGGTTGGCTTTACGGAATCGCCATGGCCGCCATGGTTGTTGTCGCGGGGACAACTGCGGGCACCGCCTGGATGATGGAAAACATCGTCAACGCCATGACGACGCCGGAAGCGCGCTCAAAGGTCTATCTCGTCGCGCTGGCGATTTTGGGGCTGTTTTTCGCCAAAGCAGCTGCATCCTACATTCAGTCTGTTTTTCTGGCCCGCGCGGGCAACCGGATCATCGCCGTTCAGCAGGAACAGCTATATGCGAAACTGCTGAAACGAGGTGTTGGATTCTTTGCCGACACGGAATCCTCTGATCTTTTGATGATCGTGACACAGGGTGCTCTGGCTGCAAGGCGCCTGGTTGATGTCGTGGTCACGAGTTTTGTTCGCGATGCGCTGACCCTTGTTGGTCTGGTATTTGTGATGGTCTATCAACAACCGGTGTTGTCCGTGCTGTTCTTCGTTGTCGGACCAATCGCCCTGCTGGGCGTCAGAGTTCTGCTCAAGAGCGTGCGTTCGATCATGCGTTCTGAAATGAAATCTCTGGCAGAGATCATGAAAGTCCTTCAGGAAACCTCGGGGGGCATCAAGATCATCAAGGTTTTTGCGCTGGAAGACCACATGGCCGATCGCATGAACCGCGCGATCAGGGCCGTCGAAAACCGCGCCAACTCCATTTCGCGGTTGCAATCTATCGCCAGCCCATTGATGGAATTTCTGGCAGGTATAGCGATCGCGGCCATTCTGATCATCAGCACGATTGGTATCGCAGGAAGTGAGCCGACCACACCGGGGCAACTGATGTCTTTTATCACCGCTTTGCTGATGGCTTATGAACCGGCCAAACGACTTTCCAAGATGCGCGTGGTCATCGAGACGACATTGGTGCCAATCGGCATGATGTTCGAGTTGTTGGACCAGGAAGATCCGATGCGCGAAAGCATCGAACCCGTGCAGCTGCGTCCGGGGCCCGGCGAGGTTCGGTTGCATGACGTCACTTTTGGCTATCAGGGCTCCTTGCCTATTCTCAAGAATATGGACCTTACTTTTGAAGCGGGAAAAACCACTGCGCTGGTTGGGCAGTCTGGCGGTGGCAAGTCCACCATCTTTGGCCTGATCATGCGTTTTTATGATCCGGATCAGGGGCGCATCGAAATCGACGGACAAGATGTCATGGACGTGAGCTTCGCTTCGTTGCGGCGCAAAATCTCTTACGTCGGGCAAGACACGTTCCTGTTTTCCGCCAGCGTAATGGACAACCTTCGATACGCACGTCCCGACGCAACGGTTGAAGAAGTCATGGAAGCTGCTCGCGCGGCACATGCCCATGACTTTATTACCGAATTGCCAAACGGATATGATACGCAAGTAGGTGAAAATGGCGCGTTTCTGTCCGGTGGGCAGAAGCAACGCCTGGCAATTGCGCGTGCAATCCTGCGCCAGGCAGAAATTCTGTTGCTTGACGAGGCAACCAGCGCATTGGATGCGGAATCAGAATCTTATGTGAAAGAAGCGCTCGACAAACTGACCAGAAATGTCACCACGATCGTGATCGCGCATCGGTTATCGACTGTGTTGGAGGCCGACAAGATTATGGTTGTTCAGGATGGAGAGGTGATCGAACAGGGTAATCTCGACAACCTGATGCAGCGTAACGGGGCATTCCGGCGTTTGTTTGATCAGCAGTTCAAGCAGCCTGCCTCCTGATCCACTTAGGTCAAGCCTCCGGGATTTGGAGTTAGGGTTCGGGTTATAGCATGCGTTATCTGGCGCGGCTAATAACGGGAAGCGCCGGTAGGTGCTATTCCCGCAATGCCCTGTCCTTGATTTTGACCACAGGCTGGACGAGATAGTCGAGGACTGACTTTCGACCGGCGAGAATATCCACTTCGGCAACCATGCCGGGGATGATCTCTATTTCTGCACCGTTGCCGTCCAGCATAGAGCTGCCGGTTCTAATCTCGACCACAAATACTTCTTCGTCGTTTCGGTCGGAACGATTGATCGTATCCGCACAAATGCGGAAGATTTCGCCGTCCAGTCCGCCGTAGCGGGCAAAGTCATAGGCCGTTATCTTGACTTTCACTTTTTGTCCGGCGTGCAAAAAAGCAATGTCTTCAGGGCGGACATAGGCCTCGACCAGCAAGGAGTCGTCCAGCGGGACAAGTTCGATCAACTCCTCGCCGCTTCGGGCCAACCCGCCAACGGTTGACCGGTGTATCCGGTTGACAATACCACGCACGGGGGCTCGGATCTGCGCCCGTGCCGCGCGGTCACGCAACGCAGGCAAGGCAGGTTGCAGCACGGCAAGCTCTGCTGTCGCAAGCGCCAGATCGGTAAGGGCACTGCTGCGAAACCGACTGTGTGTCGCCCGGATGCGATCATCAATTTCGTCGAGACCGGATTTCAACCTGTTGGTCACCGCTTTGGCCCTGACCTTGCGCCCGTTCCATTCCGCCTCACTGCGACGCAAGGAAAGCAGCGTCGTCGCCGGCTCCATCTGTTGCTCGACCAATGGTTCCATAATCAACCGTTCCTCGGCCAGCACCTTGAGCGTTTCCTCGGCCGTAAACTGATCCACCAGTCCTTCCTCGTATTCGCGACGGCGTTGCTGGCGTTGGCGTTCAAGGATGGCGATCTCCGCCTGCAACTCAGACTGTCGCCCCTGAAACAGCGCCGTTTCAGATTGAATGACCGCTGGCGCGTCTTTCAACAACACAGGCTTGAACTCTAATTCGGTGCCGTCGATTTCCGCCTGCAGCCGCTGCGTCCGCGCCATCAAACCAAAGGCACGCTGCTGTTCCTGACCCAATTGACTCGCTATCTGAGTGGTATCGAATTCCATCAGAAGAGTTCCCTCGTCTACCAGCTGACCTTCCCGAACATTCAGGGACCGCAGAACACCCGGTTCAGTAGCCTCGATCACCTGCAGATCACCAGATGGGACAATGCGACCGTCCACGCGGGTTACATCGTCAAGCTCGGTGATATGCGCCCAGAAACCTGCCGCGACCAAAAAGGACAAAATTAGAATTAACAAGGCAGACCCCCGCAGCGGGGAACGCCCCTGCATCTCACGGGCCAGTTTCGCAAGATCAGGATGCCGCGACATTCAGATGCCTCCCCTTGCGGTTTGCATATTGAGTCAGTAGGCCTTTCGAACCATCAGCCACAATCTTGCCGCCTTCGAGAACGATCACCCTGTCAACTAGGTTCAGCAAGCTTGTGCGATGCGTGATGACAATGACTGTGCTGTCACTGGTTGCGTGCTTTAGCCGCCGGATGACGTCCGCTTCCGTCCGGACATCCATGGCGCTGGTTGGTTCGTCCAACAGCAGGACTGGCGGGCGACCGACCAAGGCCCTTGCCAGCGCAATCGCCTGCCGTTGCCCGCCGGACAAACCTTCGCCGCGTTCAGCCAGTTTCAAATCGTAGCCGCCGGGATGGCGCGCCACAAAATCTTCGACACCCGCAACCCGTCCAGCCTTCAGCAGATCTTCATCGTTGGGGCGGATCGCCCCACTGGCGATATTTTCGCGAACGGTACCGGAAAACAACCAAACATCCTGCAGAACGGACCCAATGTTTCGGCGCAGATCACCGGGGTCAATTTGTCGAATATCCGCTCCATCCAACGAAACCGAACCAGTCTTGGGTTCGTATAACCCCAGCAAAAGACGCGCAATTGTACTCTTGCCCGAACCGATCGGGCCAAGGATTGCTACTTTTTCGCCCGGAGCAACCGAAAAAGAAATGCCGTCCAAAGAGTCGTTTGTCTGGTCAGGATAGGCAAAATGCACGTTGCTGAAGGAAATGCGACCTTCGAAACCTTTGCGACTGATCCAGCTTCGTCCTTGCGGTCGCTCACTTTCCGCCTGCATCAGAGAATCGAGATTGCGATATGCGCTGCGCGCCTGATTGATCCGCGTCAGGGTTTGCGCCAACTGCCCCAGAGGAGCCAGCGCACGTCCTATCAGCATTACCGAAGCAACCAGTGCCCCCATGCTCGCTTCACCGTCCGCGATCAGAAAAACGCCGTAGAAGACTATCAACACCTGAGCGGCTTGTTGGGTAAACCCGGTCAAATTCAGCGCAAATTGCGTGACGGCACGACTGCGCATGCCGTGCGCGGATTGACGATCCATCGCCTGTTCCCAACGGGACCGCATTTGCCGCGCCGCTCCGGTTGTCTTTATGGTTTCAAGGCCGGAAAGAACTTCGACCAGAACCGATTGTTTGGATTGCCCATCAGCAAAACTGTTTTCCGCAAGACGGGACAAAACAGGCTGAACGATCAACCCGGTCACCAGGACGACAGGCACAGCAAGTGCGGGGATCAGGGCCAATTGGCCGCCGACCATGTAAATGACGAAAACAAACAGCCCAATAAATGGCAAATCCACCACTGCGACCAGCGTTGCCGATGTAAAGAATTCGCGCAGTGTTTCGAATTCCCGGACGGTGCTGGCCATGGCGCCAGATGACCCGGTCCGGGACTTCATACGAATGTTCAGCAAGTGGTCAAATACACGCCGCCCCATGAACAGATCAGCCTGCTTTCCCGCTGCATCAATAAACCCGGCTCGTAGCAGCTTGAGCACAAAGTCGAAAATCAGAGCTAGGCAAACGCCTGCGGTCAAGGCGATCAGGGACTCCGTCGCCTCGTTGGGCAGAACCCGGTCGTAAACGACCATGATGAACACGGATGTCGACAGCCCAAGCAGATTGGCAAGGGCGGCTGCCACCGCCACCTGAATATATGACCAGCGATTGGCGGCAAGGGCGGACCAGAACCAATGACCTTTCCAATCGTTGCTGATCGAACCAATTTCCTCCTGATGGATACCGCGCACCAGAATTGCATATCCGGTGTATGTTTCAGAAAGGCTGGCTTCTGGTATCTCTCCGATTTCGCGGCCCAGTTCCGGATCAAAGATCAGTAAATCGCCGTTGGATGCTCGCCCGTGCAAGACCACTGCACACTCATTTTCCAAGAGAAGGATCGCCGGTACCAGATGATTGTTGAAAGCAGCCAGTTTCCGTTTGCCATACGCCGCCTGCATGTCCGCTCTGTTAAGGGCTGTAATGACATCCCGGATTGTCAGTTCACCGTCGCCGGATTGTGTCGCCTGGACCGCTGCCAATGTCAGTGGGCGGTCGAGATGCGCGGCGACGTGCAGGAGGCAGACCTCCATTGCCGTCAAAGAGTGGGGGCGTGTACCCGATTGTGCCTGCATCATGGTTGCCCAATCCTGTTGTTCAGAGTGACACCAAGAAGATCAAGAATATCCCCGGTTAGGCTGAGCGCCGCATAATTTGTCAGAAAGTAGTTCTGCTCTGCCAGGATCAGTCGTTCTTGCGCGTTCACATAATCCCTTTGTGCATCCAGAATCTCGATCAGAGTACGTCGCCCGATTGAAAACTGTGCTTGTGCTGCCTTGATGCTGTCGGCGTTTGCTTGGGCGGCCTGGCGCGCGGCCTGCAGGCGTTCGGCGCCAGCTTTCTGATCCGAACGAATGAACCCCAATTCCCGGGATATTTCGCGGCTTAGACTTTCACGGGAAAACTCGGCATCTCGGACCTGCGCTTCCGCAGCCGCAATCGCCGCACGTCGCTTCCCGGTACTGTCGATTTCGTAGTTAACTGCCAGATCGACACCGTAATTCGCATCCCAGCTATCGTCCCTGTTGGCAAAAGCGGCCAGTCTTATATCCGGTTGGCGACGGGCCAGAGCGGCAGCAAGTTCTGCCTTCGCGGCCACAACAGCAGCATCTGCGCGGCGGATCTGAGGGCTTGCCTCCACGATCTGTGCGTCACTCCGTGACAGCAGCGGAGCGGGGATGGCCGGGGCCAACACTCCGGGCGCAGTTCCGTAGATTTCAACAAATCGCGCCTCGGCGCGCGCCGTGCGCGTTTTTGCATCCGCAAAGCGTGTTTGTGCGTCAGCCATGCGGGAACGCGCGGTCAGAACATCCGCCTTCGATCCTGCGCCGCTGGCCGCCCGTTGCGAAATCTGCTGGACAAGCTGTTGGTGTACCTCGACATTCCTGGCGGTCAGGTCTTGAATCTTCCGGCGGTCCAAAACTGTCACATATGTTTCAATCGCGGCCAGCGCCGTTGCCGAGGCCGTTTGCAGACGGTCCCCCTGACTTTCGAAAATCCGGGCGCGTGCCGCAGCCAAATCCCCCGCCGCCGCGCCACCATCAAATACCAGTTGCGAAACACGCAGGTACGGTGAAAAATCAGCGACATCCGAAACAACTCGTTCGGAGCGCGCGTTCAGACCCAAGGAGACCTGGGGCAGAAACGCGCCCTTCGCGGCATCCTGACCGGCATTTGCCGCCGCAAATCTGGCATCGCTTTGTGCCAGATGAGGACTGCTTTCGACAGCTAGACCGTGCGAGGAACCGCTTATGGTCAGGCCCGAGTTTTGCGCGTCACTGAGAGAAACGGCACCGTTTGTCCCGACGTCATTCAGGGTCAACACCGGGCGGAAATCGGTCGTGAGCGTTGTCGTTGCAGCGGGCGCACTGTTGCCAGCCGCATCATCCACCATAGCCGTCAGCGTAAAGGCGGTCCCATCCGCCAATGCCGCCAGATCGCCCGAAAGAACGGTAGCGGACCAAGTTCCCGAGGAAACAACGGCCGTAAAGGTCTGCCCGCCGAGCGTTACCGAAACCGTCTGGCCATCTTCAGCTGTGGTAGTTCCCGACACTGCTAGATCGCTGTTTCTTTCAATCACATCCAGAACTGCACCGGTCGGAACCGGATCAAGCGTGATTGACGGTGCGCTAAAGTCCGTTGTGAAGCCGTCTGAAGCGGAGCTGCTGTTTCCTGCCGCATCCGCAACCGAAGCGGTGACACTGTAGCTTTCATTGTCCTGCAACCCGGCTAAATCCAAGCTTGCGGCGGTATAGTTCCACCCTCCACCTGTTACAGTCGCTGTTCCGCTCACATCAACGGTTCCGTCAGCACGTGCGATCTGAACTGTGACCGTTGTTCCGTCCGGCGCATCTGATGTGCCCGACACGGTTAGATCCGTGCTCTGTTCGGCGGCATTCATGATCGCGCCGTCTGACAGGGCGGAGATCGTGATTGAAGGTGCCGTAAAGTCCGTGTCAAAGCTGCTCGTCGCTTGAACGGAGGGGTTACCTGCGGCGTCCGAGATGTCAGCGGTAACCGTCACAGTACCATTGTCGGACAACAACGAAAGATCTGAGGACGGTACAGTCACACTCCAACTGCCACTCTGGACCTGGCCGGAATACGTCTGCCCGTTCATCGAAACGGTCACCATTTGCCCGTCTTCGGCATCCGTCGCACCAGTTATGGTCAGATCCGTAGCTTGCTCCGAGGCATTCAGAACGGCACCAGAAGAAAAACTGTCGATGCTGAGCGTTGGGGCGGTGAAATCCGTCGAGACCGAGCTGCTGGCCTGTGGCGCGTCCAATCCGTGATTGTCGGAAACGTCAGCGGTGATGGTAAATCCCGAACCGTCCGCAAGCGCCTGCAAATCTACCGTGGGAACCGTAATTGTCCATGTATCTCCTGATACAGCGCCCAGATAGGTTTGACCGCCCAGGTTAACCGTTACCTGCTGTCCATCCGGAACATTGCTCGTTGTACCGCTGACAGTCAGATCCGACCCGGCCTCGGCCGCGTTCAGAACCGAACCGGTGGGCAGTGGCGAGATTGAAATGGACGGCCCGCTCAGATCAACAGGCAGGGTTGCCGTTGCCGGAGTGGCGAAATTACCCGAGGTGTCGCTGACCGTGGCACTGACCGAAACCGGGGTGCCGGTAGTCAGACCCCCAAGATCGGCGCTGGGGACCGTTACGCTCCAACTGCCGCCAGATGTTGTGCCCGTGTAAACTTGGCCGTTGAAACACTCTGGCCATCGGCTGCCGTTGTCTAGCCGGTCAGAGCCAGATCGCTGTTCAGATCGACCAGTTCGATCGAACCGCCCGAAACCGGGTCAAGTGTGATGGTCGGAGCAGTGAAATCCGTGTCGATACTGTCCGCGGCCGGAACAGCCGGATTGCCTGCCTGGTCGGCCACGTCCGCCTGTATTATGATTGTCGCACCACCCTGCAGCGCGGCCAGATCAGAGGCGGGGACCGTTACGCTCCACGCCCCGTTGGCGACGATGCCGGTATACGACTGCCCGTTGAACGAAACAGTTACAAGCTGGCCGTTTTCAGCGTCTGTGGTTCCGCTCAGGATCAGATCGGTCGCCTGTTCAATGGCGTTCATCACGGCCCCGTCAGACACCCCGGTTATGGCAAGGGTCGGTGGTATGGTGTCAATTTCGAACTGAACCGATTCAGTTGACAACTCGGCGCCAAACGCATCGAGGCTTCGAATAGTGACTGAATTTACCCCTTGCGGCAGACTGGCCGCTTCGGCTTCGGTCAGCGAGATAACCCAGCTTCCGTCTGCATTCGGTGCAATGGTTTTCGTGATCGAACCGATGGTCACTTCAATAGTGTCCGCGTCTGCCGAGGCCAAAACTCCGGTGCCGAAGCTGCTGAGTGTCGTCGATTGGGCTCCCGCAAGGTTGAGGGTCGGGTAGCTGGGTGTCGGACTGGGGGTCGGGGTGGGCACGACTGCGGGGCTGTCATCTCCGCCGCCACCACCGCCACCTGCGCCCGCAGCAACGGCGCCAGCCAGACCTATCCCGCCCAATATTGCGCCAGCGCTGCCCATTCCACCTGCGGCTGCGCCACCGGCCTCTGCCGTAAGGCTGAACTGAGCGATTTCGGCAACGGCTTCCTCGGCGATCATGATTGCGCCGCTGTCCAGAACCTGAACGTTTTCGGCAGCCACGATCAGGGTACGACCATCGTTGAGTTTCAGCAAAACATCGCCGTTTTTCAACAGCTTTGCCGACTTCACTCCCGGAATGGTCTCCGCAAATTGAAAGGCATAAAGCTCTTCCACGGTGGCCTGTCCCAATGCCGGTAACGCCATAAGCACGGATCCGAGCCCCCCTGCGGCGCCCCGGCCTGCCCATTTGCGCAACCTCGCATCGATCCATTGGCGAATATGCTTCTTGCGATCCGTGTCAGGAGTGTTGAGTTCAGAATTCTTCGTCATCTTGTCCTCACAAGCAGTTGCCGCTTACGTCGGGAAGACGTTTGGCCTGGGCCAGGTTCCGTTCATCTGTCTTTCCTTTTGATGACTCACGTGGTCGGACCCGAAAATTTGAGTTAATCTGAAACCGAACTCCTCGTTTTCACCACAATTGCGCTTTGGTTTTGGTCTTTGCGTCAGAGCACCCTGTTGCCAAAGCCGGCATCGGCGTGGGGTGATCAGATATGAAGTTCAATTTCCAAGGCGTGGTAGAAACGGCGAGCACGGCGCTCGATACAGGTATCGGCGATACGGCTTTAAAAACGTTTAACGGGACTACGTGTCTTTACAGCGTGACCGGACCCGGCGGCGGTATTGCTGTCTGGACATTGGCAAACGGCGCGATTCCTCAACTTCAGGACACGCAATATTTCAGCGGTTCGATAACGTTTCAGGTCGGGCGCAGCGGGATGCCGGTGACACTTGGGGGCAGGACCGGCTGATTCTGGACGCCGATTCCGCAACGGGTCTGGTTGGATACGATCTGCTGGCTGACGGCTCCATCGGAACCTTGCGGGAAACAGGCACCCTGTCGGGCCAGTTGAATTTCTGGCAATTGCCCACGAGGACAGCGGCAATATTGCGACCTATCATGTGAGCACGGACGGATCGCTGTCATTGGCAGGCATCACCGCCGGACAGGCCGACTCGATGCAAAGCCTGAAATCCGGATCCGGACATTTCTTGATCACTGCGGATGCGGCCAGCAGTGTGATCTCCACCTACGAAATAGACGATACAACCGGTATTTTGACCACCGTGGATAACAGCGCCTCGCTGTCGACACTGGGCATTGCCACTCCGACAGCTATCGAAGTGGTGCAGGCGTACGGGCTATCCTGGGTGTTGGTGGCGGGTTCGGGCAGCAACTCTCTAAGCGTCATGAAGTTGGGCGGTGACGGACGTTTGACACCGACGGACCATGTTCTTGATTCCTTCGGCACGCGGTTTGAAACGGTTCAGGATCTGGCAGTCGTTGAAGCAAACGGGCGGGCCTTTGTTGTGGCCGGAGGTGGCGATGACAGGCTTACCCTGTTTACCCTGACACCCGACGGCCAGCTGATCTATCTGGATAGTTTCGCAGATACTCTGGCAAGCGGTTTGCAGAACGTCGAAACGATAAGCGTTGCGCAGGTCGGGGACGAGTTACAGATCCTTGCTGCCTCGCAACAGGAATCCGGCCTGACCCTATTGACTGTATCGATCGCCGATCTGGGGGTGGTCGACGAAGGGCTGGGCACCGTCAACGGAACTGCGCTGGATGATATGCTGACCGGCAGTATCCTGAATTCGACCCTTCTGGGTGGGGCGGGAGACGACATTCTGATCGCTGGCACAGGCGCCACAACGATGACCGGAGGTTCCGGCGCCGATATCTTTGTCATGAACTACGGCAGCGACACGACCACGATTATTGACTTCCAGCCGGGTCTGGACCGGCTGGATCTGTTCGACTACCCGCTGATGCGAACCCCATCGCAACTGACTTTCACCGCGACAGCGCAAGGCGCGCAGATTGACTACGTCAATGAAACCATTCTGGTTCACTCCGCAATTGGTGGCCCGTTGACCAGCGCCGACATCTTTGGGGCGGAGTTTGGCGGGCCTGACCATATCCCGGTCAATTTCGGCAATTTTGGCGGGCTCGTGCCTGACGGCTCGGGTGGCGTGCTGGGGGACATCACAGTCGACACACAAACGGCCAATCCTGCGCTGGCGGACGCAGAAATCAGGTTCACTCCAAACGGAGGTGGCACGATCAGTGTTTTTGCCGATGAGAACGGGCAATTTGATCTGGGCCTGCCTTCCGGCACGTTCCCTGGTCAATTCGATGTTGTAAAAAGCTATTCGACCGCCAGCGACCAGATAACCGCACTGGATGCGCTGCAGGTCCTGCGTTTATCCGTGTGGCTTGATCCGACCTGGGGGCCCGCCACGCCTGAAAACCTGATCGCGGCCGACATTACACAGGACGGAACGGTAAACGCTCTGGATGCGCTGGCGGTATTGCAGGTCGCTGTTGGTCTACCGACCACACATCCTGCGGAATGGGTGTTTCTGGACTCCGCTGCGGATCTTTCCGGGATTACCCCGACCAACGGAAACTATGCAACGGGCGCGAACGCTGTCGCCGTGGATGGACAATTTTCGGTCGACATGACCTCGATCCTGCTCGGCAATCTGGAAGCGGCCTGAAACCCGGCGCGATGATGCGCCTGGTTACTCGCGAAATGCCCGATTGAAATAATCGGCCATCGGCTTGATCAGATAGGACAGCGGCGTACGTTCATCCGTTTTGATCATCGCCTCAACCGGCATACCGGGAAGCAGAGCTTGCCCGTTCAGTCGTTCAACTTCGCCGTCGTCAGGGGCTACTTCGGTCCGGTAGAATGTAAATCCAGTACTCTCGTCCATGAAGGTGTCGGCAGATACATTAATCACATGACCATCGATCTCAGGTGTCTCACGCTGATTGAACGCCGGGAAGCGCAGGGCGACTTCTTGCCCGACATACAATTGATCAACATGCAGCGCATCCACACGCGCGGCAACCAGCAGTGGCGTGTTCTGCGGCACAACATACATCATCGGCTCACCGGGCTGAATCACCGATTGCAGCGCAAAGACCTGACTGTCATAGACTGACCCCGAGACCGGCGAACGGATGTCCAGACGCGACAAACGCTCGGTCAAGGCCAGCCTGCGTTCCGACAGTTCAGACACCTGAGCCTGTACTTCACGTAACGCGGTGATCGCCTCCTCCCGCCGGGTGGCGGTGAGCTCGACGATCTGAATCTCTGTTGCGGCGATCTGACCTTTCAGGCGGGCCACCGATGCTTCAAGACGACCAATTTCACCGGTCAGGCTGGCATTTTCACGTTGAAGGGCCGACACCCGGCTGGCCTGCGTCAAACCACGCTTTAGCAGGTTTTCCTGATCCTCCAACTCGTTCTGGATCAGATCGACCTGAGTGCGCAGCGACACCAACTGAGCCTGCGTGCCTTCGATCTCACTTTCGATCTGGGTGATTTGTTTGCCAAGTTGCTCTTTCTGCTGGGCCATCGTATCGATCCGCGCCTCAAAAAGCCTTTGTTGGCCATCAATCAAATCTGAATCGATTTTTTCTTTTTGCTGAAGGGCGCTTAGACTGGATGCCAAACCGTCTGCGTTGCTTCCGTCGCGTTCAGCCTCCAGCCGCGATTTCCGCGCCAGAAGTTCGAAAAGCTGAGATTCGACAATGCTTTTTTCCGAGGACAAAAACGTATCATCCAGCCGCAGGAGCAAATCACCCTCGGCGACGACATCGCCATCCCGCACAAAGATCTCGCCGACCACACCACCGTCGGGGTGTTCGACGACCTGACGGTTGCTTTGGACTTCGATCACCCCTTGCGAGACGATAGCGCCCGCCAGTTCTGTCTGCACCGACCAGAGCCCCAGTCCGCCGACCAGGATGGTCAAAGCAGAGAAACCGACAAGCGCCGGAACCGTAATGCGCCACGCCGGACGTGGATGTTGTTCAAGATTCGCCGCCATCAGCTGCCTACCTGATTGAATTTTCGTTTGATGGCTTCGGCGTTTTGCACAGCCGCGCTCAAAATCTCGTCCCGACTGCCGAACTTCACCACCTGACCGCGTTCGACCACGGCCAGATCATCGCATTCCGAGATTGCCTGCGGACGATGTGTCATGATGATCGCCCCCTTACCTTCGGCCTTCAGGCCACGAACGGCGGCATTCAAAGCCTCGGTTCCGTCTGCGTCCAAGGCCGAGTTCGGTTCGTCCAGAATCAACAGGACCGGGTCCCCATATAGGGCGCGTGCCAAGGCAATGCGTTGTTTTTGGCCACCTGAAAGCTGGCTGTCATTGCCTTCCAGAAAGGTGTCGTACCCTTTTTCCAGTGTCAGGATCAGGTCATGCGCATTGGCTTTCTTCGCAGCATCAACGACTGCCTCGGGATCGGGGTTTTCGGACATCCGGGCGATGTTCTCGGCCACTGTTCCGTTGAACAGGGTAACCTGTTGCGGCAGATAGCCGATATGCTGCCCCAGATCGTCCGGATCATACTGATCCAGCGTCGCACCGCCCAACCTTATTTCGCCGCCGGCCGGTTGCCACAACCCCAGCAGGGCTTTGGCAAGTGTCGTTTTACCCGACCCGCTTTTGCCGATAACTCCCAACGCCTTGCCCGGTTCCAGGCGCAGCGTGACATTGCGCAGTGTCGGTGTATCGGCACCCGGCGGAATGACGGTCAGGCGCTTGGCCTCCAATTTCGCTTTTGGCACCGGCAACTTGGTGCGCGGCATCTCAGGCGGGGTGGTATCCAGAAATCGGTTCAACGAAACCCAGGCCGTCCGCGCCTGCTGGATCATCCCCCATTGGCCCACCGCCTGTTCCACGGGCGCCAATGCCCGGCCCAAAAGGATCGAGCCAGCAATCATCGCACCGGGCGACAATTCATTGCGCAGCACCAGCCAGGCCCCAAGCGCCAGCATCGCGGATTGCAAAAACAGCCGCAGCGATTTGGTCAGCGAAGTAAAGCTTCCAGTCCAGTCGCTGGCGGAAATGGTCTGTGACAATGCACTCGACCGTTGCTGCAACCACCGCTGGGTCACAGCCCTCTGCATTCCTTGCGATCGGACTACTTCCGCGGCTTGCCTGGCATGTTCGGAAAACGAGTTCGCCTGCGCCGATGCCCGCTGTGCTTCCGCTACTTTGTTCCGGGTCAGAATCTGGTTGAGCAGAGCAATGAATATCAGCAGCGAACCGCCACCAACGGCCAGCCATCCAAGCAAGGGGTGAAACAGGAAGATCGCGGCCAGAAACACCGGCGTCCAGGGGATGTCCATCACCGCCAGAAGAATGGGGGACGCGCAGAGTTTCTGGATGATTTCGAGATCCCGCAACGCTGTCGCCGGTGCGGATCTTGTTTTCGGATCAAGCGATCGCCGCAACGTGGCGTCGAACACCCGTTCGTCCAAAGCGGATTGGAACCGGGCCCCGAACCGGGCGACAATCCTGCCGCGTGCATAATCCAGCATGGCCATCAAGACATAAAGCAGTGCAACCAGCAGGAACAGCGCCGTCAGCGTCTCGACCGCGCGGGATCCCAAAACCCGGTCATAGACCTGCAACATGAACAATGGCCCGGTCAGCATCAGCAGATTGACAAAAACACTGAACAGAAACGCGAGTGCCAGGAACGTCGTTCCCTGATTGCGGGTATTGCGCAATTCGTGTCTGGGGGACGCAGAAATTCTGAAATCCGGGTTCACAGTTCAAGCCTTTGCTGATTGCGGTACGCAGACGGTCCCGTCTGCAGCGTCCGGCATCTTAGAACGTTGTCGCGGGGCATAAAATGCGCCGTGTCGAAGATCGGCAAAAAACCTCTGACCAAAGTCATTGCAACCCCCTGGATGACTGGCGAGTCAAAGCGACTGCCTCTTGAACGCCACTATGACGGCGTATGCAGGACATGTCGAACCTATTGATACCAATTGCTGAATCTGTCGGGCATTTTCTTTTTGACACATCAACCCATTGAATTTGTGATGATCCAATAGCTTTGGTCCTGCATGTTCATTCTCAATCAGTATGCATGGAAAATCTCCGGGGCTTTGCCCCACAATATTTTGCAGGTCGAGCAACAGGTGATCGTTTAGTTTTGTCACGAATCGTGCCGTTATCCGACGAACGAGAAATGGTCGGATGACCAAAACCATGATGACTCAGAATATCTGACGTCTTTGATTTCGAGAAGGAACACCGATGAAGACGCACGCGCAGGCTGTAGTGATCGGAGGCGGCCTTGTTGGTTGCTCGATCCTGTATCACCTGGCCAAGCTGGGCTGGAGGGACGTTGTCCTGCTGGAACGGGACGAACTGACCAGCGGATCGACCTGGCATGCGGCGGCAAATATTCACGGGCTGCACGATAACAACAACGTCACCCGCATCCAGCATTATACAATGAACCTGTATAAAGAGCTGGAGAAGGAAACTGGACAGGGTTGCGGCGTGTTCCAACCGGGCTCGCTGTATCTGGCGCAGACCGAGAACCGTGAACACCAGTTGCGTCTGCAGGAGGCCAAAGCGCGGTTCTACGGGCTGAACTTTCACGAAATCAGCCGCGAGCAGGCCAAGGAGTTGCACCCACTGGCGCAGTTCGATGACATCCGTTGCATCATGTACGAACCCGACGGCGGCAATGTTGACCCTTCGGGTGTGACCCACGCCTATGCCGCAGGGGCCCGCGCAATGGGCGCATCGATCGAGCGGTTTTGCCCGGTCATCGGGACGGAACAACAGCCCGACGGTTCGTGGATCGTGCGCACCGAAAAAGGCGACATCCATACTCAATGGGTGGTCAATGCCGGGGGCCTCTGGGGACGCGAAGTCGCGGCGTTGGCGGGGATCGAGCTGCCATTGCAGCCGACCGAACACCAGTATTTCGTGACCGAGGCGATTAGCGAGGTCGCGAGCCTGGGCCGGCGTCTGCCCTCGATCGCCGACCGGGATGGCGAATACTACTTCCGCCAGGAAGGCAACGGCCTGCTGATCGGAGCTTATGAAAAAGACATGAAGTTCTGGGCAGAAAACGGTACGCCGCTGGACTTTGCCCATGACCTGTTCCCCGATGACCTGGACCGGATCATGGAGAATGTGATCCGCGCCACCGAGCGTGTGCCGGTGGCCGCCACGGCCGGGGTCAAGCGGGTGATCAATGGACCGATGATCTGGTCCCCGGACAGCAACGCGATCTGGGGGCCGGTCCCGGAGCTGCGGAACTATTTCTGCTGCACCGGCATTATCCCCGGCTTCTCGCAATCGGGCGGTCTGGGCTTGCTTGCGGCTCAGTGGATGATCGAGGGAGAGCCGCAATACGACATGTTTGCCTGGGATCTGGCCCGGTTCGGCGACTGGGCGGACAAGAAATTCACCAAGGCGCGGGTCGAGGACCAATATACCCACCGCTTCGCCATCCATTTCCCGAACGAGGAACGCAGTGCCGGGCGACCGGCCCGCGTGCGCCCGGCCTATGAGATGCAAAAGGACATGGGTTGTGTCTTTGGCCTGAACTGCGGCTGGGAACACCCGCTTTGGTTTGCAGATCAGCCCGGGGCGGTCGAAACCAACGGTTTCACACGACAGAACTGGTGGGAACCGGTGGGCCGCGAGGTGAAGATGCTGCGCGAGAGCGTTGGGGTCATCGACATCTCGAACTTTGCAAACTACGTGATCAAGGGACCAGGCGCCCATGCGTGGCTGGACAAGCTGGTCGCCAACCGGGTGCCGACCCAGGTTGGCCGGTCCTGCCTGACACCACTGATCTCGGTGCGTGGCGGTGTGGCCGGAGACTTTACCATCACCAAGGTGGCTGACGACGAATACATGATGATCGGCTCGGGCATGGCTGAACGCTATCATCAGCGCTTCTTCAACATGATCGACCTGCCCGAGAGCACCACGTTCGAGGTGGCGACAGACCGGATCGCGGGTTTCAACGTCGCAGGGCCCAAATCGCGTGACCTTCTGCAGCGGTTGACCAATGCGGACCTGTCGAACGAGTCCTTTCGTTTCATGCGATCGGCCACGATCGAGGTGGCAGGCGTGTCCTGCCTCGCGATCCGTGTCAGCTTTACCGGTGACCTGGGGTGGGAGTTGCACTGCGCCGAAGAGGACCAGATCAGGCTCTACTCTGCGCTGCTTGAGGCGGCGAAGGATTGCAATGGCGGCCCGGTGGGCGGCCGTGCGCTTGGGTCGTTGCGGATCGAGAAGGGCTATGGCTCGTGGGGTCGCGAGTATTCACAGGAATATTGGCCGCAGGAGGTCGGGCTGGCGGGCCTGATCAAGCTGGACAAGGATTTCCTGCACAAGGACGCCTATCTGGCCATCAAGGATAACGCCGCCCGCGAAGTTCTGTCGATCTTCGAGGTCGACGTAACCGATGCCGATGCGACAGGCGGCGAGCCGATCTTTACCCCGGACGGCACGCCAGTCGGTCGCGTGACCTCGGGCGCTTACGGCTATTCAGTCGGCAAATCCCTTGCCATCGGCTATGCCAACCCCGCTGTCGCCAAGCCCGGCGATACGGTCGATGTCTTCATTCTTGGGAAACCGCACAAGGCCAAAATCCTGGCTGAGCCGCCCTTTGACCCCGCAGGGCACCGCCTACGCGACACGGCCCCGGTTGTGGAAGAAGTCGGCGCATAACAAACAGTGCAGCTTGTTCCGGTCAGGTATTCATTTCAGCGGCAGCCTTCAAAAGCCAGTCCTGAAATAGCCTGACCGGAGGCGAGGCCGATTTTTCTTTGAGCTGCATGAAATAAGCCCATGGGCTTTCCAACTCAAAGCTAAAGGGTTCAACCAAAAACCCCCTGTCGACATAGGGTCGCGCAAGCGAACGGGGTAGTGCTATGCACCCCAGAGACTTGACCGCCATCTCCATTGCCAGGTTCGAAATATTGGTGCGCAAGCCGTCCTTTTGGTTCAGATCCGATAATCCGAAATGCTGCGCAATACGCTCCCAATAGGCGGGGCGACCCAGAATGTGGATCAGTGACGCATCCTGCAATTGGGCGGGAGAGGTCAGGGGCTTTCCATCGACTAAAAAATCCGGGGCACAGACCACGGCCAGCTTTTCAACCCAAAGACATCTGGCACCTTCCGCCACGTCTTCAGCATGATTGATCGTCAGAGAAATGTCGGAAACATTTGCGCCGACATCGGTCCAGACGGTGCCATGGACCGTCAGATCGATATCCGGATGCACGGCGTTGAAGCCCCGGATTACATCCGGCAACCAGTTTTCCGCCAGGCTGACAGGGCAGGACACCACGACCCGCCGCTTGTGCGTGTTCAGAATGACGGATTGCGTGGCCACGTCGATTTCGTTCAGGGCATGGCGCACGGATGGCAGATAGGCCTCACCCACATCTGTCAGGGTCAATGACCGGGCATGGCGAACAAAAAGCGGACGATGCAAAAATTCCTCAAGCGAGCGCACGTGGTTGCTGACCGCCGACTGCGTGCAGTTCAGTTCCTGCGCCGCGCTGGTAAAGCTCAGATGGCGCGCTGCCGCCTCGAACGAGCGCAGGAAGGTCAGGTGGGGCAAATTCATCATGGCAACGGTATCTCAGATGGGACGCAGAACCAAAGTGAAGCGCATACTGTGCACCTTCTTGTCCGTCAGCGACGCCTGAACGGTTCTTTTTGGTCCCGCAAAGATCGGAAAGTGTCGCAAAAAATCAAGGGCCAATGCCCCCGATAGTTTTCGTTCTGCCAATCGTAAACCCTGCTAGAATTTTCGGGAAGTCAAAAGAAAACGCCCGCAGGACACCGTGACAGACACCTTTCAAGCCGTTGCCGATTTCACACTGGGGCGCCAACCGCAGGACATTCCAGACTCCACTCTCAATGCGGCGGCTCTGATGCTGCTCGACACTTTGGGCATCGCCATCGGCGCTGGCCCCATGAAGGCCGGGCAAATCGCAAGAGACTGCGCGGCAGCCTTATACGGTGCCGGTGAACAGGGGCTAAGCGCACGCATGTTGTTCGATGGCCGCAGGGTCAGCGTGGCCGGAGCCGCTTACGCAGCCGCGACCCAAACAGACAATCTGGACGGTCATGACGGGTATAACCCGACAAAGGGCCATATCGGGGTCGTCGTGGTTCCCGCCCTGGCGGCACTGGCGGAAACGGTGCCCGATTTCTCGGGGCCTGAAGCGCTGGCCGCCGTGACGATTGGGTATGAAGTTGCCGGACGAGCCGGGATTTCTCTGCATGATACGGTCAGCGACTATCATACGTCGGGCGCCTGGAATGCATTGGGCGTGGTGGCGGTTGCAGCCCGTCTTCGCGGTTTGAGCGCTGAACAGATGCGGCAGGCAATGGGCATCGCCGAATATCACGGTCCGCGCAGCCAGATGATGCGCGAGATCGCTAACCCGACCATGTTGCACGACGGCTCGGGCTGGGGGGCGTTGGTGGGTATTTCCTCGGCGGTTCTGGCAGAAAAGGGCTTTACCGGCGCGCCTGCCATCACCATTGAGGCGAAAGAGGTCGCCGCGCATTGGCAGGACCTGGGCCATTTCTGGCAGATGGAACATCAGTATGTGAAACCCTATCCGATTTGCCGCTGGGCTCACGCTGCCATTGACGCAACCCGCGCATTGATGCGCGAAAACAACCTGAGCCATCAGGATATCGCGGCCATCCACGTGAACACCTTCAAGGAAAGCGCCTGCCTGTTCCGGGGCATGCCGGATGATACGTCCAAGGCGCAATACTCGCTGCCTTTTGCGGTCGCCACAATGGCGGCACATGGCCGGATCGGTGTCGAGCACATCACCGGCGCAGGTCTGTCCGACCCGCTGGTGGCCAGCATTGTCGAGCGCATCACGGTTGCGGAAACCGCACGTCACTCTGACCGCTTCCCGCAAAGCCGCACTGCCGATGTCAGCATAACTCTGACCGACGGACAGATGCTGAACTCGGGTGACGTACACGCGCGCGGCGGCCCCGAAGCGCCCATGGATCAGGACGAAGTTGTCGGAAAATTCATGGAATTCGCCAGCCCGTCGCTGGGTACAGAACGGGCCGCCGCCATTCGGGACGCGGTTCTCGGGCTCAACCACGCCGGATCGAAGTTTTCGGACCTTGGCGCACTGATCTACGACGCTGCAAACCGCACCTGAATAGGGGCGAAGATCAAAGCCACTCGAACAACTGGCCTGGTAACGCATCGTGACGCGGAAGATTCAGGGCCCGCATAAGGCAAAACATCATTGCCTGATTTGACGTCACCACCGGCTTTCCCAGCTTTTCTTCGATCCGGTCAATTGCTTCTACGGATCGCATGTCCGTGCAGCTGAGAACAATTGCCTGCGCGTCGGGATGATCGGCCTGACAGGCCAGATCAAAAACCTCATCCGGGGTCAGTTCACCCTGACCATAGTTCCCCAGTTCGCGGCCTATGTAAGCGCAACGAACGGTTTCGATGCCGTTTTGAGACATGAAATCAATCGCCTGTGCATTGATTTCCCCCAGGTAGGGTGAGGAAAACCCGACTTTGGCAGCTCCCAGCGCTGTAATCGCCGCAATCAGTGACCCTGCGGCGGTCAGAGAAAGCGCGCCCGAACCGGATTTGATCTGCCGCGCAAGATCCGCGTCAAATGACGGGCCATGAGTCAGCGTGGCAGAAGTGCAACCGTATAATACCGCGTCCGGCCGAACGCCCGCGATCATTCGCAGGTCGTGACTGATATCGGATGCGCCAAGTCCTGCCATCTGGTCCGATCCCGGAATCTCGTCCACGTCGTACCCACCCATGCGCTGGAAATGGACGGTGGTGTCCGGCGGGCGCATCAATTCCATATCCGGTTCCAGATTGGTATTGGTGAAGGGCACAAGGACGCCGATTTTGGCTCGTCTTCGTGTTTCGCAAATCATGATATCACCTTTTTTAGCACCGCCAGGCATCGATCCATGACCGGTGCCTCACATATGGTGGCGCGCAGGCAGTCGCTCAGCCCATAGCCGCCCATTCCGCGCATCAACAGATTTTCAGCACGCAGCGCCGCATCCGCACGTTGTGCTTCTTCGGTCGAGGCAAAACGCAGCAGGACGAAGTTGGTGTGGCTTTCGGGGACGTGCAGGCCCATGGCGCGGCATTGATCGGTGAAGCGGTCGCGAATGTCGGCGGTTCGGGCAATCACGTCCCGCATATGCGCCTGATCGCGCATCGCGGCGGTTGCGGCGGCTTGCGAGGCGATCGAGATATTGTTGGGATTCAGAAGCTTTCGTATCTCAGTCGCAATCGCCGGCGGGAAATACCCCCAGCCCACCCGAGCACCCGCAAGACCATAAGCCTTGGAAAACGTCCGCATGACCACGGTATCGCCCCTGTCAGTCAGGGCAAAAATCCCGGCGGGGTCATTGGTTTCGTCAGAGAACTCGGCATAGGCCTGATCCACGACCAGCAGAACATCTGCGGGCAACCCGTCCCGAAGGCGCAGAATCTCGGAGTTCGGAATCAAGGTGCCCGTCGGGTTGCCGGGGTTGCAGACAAAAACGATCCGCGTCTTGCGCGACATCGCAGCAAGGATGTCGTCAACGGATACTGTCAGGTCAATTTCGCGGGCCTGGACATAATCAGCCTGCACTTGCGCGGCAGCGGACGAGACGAACGCATATCCATAGTCCGTACCGAGAACCCGATCGCCAGGTTCGGCATAGGCCCGGATCAGGCAGCCAATCAGTTCCATCGATCCGGCGCCGCATAACACCCGCGCCGGATCCAGCCGATGGACATCGGCAATAGCGGCGCGCAGTTCCGGCCACTCCGGATCGGGGTAGAGTGGCAAATCACTCATTGCAGCCTGTCCCGCCGCGATGGCAGCGGGGCTTGCAGGAAAGGCACTTTCGTTCTGGGCCAGCGAGATGGTGTCCGCGCCGCCGAGATCGGCCAACGCATACGCCGCCATCGCGCCTACATGGGAAACCGGGCGGATCATGACACAACGCCGTAGGATTTGGCGCCGTCCTCGCTGATCAGGCCGCGTTTCAGATCCAGCGCAAGTGCCTGTGCGTCGCGTTCGGAGGGATCTCCGAAACCACCTCCGCCGGGGGTTTCGAAAATCAGATAGACGCCGCCATCGACCCGCAACTCGCCCTTGCCGGGAATGTCGCCTTCTCCGTCGCGGAAACGGATGCGCCCGGGTGCGCCTGGCCGTCCGCCCATACGCCCCAGGGCGGGGAACTTCAGCCGTTCGACCGAGAGGAATACGATGAAGGGTGCACCGTTGGCCGAGGTCATCTCGATCCGTTGACCCAATCCGCCGCGATACGTGCCTGCGCCGCCGGAATCGGGGCGCAGTTCGCGCCGCCAGATGATGACGGGTGCCACGCTTTCAGTGATCTCGACCTGTGATCCGAATACGCCCGAAGGGTAAGCAGTGGCCGACAGGCCATCCGCGTGTGGCCGCGCGCCGGTGCCGCCATTATGTACTGGTTCAACGGCGAACTCGCGTCCACCATCACGGGCCACTTCCGGCGCATGACGCATTGGCAGGTCGAACATGCACGAGGCACCTTCGGCCGGCACTGCATTGGGAAGCGCCTGATGCAGACACCCCAGCACCAGATCCGGCGTCACCTGTCCCAGCGTATGCCGCATGGCGACCGGCACCGGGCGCTGTGCATTCAGGATACAGCCCTTTGGTCCGTCCACGGTGAACGGTTCCAACGATCCGGCATTGTTGGGGATGTCAGAGCCGACGATGCAGCGCAACGCGAAAACGGTGTAGGCTGTGGCATAGTTGAGCGGCACGTTGATACCCTTGCGCGAACAACCCGAGGTGCCGGTGAAATCCACATGCATGCCCGATTTGCTTACGGTCAGGGTCGCGTGCAGTTCCAGTTCGTTCTCATAGCCGTCCATCTTCAGCGCGTTCCTGTAGACGCCTTCCGGCACTTCGGCGATCGCCTCAAGCGTACCGCGGCGTGAGGTGTCGATGATGTAGCTTCCCAGCCTGTCCAGATCGTCGATGCCGAACTCGTCCATCATGTCGACCAGCCGGGTCACACCCGCCTCGCAGCAGGCGATCAGCGCGTAGATGTCACCCTCATTTGCAATTGGCTCGCGGCTGTTGGCGCGGACGATGTCGAGCAGCAGCGCGTTCGGCACGCCTTCTTCGACCAGTTTGCAGGGCGGGATCAGCAGACCTTCGTCATAGATGTCCGAACCCTCTGGCCCCATGCCGAGGCCACCCAGATCGACCAGATGCGAGGTGCACGAAGTAAAGCCCACGACCTTGCCGTTCTTGAACGCAGGCATCATCAGCAGAAAATCGTTCAGATGCCCCGAGGCGAGCCAGGGATCATTGGTCATATAAATGTCGCCGAGCTTCATGTTCTGCACCGGGAAACGCTCGCGCAGATGCATCACCGCTTCGGCCATGGTGTTGATATGGCCCGGTGTGCCGGTGACGGCCTGCGCCAACATCCGACCATGAACATCGAAAATCCCGGCAGAGATGTCGCCACATTCGCGCACGATGGGCGAAAACGCCGCGCGGATCAGGGTTTGGCCCTGTTCTTCGACCACTGCCAGCAGGCGGTTCCACATCACTTGTAGGCGGGCGGGAGAATGATCGGCGGTCATCATGCGCCTCCTTTCTGGTCCTGGATCAGGACAAGGTTTCCAATGGCGTCCACATGCGCCGAGAAATCAGCCGAGACCAATGTTGTGGTCTGCGGTTCGGTGATCAGTGCCGGGCCATGTATCCGGTCGCCGGGTCTCAGGGTGTCGCGGGGGACAAAGCTTGCCTGCTTTTTCTGCCCGTCAACATCACAGGTTATGGGGCGCGTCTCGGAAGGTGTGATCGTGGTCAGATCAGGTGTTGTCGGAATATCCGGCAACTCGGCATCCGGCGTGGCAACGCGCACGGCCCAGTTCAGAATCTCGATCTGCATCCCCGGCACCGGGCGCGAGAACTGCTTGCGGTATTCCGTTTCGAACGCCGTTATCAGCGGGCCAATGTCATCAGCCGTTAGGGCACGATCGGGCAGGGGAATTTCGATCTCGTGGCCCTGACCGTTATAGCGCATGAAGGCAGTTCGCTGCGTTTCGGTGGCAGCATCCTCGGCCCCTTGTGCAACAACGCCGCTGGCCTCGGCAATCATGTCGGCGAACAGGGTGTTGATCCCATCAAAATCCAGCGTTTCCAGCAGCGAATAACGCGAGCGCACGATTTCGAAACTGACTGGTGCGAACAGGAAACCCACCGCCGAGCCGACGCCCGGATTGGGCGGGATCACGATCCGGCTGACCCCGGCCGAACGCGCCACACGGCTGGCGTGCAGCGGCCCGTTACCACCAAAGGCGATCATGGTGCGCGGACCCAGATCCTTGCCCGATTCCACGGCATGCATCCGGCCAGCGCTGGCCATGCTTTCATCGACGATCCGGCTGACCCCATCGGCCGATCCCGTCGCATCGGTGTCCAGGCGTGATCCGATCACACGGGTAAGCGCCTCTTTTGAGGCTTCGGCATCAAGCTTGATGTGCCCTTCGGCAAAAGTGTCCGGCACGATGTAACCCTGCGTGATGTCACTGTCGGTCACGGTTGGTTCTGTGCCGCCTCGGCCAAAGGCCACCGGGCCGGGTTCCGATCCGGCCGATTTCGGGCCGACGGTCAGGCGGCCCAGACGATCGACACCCGCGATGGAACCACCACCCGCGCCAATCTCGATCATTTCGATCACCGGAATGCGCACGGGCATGCCCGATCCCTTGATGAACCTAGCTGCGCGCGCGATTTCGAACTGGCGTGAGGTTTGGGGCCGGGCGTTATCAATCAGGCACAGCTTGGCGGTTGTGCCGCCCACATCAAAGGACAGAACATCGCAAATCCCAGCCCGCGCCGCGATGCGCGCGGCAAGGATGGCACCGCCCGCTGGTCCGCTTTCCACCAGTCGGATCGGAAACCGGGCGGCGGTTCGTACCGTGCACATGCCGCCCCCGGCGGTCATCATCAGAATCGGGCAGGTCACGCCTTCGGCCTCGAACCGGGCGACGAACCGCCTTAGATAGCTTTCCATCAGCGGCTGGATATAGGCATTGGCAACCGTTGTGCAGAGACGGTCAAATTCACGTGCCTCCGGGCTGACATCGGACGAGATCGAAACCGTCAGACCGGGGCGTTTCTCGGCTAGCGCATCGCGCAGACGCCGCTCATGGTCGGGATTGGCATAAGCATGCATCAGACAGATCGCGACCGCCTCGGCACCGCTGGCGTCTAGATCGGCCAACAATGCATCAATCGCGTCATCCTCCAAAGGGATCAGCACATTGCCATCCGCCGCCAACCGTTCACGAACGGTCAGCGCCCGTTCGCGCGGCACCAGCAGATCGGGCTTTTCCAGATTGATGTCATATTGCGAGTAGCGCCGCTCGTACGCGATCTCAAGGATGTCCCGGAACCCTTCGGTCGTCACCGTCGCCACAACAGCGCCGCGCCGCTCAATCAGTGCATTGGTTGCAAGGGTGGTCCCGTGAATGAACCCTGTTACTTCATTCAGGTCGTGCCCGGACTGTGCCATTACGCGCACCGCGCCCTCCATCGCGCCATCTGCCGGGTTCTGGTGCGTGGTCAGCGTTTTTGTCGAAGCCAGTATCGTCTCTTTACCGGATACTAGAACCGTATCGGTAAATGTGCCGCCAATATCGATGGCCAGACGCAGTCTTTGAAATGTCATGAAGTTTTCCGGATATGATCGTCACAGCGCAGATGAGCCCGGGCAGATGCCCGCGCTTCAGGCTGACGCGACCAGATCGCAACCGGTCGCGCGACGGTCCAGAGGGTTCAAGATGTGACTCGCTCTCATGCGATTGATTTTGCCGTCGCGCCAATGCTTCGACAAGCCGATTTGCGACAAAAGTTCTCGTTAGCGACATGCACTTGCTCGCTCGGCCGATAGTCGTGCGACAGAATTTTGTTTTGAAGCGGACCCCGTGGCCCCAGCAAAGGACTACTGAAAACCAAATAGCCAGCAACCTACACGCCACTTGGACCGGGATTCGTGCCCATTATTTTATGGCTCAGCCTGCAGAATATCATGAACCCATTGCGCAATGCCCAGCAACCGCGCGTCGGCACCGCATGGTGCGATCAACTGAAATCCCAACGGCAGGCCGCTTGGATCAGCCCCGAACGGTACGGCGCAGGACGGGACCTGCAACAGGTTCCACATTCGGGAAAACAGTGGATCGCCGGTGGCTTCCAACCCTGCAGGCGCAGGTCCCGGAGCCGATGGCACCAGCAAGGCATCAATATCCCGGAACAACTGGTTCAGAACGACAGACGCGCTGTCGCGGGTTGTCAGCGCCTGCCGGTAGTCCGCTTCGCTTGTCCGAAGACCATTCTCGATCAGCGAATGGAATTGCGGGCTGATCGCGGACTCGCCCGCGCTGTATTCGACAGCGCGCAACCGGGCGGCCTCATAACTCATGACGGTGTTTTGGGCGTCGGAAAGTCCGGAAAATACCCGCGGGCAGGCGACCTCTGCTGTGTCGGCTCCGGCCGCCGCAATTGCAGCCAGCGCACGAGTACATGTATCGCGCATTTCGACCGTGCCATCCATCCAGTGTGGGCCACGCATCAGCCCGATACGCGGCAGGTTGTCTTGGAAGTCTGGCGGCGGCGGCACATGGGTTCCCCGCAAGACAGAATCCGCCAACAAAAGATCACGGGGGTTTCGGGCCAGCACGCCCAGGGTATCCAGGCTTTGCGACAAACCCATGACTCCGTCCAGCGGATAGCCACCGATAGTTGGCCGAAACCCATATACCCCGCAATAGGCCGCTGGCCGGATCAGGGAAGCCGCCGTTTGCGAACCAAAGGCCAGCGGCACCATGAAGTCGGCCACCGCTGCGGCTGAGCCTGACGAAGATCCGCCGGGTGTATGCAAGGTGTTGTGGGGGTTTGCCGTCTTGCCCGGGCGAAAATAGGCGAACTCAGTCGTCACCGTCTTGCCGACTGCAATCGCGCCCGCATCTATCAATGTCTGAACGCAGGCCGCATTACGCGTTGGCTGCCGCCCGGCAAACAAGTCACTGCCCCATCCTGTTGGCATGTCTTCGGTATCAATGATGTCTTTAATCGCGAAAGGCACCCCAAACAGCGGCCCGTTGACAGGCAGAGCGTCGGCTCGGATCGCCCGCTCCATGGCATGCTCAGCATCGAGGTATTCGAAGGCGCCAATTTCAGGCTCTCTGCGTGCCATGCGATGCAAATGGGCGGCCATTACTTCGGACGGTTTGGCTTGGCCCGCCCGGATCAGCGCGGTAAGCTCAAACGCCCCAAGCTCATTCAGTTCTGTCATGAAGACAGCGCCCGCAAGGCAGCCGCAAAAGGATCGACCGGCATGTCATAAATCCCACCGCCTAAGCGCCCAGCCTGTCCCAGCCGATCCAGAATGCCAAGGCTGACCACCGGACCTGCCCCTTGCGCAACCGCCCCTCTGGCGGTCGAGCCCAGACGGATATCAAAAGCATTGAAATACGGGTGCGCGCCCACGGACAAACCGGATGTACGGGTCCTGGCATCGCCAGGCAAAAAGGCACCCAAACCCTTTAACTGCTCAGGGCTGTGTTCGATGGCCATGGCGCCCAGCCCAAACGCGTCGACCACAGCGCTGTCACCGATGGCGCCCAGGGCACGCTCGGCCGGTAGATCGACATCGAACTTACCTGATGGCGGAGCGGCCGGAATGGTGAACCAACGCCCGGGCAGGCCAGATACCTGTATGCCGACGTCGCGCCCGTTTCCGCCAGCCGCGGTCACGAAACTGGACCCTTCGACCCCTTCGGCCAGCTTCATCATGATCTTGGTTGCGGCCATCCAAAGGTTCAGAAACAAGGACGGTGAGGTCGCCATGAATTCCAGCGCATCCGCGTCATCAATGCCCTTCGGACTGCGGTCTTTCAACTCCTCGACAAGGGCAGCCGTGCTGACGGGGGTTCGCCCGTGACAATCATCACCACCCACCAGACCAATGACCGCCAGAGGCACAAGTGCAATACCCTCGGCGATGCCGTTTTGCAGGATGTCCAGAAATCGCGTGTTCAGCCAGCGGATATGATCCAGCACTGCCTGGGATCGGAGACCCAGCCGCATGGACGGGCGCGCGCCACCGTTGATCGGGGTGAATACCCGCGTCTGTCCCCGCCACGCATCGTAAATCGTGTGAAGGGGCATATTTGCGGAGACAACGGCAGCCAGTGGTGTGACCACGTCATGGTCTTGCGCTGGTTGCAACAGGATTTCCTGTGCCATGATCATCGCTTCGGCCTGATCGAAATCCCGGGCCAACCCTTCCCAGACTGCCGCGACACAGGCGGAATTCAGGATCGGTACAGTGATTTGTTCCGGCGCAGAGAACGCCGGACCAGCATGCAACAACACGTTTTCGGCCAACCCGACTGCTTCGGAGGCCGTGTTGAAACGGTTCCAGACCGGTTGCGTCACCATCGCCCGGTCAAACGCCAGCTGGTCGGCGGGGTGCTGAGTCATGAGACCTCCGGCGGGATGATCCAGGTTTCCGAAAAATAGAGGAACGCGGTCGTAGTCTCGAACCCGGCCTGAACCCGTGTCCCCAATTTTCCCGGCAATGCACGCCCATTTACAATGATCTGCGCGAATTTCGCCGGGATCAGAAGCGAGAACATGTTCTGTTCACCCGATGCCACCTCATGCGGGGACAACTCCAATGCGCGGGGTGGTTCAAGCTTCTCCCAGACCAGTTCAACCGTCAGGGTTCCGCCCACGATGGTTTCAGAGTAACGATGGCTCATCGGGTCACCCGAGCTGCGAACCACCTGCGCGCCGATTTCCGGAAGGGTTTCAAAAGCTGGCGCGTTGGCAAAGGCTGCAAGTTTGCTGATGAAGTTCTTTTTCAGAAAAGCAGTCAGATCGGGATTGTCGCTGAGGATGACATTCGGCGCATCCGAAGTGCCTTCGACCTGAGACGGGGTGCCGTACAGCAGCAGAACCTGCCCCTGTCCCACAGGCGACCAGGCAACACGGAAAAACAGGGCCATCGCGCTAAATTTCCCGTCGTCATCTTTCAACAGGATTCCGGGATTTTCCCCGGTCCAGTCAACCACGCCCGGTGTGATCGGTTCATTCAGTGGCATCAGGCATCCTCCTGCGGCGTGACCCAGGTTTCTGAAAAGGCCAGAAAGGCTGTGCTCATCCTGCGGCCAAAGAACTGACGTTCCGCCACTTGGCCGGGCAGGGTTGTGCCGTTGATCTTGATCTCCGCCTTGCCCGCCTCAAGGAAAACGGAATACATCTCGTGTTCCTTGGTCGCCGAGTTCTCTTTGGTCACCTCGACCGGCAGCGGCGGGCCCATATCCCGCCAGATCATCTCGAGTGTCACGCCAGACCCGCGCAGGGTCTCCGAATACCGGGATTTCAGGTCTCCGGGACGTTTTTCAACGCTGTCACAGTCCAGCCATGTCATCGCGGACAGCCCGGCCTTGCCTACGAATGTCGGCATTTTCGTCACCCAGCCATCAACGATCCAACGCATCATACGCTGATTATCTGTCATGATCAGGTTGGGCACCCTAGGCCAGCCGAGTGCGTCATCCGGCGCACCTAGCACGATGGCCGCATGACCCCGTCCGTACGGCGATACAACCACGCGGAAGAAAAGCGCCAGAGTGTCAAAGCTCTCCTTACCCGGATCCCGCTTCAGGTAGATGCCCGGGTTTTCCCCCGACCACTCGACCTGCCCCGGATTGTGCGGTATGCGCGTCATGTCCAATCCCCTTTTCCTGTCGCCTTGCCCTTAACCGTCAAGTCCAGCCAGATTCGTAAAACTTCAGTTCCTTCACGATAAAGTCGCGTCTCTGTTTGCCGGTCAGGTGATCGCCCGATTTCAGGATTTCGGCGACCTTGAAGCTGACTTCTTTCTGCAGGGCACCGTCGTCGCGGCCTTCCTGCTGCGGGATCTTCAACACCGTGTCACCGGCGTAGGTTGGGATCACCCTGCCGGTGAAATGGTCGGTCGGCTGTGCGGGGCGCTCGCCTTTTTGCAGCGCCCGGATCGCATTGCGTACCATCCGCCGCGCCTTGGCGACCCCACGGTCGGTAAACGACAGGTTTTCGCGGGCATGGATATTGATCGGGCCCTGACTGACCCAGGCGTCGTAGTCGCCTGGATCGCGTTGGCGCGTTTCATATGGGCGGTCGGGACCCTGTCCGTAGAAATCCGTCTTGCCGAACCCGACCTCGTCACGATTGGTCAGCCCTCGCGGGTCATCATTGAACTCGGGGGCGCGAAAGTGCCGCCAGGCGATGACCATCGTATTGGTGTCGTCAATCGGTGTGATCCAGCGCGTCAGCCCGCCGCGACCGAAATAGCGCGACCGGTCCGGCACCGGAAAATGCCCGCCATTCTGAGTGAAACTGGGCAGCATGTGGTCGTGCACGCGCACCCAGATATAGTCCCCGTCCCGGCGCACGTTGGTATAGAAATCACCGGTGGCGCAATCGTGGAACTCAATCATCGGCATATGCGCGAACGCTTCGGTGAACTGCACGCGGGCGGCCAGCGTGTGCAGGTATACGACATGGAATGGATCCCAGGCATTCTCCATCACCTGGAGCCAGTTGCACGGAGATTTGATCAGATAGGGAACAAGCTCGTCTCCTTCATCATCGAACGTGTCCATGACTGGGAATGGCGGCATTTCGGGCTTCGGACCCAGATAAGCAAAGGCAAGTCCCTTGTATTCGATCACCGGATAAGCCCCCAGACAGGCCTTTTTCCTGACCTGGCTGGCAGGGGGTTCGCAGGGCGTTTCCAGAACCGTGCCATCCAGACCGTATTTCCAGCCATGATAGGAACATCGGATGCCACCCTCTTCGACGATACCGAATTCCAGGCTCATGTTGCGGTGGCAGCAGTGCAGATGAGTCAGGCCCAGCTTGCCTTCCTTCTTTTCCCGGAACAGGACAAGATCCTCGCCCAGTATGCGCAATCGATAGGGCAGATCGCCAATCTGATCCGTCATCGCGACCGGCATCCAGAACCGACGCAGATATTCGCCGCAAGGTGTGCCGGGGCCGACTTCGGTCAGTTCCGGATCATGCTCAAGTGACCATACCTGTTGCTGGTCATGACCTCGGAAATCACCCTCGGGAACTGCGAACAAGGTGTCGTCGGCTGGATTGCTCATGTCATTGCTCCATACTTTCCGGGTCACAAAGGTTTGTTTCCGTCGGCTCCGGGAAGGGGTCGGGAACCGGGGAAGATCCGGTCCAGATCGATTTGCTTTGCAGGAAGTCCTTGACGGCATCCGGCCCCAGTTCCCGGCCATATCCCGACAGTTTGAACCCGCCGATGGGACTTGCCGGATCGACGCTTCGATAATGGTTGATGTAAACCGTGCCTGCATGAATGGCGCCGGCAAAGCGCGCGCCCTTGTCCGGATCAGAGGTCCAGACTCCGCCCGCCAGGCCGTAGTCGGTGTCGTTGGCCAATTCGATGGCCTCGTCTTCAGTTGCGAAGGTGGTGATCGCAAGGACCGGACCAAAAACCTCCTCACGCCAGAGCTGCATGTCCGGTGTCACTTCGGCGAAAATCGTTGGTCCGATATAAAAACCGGGATACCCGGCCCCTGTCTCGGTACCATCAAGAAGGCAAATCGCGCCATCGGCCTTCGCCTGCCGGATCATGGCCGCAACCTTGGTCCAATGCGGTTCGTTCGCCAACGGTCCGATCTGCGTCTCTGTTTTCATCGGGTCACCAGGCCGAAGGATGCGGGCGCGTTCCAGAAGGCGATTGGTAAAGGCGGCGGCAACCGTTTCCTCCAGAATCAGACGGGACCCGGCGACACAGGTCTGACCATTCGACAGAAAGATTCCCGACATGACGCCGTTGACCGCATTTTCCAGGTCGACATCGGCAAACACGACCTGCGGGGACTTGCCACCCAGTTCCAGGGTCGTTGGAACAACTCCGGCCGCTGCCGCCTCGGCAACCTTGCGCCCGCCGATATCAGAGCCGGTGAAGGTCACTTTGCGGGTCAGCGGGTGGCGCACCAGCGCCTCACCAGCCTCATGCCCGTGACCTGTCACGACGTTCAATACACCAGAAGGCAAGCCGCATTCACACGCCAGTCGCGCAAATTCCAGCGTCGAGGCCGACGCCATCTCGGATGGTTTCACCACCACCGTATTCCCTGCGGCTAGTGCGGGGGCCAGTTTCCACGCCAAGATCATCAGCGGTGAATTCCACGGTGTGATCGCGGCGACCACCCCGTAAGGCATCCAATGGCCGGTGCTTTCCACTCCGGACACCCCGTTCGATTGCGGCGCGGGCGAAAGCTGGCGTGCCTGATCGGCAAGATACCTGTACCAGCCGTGCAAGCCGGAAAACTGTCCGCGGACTTCGGCGATGCGTTTGCCGTTGTCACGGATTTCGGGCTCGACAAGCTCTTCCCAGCGACTCTGCAGCCCATCCGCTAGACCATCTAGGATATCCGCGCGCTGCGAAGATGTTGCATTGGCCCAGGGCCCGGTTCGAAACGCTTTGTCCGCATCACGAACAGCCTGATCAACCTCGTCAGACCCGCAACACGCAAACCGACACCATTCCTGACCCGTCGCAGGGTCAACACTCGGCAATGTCTCACCATGCCACTTCAGGAATGAGCCCGAGATGAAAGGGCCGTATGTTTTCAAGCCGCTATCGCCCATTTACCAGCTCCTGAACCGCCGCTGCAGGTTTCCGCTGACTTGAGATTGTGCACCTGTTGCCAAGACGGATCAGGCTCGCTGCACACATTCTCGGGATTTGATGGCCGGTGGTTGAAATGCATGAACTCATTGCAGGCGGATCCTATTCAGCTTTAATTCATAATATTTTTGAAATCGAAAAGCAAAAACTTACTTACTTTGTGATGGTGTAATCTAGAAAATGAACGGCAAGAGCATGCGACGCAGGGTAGCCCCCAGCAGGAAAAGACCCGTTCTGCGGCCAATTGAGGCGCCGTGCGGCCCGAGATTTTAGCTGGCCGCAATCGAGGAGTGGTCGTTTTCAGGCTTGGTATTTGTCCGTTCGCAGCGAATGAAATAAATGCCGGCCGCCAAGTTTTCGAACCTGAACACCGACAGGTTGGACACCGTCTGCGATCAGGGTGGTGGCCAACACCAGATGCTGTCGCGCGTCGCCTGATCGCACCAAACCTTCGCGGCCATATCTGGCGACTTTTTGGGGGTTTACCCAGACGTGTTCTTACGACCTCAGGCCATATGGCGCTGGCCGGGGGCCGGGGGCACTTCGGGGGGGCCCGCAAAACACTGCGCCATGCCCATCCATTCCGTGGCAATCGGGCCGGTCACTTGCACGGCGGTGTCGGCGATATTACGGGTTTGGGTGACGACCTGGCAAAACTCTGTGGCGCGGCCCTCGATCCGCTCGGCCTCATTGGGTTCCCCCCATTCCCAGACTTCACCGGAAGGGGCGGTCAGGTTTAGATGGGGCATCGTACCGGGCAAATCCAAGCTGCGGTTCTTGTAGGTCCAGCCAAAAGTGTTCACACCCAGAACGACGATATTCTTGATGTAGTCGTGATCCTGCCGCACGACACCGAACAGATCGTAAAGCGCCTGCGCGTGCGACCAGGTTTCCATCAGCCGGGCAGAAATGGACGATCGCACGGACATATCCGGCCCGACCCACGGTACCCGCGCCTTGGGATCGGCCTGCGCAAAGCGGTCGCACATACCAGTGGAGTAGAACATCCATTCATCCAGCAACGCGTGCCCCGATAAGCCCTCGAGGTATTTCGCCTCAAACCCGGCAAGATCACCGCTGCTGAAGTGGGCAATGGCGTCAGTGTTGAAAGGCGCGAAAGCCTCGGGTTTGCTCAGCGACAGGTCTGCACCGATGTTCCAGACATGCAGATGGCCCAGGATCCGGTTGGCGGTCCAACCCTTGAACAGGGTGGCGCGGGCCAGATCTTCCTCGCTCCGGTCCTTCAGAAGATCGTAAAGCGACTGACTCTCGACCTGAACGGCCTGCGGTTGATCAAACATCTTCTCCCTCCTCGGCGGGTTCAATGATCAGGATCACCTCATCGGCGGCAATCTGTCCTCCGGCACTGGCCTGAACTTCGGTCACGGTACCGTCGATTTCCGCTTCGATCGCGTGCTGCATTTTCATCGCTTCCAGAACCGCCAAACGATCGCCCTTGGCGACGGTGTCGCCCACGACCACATTGATTTCCAGCAGAGCACCATGCATCGGTGCCGCCACACGGCCTCCGCCGCGTGCCTCCTCGGCCAAAGCCGGAAATTCGAGCTCGTTGCGCAGGGCGAACGTACGGCCCTGATGGTCCAGATGAATATGGCCACGTTCGGTGACAAGCATACCGACCGGGACAATGCGTCCGTTCACCCGCAAGCGGGCTTCGGTGCCTTCTTGACGCTCGATGGTGATAGCGGCGTGGGTTTTACCACAGGTCACGTGATAGCGGCTTTCAGTGGCGGTCACCGTTACGTCGCGGGTCTTGCCTTCGTTGACATAACGATAGTCGGTTTCCAGATGCCCAGTTGAGCTGAAGTTGGCCAGTTCCGGGTTGATACCCAGCGTGGCCGCCATACTCCGGTGGCGCGAGTCGTCGTACTGCAGAACGGCCGCAATCATTGCTTCGGTTTCGGACAACACCGGTGGCGTCATTTCTTCTGCGCCGAACTCCTCGGCGATGAAGGCAGTGGTAGCTTGGCCCTTGGCGAAGGTTTCCTTGTCTAGAATTGCCGACAGGAAGCCCTTGTTGGTCTTGATGCCGAATAGTCGTGTTTTGGCCAGTGCCGCGCTCAGCCTCGCGGTGGCGGTTTCACGGTCCGGGCCCCAGGCGATGACCTTGGCGATCATCGGGTCATAATAGGGCGAGACGACGCTGCCGGTCTCGATACCGCTGTCGATCCTTATGCCTTCGCCGCGATGGGGTTGCCAAAGGTCCACATGACCCGTTATCGGCAGGAAGTCCTGCGCCGGGTCTTCGGCGTAAAGACGCGCCTCGATCGCATGGCCATTCAACTGCACATCATCCTGGACCAACGGCAGGGGTTCGCCCTGTGCGATGCTGATTTGCAGCGCCACCAGATCGAGACCGGTGATCATCTCGGTCACCGGATGTTCCACCTGAAGGCGGGTATTCATTTCAAGGAAGTAGAACTTGCCCGAGGCGTCCACCAGGAACTCCACCGTGCCCGCGCCCAGATAGCTGATCGACAGCGCCGCATCGACGGCGGCCTTGCCCATCGCCGCGCGCAGTCCGGGGGTCATGATCGGGCAGGGGGCCTCTTCAATGATCTTCTGGTGTCGGCGCTGGACGGAACAGTCACGTTCGCCAAAGTGGATGGCGTTACCATGGGCGTCGGCAAAAACCTGAACCTCGACATGACGAGGGCGGATGAGGGCCATTTCCAGAATCAACTCGTCCGAGCCAAAGGCGTTCAGCGACTCGGACCGGGCCGAGATCAGCGCAGCGGGCAGTTCCTCGGCCATCTGGACCAGACGCATCCCGCGCCCGCCGCCACCTGCGGCAGCCTTGACCATGATTGGAAAACCGAGCTCGGCTGCGGCAGTGATCAGTTGCTCGTCCGACTGACCCTTGCCCTCACGGCCAGGAACACAAGGCACACCCGCCTCAATCATCCGGCGCTTGGCGGCAGCCTTGTTGCCCATCAGGTCAACCGCTTCGGCCGTGGGACCGATAAAGACAATACCCGCGTCGACACAAGCCTTTGCGAAATCAGCGTTTTCGGACAAGAAGCCATAGCCCGGATGCACCGCGCCCGCACCAGCCTTCCTGGCAGCCTCAAGGATTTTGTCCGCACGCAGATAGCTTTCGCCTACAGGTGCCGGACCCACACAGACCGCATCATCGGCAAATTTCACGTGCGGCTCGGTGGCATCGGCCTCGGAATAGACGGCGATGGTGCGATAGCCCAGCGAACGCGCTGTTTTCATCACCCGCAAGGCAATTTCACCACGATTGGCCACAAGGATCGAGTTGAAGCGCGGCATGGATCAGACCTTTGCGGTTTCGGAGGTGGCATCGGCCTGGTCGGACCACACCGACCGGCTGTTGCACTGATTGTCCAGTTCGAAGGTTTGATGGGTCTTGAAATCAGCCAAGTTGCGCCCTCTCAAATCCTTGCGATGCCAAAGGTGTTGGGTTTCAGGTCTCGGTTGCGTGCTTCCCATGTGGTCTCGATCAAAAAGCCCAGAATTTTTCGAGTGTCGCGCGGGTCGATGATACCGTTGTCCAACATCCGGCCCGAGGTGTAGAAGACGCTTTCCTGCGGTTCGAACACGTCCTGAATGGCCTGTTTCTGCCTGGCCATCTTCGCTTCCATCTCGGGCGTGATCTCAACCCCCTTGCGGGCGGCTCCCGCGCGGGCAACAACATCCATGGTCATGGCGGCCTGCTCGCCACCCATTACTCCGGTGCGCGCATTGGGCCATGAGAACAGGAAATCCGCATCAAAAGCATGACCGCACATGCCGTAATTCCCGGCACCAAAGCTGGCACCGACATAGAGTGAAAACTTTGGAACGCGGAGATTCGACACGGCCTGAATCATCTTGGAGCCAAGCTTGATCATACCCGCCTGCTCGTACTCGGTACCCACCATGTAGCCGGTGATGTTGTTGAGAAAGATGATCGGCATGTCTGCGCTGTCGCAGAGCTGGAAGAACTGCGTTGCCTTGGCCGCACCCTGAGGGTCCAGCGGGCCATTGTTGCCAATGACTCCAACCGAATGACCAAAAACTCGGGCCTGAATACAGACGGTCGCAGGGCCAAAACGGGGTTTGAATTCCAGCAGGTTCGAGCCATCGGTGATCCGGGCCATGATCTCGCGGCAGTCAAAGGCGGTTCTGTAATCCACAGGGACGACACCGGCGAGTTCGTCCGGAGAATAGACCGGCGGTTCGACCTGTTTGCGGGGCAGGGGGCGGGCGTTCTTGTTCCAGTCCAGACGCTCGACCAGATCGCGACATATCAGGATGCCATCCGCATCGTCCTCGGCCAGGTATTCCACAAGGCCCGAAACCGAAGCGTGCATCTCGGTACCGCCCAGTTCGCGCTCATCGGCCACCTCACCAGTTGCGGCCTGCGTCAGCGCGGCTCCGGCCAGCGCCGCCATGCCATTGTGTTTCACGCCAATTACGTAATCCGACATGCCCGGCTGATAGGCGCCACCAGCAGTGGAAGGCCCGTGCAGAACCACAAAGGTCGGAATGCCGGCTGCGGACAGTTTGGCCAGACCGTAAAACAGCCCGCCGCCATTGGCCCAAAGTTCTACGGTGTACTGCATCAGATTGGCCCCGGCGCTTTCCACCAGATGCACAAAGGGCAGCTTTTGTCTCAGCGCGATCTTGAGAATGGCCAGTCCTTTGTTCACTGACATATTGGTCGACGCGCCCGCATTGATCCCGCTGTCATCGGCATAGACCAGACAGCGCGTGCCGCTGATATAGCCGATCCCGGTTATCATCGACGCGCCGGGAATGGAGGTTTCCGGGTCTGGGTCGTCGACCAGAAAATTCGCCATATTGAACAGCTCGACAAACGGTATACCCGGGTCCAGCAGGCGCTTGACCCGCTCGCGCGGGGTCAACTGGCCACGCTGGTCGAAACGGGCCTTGCGGCTGTCCGAACGCGCAGCGGCACGCGCTTCGTACTCGCGCAGTTCGGTGATCAGTGCCAGCATATCCCGACGGTTCTGCCCAAACGCTTCGGATGAGGTCGATATTCTGGTCTGGAAAACGGGCATCAGAGCGCCTCCGCAACAGAGGGGGGAACAGGAATGGGGTGATCCAGCAGAATCTGCCCATAGGCCTTGCCCAGCGGATCGTCCTGCAGTGCGGCCGTGCCACCGCCACCCAGTGCATCATGCAGTACGAAATTCAGCGCGTGCATGCCCGGCATATAAAACCGCTCTACCCCGCCTTTCAGTCGATGGGCAAAGCGGGCCGTCACCACATCCGAGGTTACCGCGGCAGCAATATAAGGCAAGTATTCGGACTTGCGGGCGATCAGGCCGATATTGGCCTTGTCGCCCTTGTCGCCCGAGCGTCCGAAGGCCAACTTGATCAGGGGCACTTCGACTGTGCAGGCTTCTAGAACAGCGGGGATGCCGGGCAGGGGTTCGGAATCCGTAAATGGTTGCCCCGCCGCTATATCCACTGATTGTGCGCCGCTCTCCGTGACGACATGGACCGGCACATCCGCTTTCGGGATCAGGCACGAAAACAGGCGCACGGTCGGCATCGGTTTTGGCTTGCCACCGCCAAATGCGGACAGACCGGCTGGCGTTGCAAGGCCCGCGCCAATTACCTCGGCCAAGAAAAGGGCGACGCCGGTTTTATCCATGTGTTTTACAGTGATCCGGCCCGCAATCTCGCGCACGCCCAATTCTCGGGCATAATCGCCATATTTGGCTTCGGATCCGATCGGCTCAACGCATATCCCTTCGAAATCCGGCAAGTTTCTGGCGGCCAGTTTTCCGCGAGCACGGGTCAGAGCCGCCTGCGCATAAGCGCGGAACTTGACCTCGGCGTCAAAGCCGGTAAACACCAGCATGATTGAGCCCTTATATCCATCCAGGAAAGTGACACTGGCCTTATAACACTCGGTTGGCGCGCGGCCCCGGGCCCCAGCAACCCGGACCAGATCGGGGCCGATTTGCGTCACGACAACCTGCGCGAAATCGCAGACAACATCAGGCAGGATATAGGCCTGTGGGTCGCCGATCTCATAGATGATCTGTTCAGCGACGGTCCCGACGGACACCAAACCGCCGGTGCCTTTGGGCTTTTCGACGGTAAAGCTTCCGTCGGCCGTGAGCGTTGCGACTGGATAACCGATGTTGGCCATATCAGGCACATCCCGCCAATCGGTGAAATTACCACCTGTGGCTTGCGGCCCGCATTCGATTACGTGTCCTGCAAGGCTGCCACCCGCGAGTTGGTCCAGATCATCCGCTCCCCAGCCGAATTCATGGATACAGGCCCCCAGCGTGACGGCACTATCCACACAGCGACCGGTTACAAGTATCTCTGCACCACCCGCCAGCGCCTGCGCGATGGGGAAGGCGCCCAGATAGGCGTTCGCGCTTTGCAGAGTTTCTGGTTTCGGCAGCGGAGTGTTCACAAACATCTCGCGCGCGTCAGCGAATTCCCCGGCCTTGAAGCGAGGTAGAATATCGTCCCCCAAAACCACGGCGACCTTCAGATCCAACCTCAGATCGGCAATGAGTGACCGTACGGCTTCGCCGCAGGCTTCGGGGTTCACGCCACCCGCATTTGCAATGACCTTGATCTTCTGCCGCGCGATCTCGGGCAGGTTCTGACGCAGGACCGAATTCACGAAGTCCACCGCATAACCCTTGTCTGCATCAGCTGCGCGCGCGCGCGCCAAAACGGACATCGTGATTTCAGCCAGATAGTCGAACACCATATAGTCCAGCCGCCCGTTTTCCAGAAACTGCGGCACGGCCATATCGGATTCACCCCAAAATCCGCTGGCACCGCCTATTCGGATTTGTTTCGGCATGAACTCCCCTTTGAATCCACTGGACCTGCGTCAGTTTTGATGCCATCAAACAAACAGAACGTTCTGTTTGTCAACTGCTTCGTGTCGCATCAAACCTTTCGAAATCGCAAAGGGGCAGACCGAAGCTGAATAAGGTGGAATATGGCCAACAGCAAACCGACCAAACGCGAGACCAGGGCGCAAAAGTCGCGGCAGACGATCCTTGAGGCGACGATGCGGTGCCTCGTGAAATACGGCTACTCCGAAACCAGCACGTCGCGTGTGTGCAAAGAGGCAGGGCTTTCGCGCGGAGCTTTGACCCACCACTTTACCTCGAAGACCGCATTGATGGTGGCGACCAGCGACTGGATCATGCAGGCCTCGATCCGCTGGCTGGCTGGCCGCGAAAACCGACCTGAGCAGACAATCGAGAGGGATCTGGAACGGCTTTGGCGGCAGGTCATGAACACCGACGCGATGCGCGCCCTGCACGAGATTCTGGTGGCGATCCGCACGGATAAAGAGCTTGCGGACCAGATCCACGACTCGCTGCTGGACTGGAACGACACCATCAATGAAAACGCATTGCTTCATCTCAAGACGACGGATGGCGACAATGCGAAATTTATTCGCCTGTGGACCATCGCCCGAATTTTCTATCGTGGCTTGCTGACACATGACTCATTTGTCCGGAGCGAAGCTGAGACCGCGGAAATCGTGCAGGAGTTCATTTACCTGCTGACCCCGCATCTGCAACGGCGAAGCGAAGTGCGGCTGGTGAGTTCCGAAAGCTAGGCAGTCATGCCCCAGATCGGGCACTGTAACCATTTTGAGGGGATTTCGATGATGTTCACACAAAGACACGAAGAATCCCGACGTACTTGCGAACGTTGAGCAGAGACCGAGATGAACCTTTGCAAGGGCCTTCCCCGGCCATGAGACTTTCAAATCACTGGACACCCGGGAGATCAAGCGGGTCAAAAGATCGGTATGAATGGCTCGACACGGTCAAACTGGGCGCGACCAGTGCATTATCCGAACAGCCGGTTGAGAAAGTACTGAATGGCTAGGAGGCCGAGATGGCGCTGATTTCACCCTTTATGACACCCGAGCGCGAACACTTCCGGGACAATTTCCAGCGATTTGTCGAAAGCGAGATTCACCCCCACATCGAAAAGTGGGAGGCCGACAAAGCCGTTCCCGCCGAACTGGATGAAAAAGTGGCCGAATTCGGTGTGTTCGGCTTTGGGGTGCCCGTAGAATACGGTGGGATGGGAATGGATGATGCCTTTCTGCGTGCCGACTTCAACGAAATGATCTTTGGCTGCGGTGCATCGGGGGTGGCGGCGGCCGTGGGCGGGCGCGCGATTTCAATTGCGCCGATGGCGCGGTTTGCATCAGATGACTTCCGCACCACCGTTCTGCCCGAAATTATCGCGGGCAGGATGTCGTCTTCGCTGGCGATCACTGAGCCCAGTGGCGGATCAGATGTGGCCAACATGCGCACGACCGCCACGCGATCAGGTAACGGGTGGGTTTTGAATGGTGAAAAGTGCTTTATCACCGGCGGCATGGCCTCGAAGTGGTTTGTCGTCGGCGCACGGACGGGCGATGCGGGTCTGGGCGGTATCTCTCTGTTTCTGATCGAAGCCGGCACACCAGGCTTTACCCGCACTAGAGGCGAAGAAAAGATGGGTTGGCATTGTTCCGAACAGGCCTCTTTGTTCTTCAAGGATTGCCACGTTCCCGCCGACGCGCTGATCGGTCCTGAAAACCGGGGCTTCCTTGCGATCATGGAAAACTTCAATCATGAACGGCTTGCTTTGATCGCCGGTTCGCTGGGCATGATGAAGCTGTGTTTCAACGCCTCCCTGGACTGGGCGCGCGAACGAAGGACCTTTGGCAAACGCCTGATCGATCATCAGGTCATCGCCCATAAGTTTGCCGAAATCTCGGCCCGGATAGACATGAATCAGGCCTATCTGGATCAGATTTGCTACACCATCAACGCGGGCCAAATGCCTGCCGCCGAAATCGCAAAGGCGAAGGTACAGGCGACGAAATCGCTGGAATTTGTGGCGTCTGAATCGATGCAGATCTTTGGTGGCGCAGGTTACATGCTCGGCAATCCGGTCGAGCGCGTTTATCGCGAAGTCAAGATCATGGCCATCGGCGGCGGTTCGGAAGAGATCATGCGCGATCTGGCTGTACGCCAAATGGGCCTAACCACATAACCGTCAGCCGGCGCGAAAGTGTATTGCACAGGTTGGATCGGGTGGCACTCAACTGGGCGGGTCGACCGGTACGGCGCTAACCGACGCGATAAACTACCCGCGACCACATCGACAAAAGAAGTGCCGACCCTCAGGATACACGCGATGGTTTTTGCGACGAAGCGAAGCAAGGGAGAGGCGGGGTAGCATGGGCAGGACGTATCAGGACAGGTATGGCAATTGGGCGATGGTCACAGGTGCCAGTTCCGGAATTGGCGCCGAATTTGCGAACCAGCTTGCGGCTGCCGGGATGAACCTCATCCTCGTGGCGCGCCGCGCCGACGTGCTGGACGCTATGGCCAGCGATCTCAGCGCTCGCCACGGAGTGGAAGTACGCTGTGTCGCCGCTGATCTCGGAACGGAGGCCGGCATCGACGCGGTGTGTACCATCCCCGAAGAAATCGGTCTGTTGGTTCATTCTGCCGGTGTCGAGGTGAACGGCGCGTTTGAAACGACCGATGCGGATCAGGGAATGGCATTGCTGCGGCTGAATGTTCTGTCGACCTTTCGCCTGACCCACCACTTTTGCCAAGGAATGCTAAAGCGCGGACGGGGCGGGATCGTTCTGGTCTCAAGCCTGTCGGGCCACATGCCGAACCCCTATTTTTCAAACTATGCAGGCAGCAAGGCTTACGTGTTGAACTTCGGCGCATCCCTGCGGGCCGAGCTTCGGCCGAAGGGCATTGACGTTCATGTCCTGTCGCCCGGACCGACCGATACCCCGATGGCTGCCGGTACCGGGTTGGATTGGAGCAAGGTTCCATCAAGCGTTATGAATGCAGACGCAGTTGTCACCGAAGCGCTCGGCAATCTGGGTGGCAAGTTCCTGACGGCTCCGGGGCTGATGAACAAAATGACCATATGGATGGCCAAACACAGCCCGACGGCCATGTTCGGTCGCATAAATGAGAAAGTGCTGAAAAACGCCCTACCGCCGGAAAAGCTCGGGTGAAGAACTGCGGCGATCACAGCTATGGCGACGTCAGGGAACGTCTTATAAGGGAACCCAGGGAACGTCATAACGGCCTGCAACGCGCGACTGAACAGTGCAATCCACCTCTGGCGCTCATGGCAGGACAAGAACTTCCGGACATGATGACCGTGTCCTGAACCGAAGAAGGGCACAAAAGATGAGCAGTGAAACTCCGAGAGGTGAACTGACCTTGCGCACGGCAGCAATGCCGGCGGACGTCAACGTTAACGGCGATATCTTTGGCGGCTGGGTTCTCAGCCAGATGGATATCGCTGGTGGAATTGTTGCAGCTACACGTGCGCAAGGCCGCGTTGCCACAATCGCTGTTGACGCGATGAAGTTCATACGTCCGGTGAAAGTCGGTGACGTGTTATGCATCTACGGAGAGGTGTCGCGTGTGGGCCGAACCTCAATGGCCATATCCATCGAAGCCTGGGTTTTGCGCGGCCTCATCGGCGTCCGTGAAAAGGTGACCGAAGCGATCTTCACCTTTGTTGCGATCGACGAGAATGGAGTTCCGCGTCCGGTTCCAAGCGCTGAATAGGGGCTGTCACTGGCGTTTGCGGTATCCAACTTTGTCGGGAAAGTTAGAATTTGACCGTTTTGGAGCGGTACTGGAGTGCGCTTCCAAAATTCGAACTGCTAGAAACTGTACTAAGGCTTTCATGCCGGCACAATTCACATGCCAGCCGGTCAGGAGAGTTCCTGCCTGAGTTCGCTAGATCGATAACAACTACTAAAAACGCGAGGATTTCTACCGCGCACCTCGATTGGAGCGCGATTTCCAATCAGGCAAGCCAGTCAGGTCCACATTAGTCGCCTGAACGGTAAGTCGGTGGATCAGGACACCTCGCTGCGCATGGTGTCGCTGGAACGGCATACGCGTTTTACGTGCTCCACCAACTTGTCCTGGAACTGCTTGGCCGCCGATCCCGACTGTTGATACTTCGGAAGCAACATTCCAAATGTCATCCATTTTTCCGGCTCGATCGGGATTGATACCAAGCGATCCCCGAACGACGCCGCCACCATCTCATCGGCGATCGTGATACCTGCACCTTCGGCCACCAAGGCACAAGCAAGTTGGGACAAGGACACTTCATGGGTCACTTCGGGCGCAACACCAGCCGAGTTGAAAGCGTCGTCCAACTGATCCCGAAGCAACAAGCCCTGCATCAGGCGGATGATCGTTTCACTGGCAAGCTGCTCTGCGGTTATCGATGCCTCATTGGCCAACGGATGATCCCGGGGCAGGATTGCCAGGGCTCGCACGCGGACAAGCGGCACCGTTCTGATGTCCGGATGGCTGACCGGCAGGGCTGCTATTCCGATATCGTACTCTCGCCCGGCCAGCCATTTGCTCGCGTCCCGGCGCGCGCGGACGTCCAAGGTCACACTCACTTCGGGGTTTTCCCGGGTGAATTGCGCGACAGCGGGTGCCGACAGAAATTGGGCAATCCGAGGCATCGTCACAACCCGAAGGCTTTCGGTGCGACCAGCGCGGATTTCGGCTGCAATGCGAGGAACCTCATCCAGGTTATCCAGAATGCGCCCGGCTTCGCGGTAAAACGCGATCCCCTCGGTGGTTGGGGACAGGCTGCGCCCGCTGCGGTCAAACAGCCTAAGCTTCAGTTCTGCTTCCAAACCGCTGATCAGTCTGCTGATGGCAGGCTGACTTAGATGCATGATGTCCGAGGCCGCCGCAATGGAGCCTTCGGAAAAAGCATGGCGGAAGGCGCGGAGAGCTTTGATGTTCATCGACAGGACTCTTTCATTATTTGCATTATTTAATGCTACATTTGCAAAAATCGCAATCAAATGGCCTGCTAGAAAGGCTGCGTCACTTTTTGGAGGAGCCCACATGAAACGCAGAGCATTCCTTGCTGCCGTCACAGCGGCGACCGCGCTGGTCGCAACGGCAACCGCCAGCTTCGCCGCCGACTGGCCGAAACGCCCGATCAATATCGTGGTACCCTATCAGGCCGGGGGCGGCACCGATGCCTATGCGCGTGCCATTTCCGCCGCTGCAGATGGCGTATTGGACGTTCCGGTGGTCGTCGTGAACAAACCCGGTTCCGGTGGCCTCATTGGCGCCAACGCCGTGGTCGGGGCCAAGCCTGATGGCTATACGATGATGATGACCTCGGGCGGGTCTTTCCTGCTGTCGACCATGACACGCGACACAGACATTGATGCACTGGATAGCTTTGACTTCGTCGCTCAGGTCGGCCAGCTGCAGACCTCGCTGATGGTGCCCACAGACAGCACCTATCAAAGCGTAGAGGACGTTATTGAAGCGGCAAAGGCAAACCCTGGGTCATTGCGTTGGGCCCATTCCGGGCGCGGCGGGTTCCATCACGTGGGCGGTCTCGGGTTCCTGGCCAACAACGGAATCGAGGCGCAGGATGTGCCGTTCAAGGGCGGCGGCCCGACCCGAGCTGCGCTGATTGGCGGACAGGCCGACTTCGGTTTCCTCGGGGTGCAGCAATTGCGCGGTTTTGAAGAGCAGCTTCGCGCACTGGCCGTCAACAGCGCCGAGCGGGACAATATCATGTCCGATGTTCCGTCCTTTGGCGAACTGGGCGTTCCCTTTGCCGCGGTATCGTCGCCGGTGATCGTTTTCGCGCCCAAGGGAACGCCGGCCGAAGTGGTTTCCGCCATGGAAACGGCGCTGGCCGAGATCACGGCAAAGCCGGAATTTGCAGAGCTTCTGGCAAAGCGCGGCACCGGTCCGGTCTTTGCGACAGGCGCGGATGCCAAGGCTACGCTGACCGCGATGACAGCGGATGCCGTGCCGCTGGTTGCGACTCTGAATAACTGAGGTGGGCAACGGCCGGGGCGGACTCAGCTTCGGCCCGGCCGCTCCACCCGAGATGTTTCTGAAGGAGAACACCATGCGGGACGTGATCGAGGGATTTGTACTCGCGCTGTTGTCATTGGTCGTGATCTGGGGGGCCTGGCAGGTTCCGGCTGCAAGCCCCGGAGACACATGGGCCGGGATCGTGCCCTTTTTCGCATCGGTTGCCTTGCTCGCCCTCTCGGGCCTGGTACTGATGAACGGGCTGCGCCTGGTGCAGGCACGACAGGCCGCTGTTGAAGAAGGCGACACGGGCACGCTGAACATCCTGATCCTGTTTGCCATTCCTCTGATTTATCAGCAGTCATTCCGCTGGTTCGGCTACGTCCTGCCCACAGCCATCACCGCGCCGGTAGTTCTGTATATCTTCGGTGTCCGCAGTCGGATCGGGCTGGCCATATCCGTGATCGTCTGCCCGCTCATCTTCCACATCATCTTTTTCGAGTTGCTCGGCGTCTTCCCGCCTTATGGCGAGGTGTTCGATCTGCTCGACTGGTTCCGAGGGTAGACACAATGGAGATCTTTCCCGCCCTTCTGTCGGTCATCACCGATCCGACACTCCTGTTAGCCATTGTTCTGGCTGCTGCCGTCGGCATGATCGTCGGTGCCACCCCCGGCCTGACCGCCTCGGCGGCCATCGCAATGCTGCTGCCCATTACCTTCTACATGCCGCCTCTGTTTGCATTGGCGTTTCTCTATGTGATTGGCAAATCGGGGCGTTATGGAGGTTCGGTTGCCGCGATTCTGTTCAATACGCCCGGAACGGCGGCAAGTGCAGCGACGCAGATCGACGGCTATCCGCTGGCCCGTGCAGGCAAGGCAGGTAAGGCGATGAAGGTTGCGACGATCTCGTCGGTTATCGGCGATTTCATGGGGGACATCCTGCTTGTGGCGGGTGTCGGTTTCATCGCCGCCATCGCGCTGAAACTCGGCCCGCCCGAAACTTTCGCCATCTACTTCGCGGCCTTCGTGGTGATCGGGTCCGTGATCGGAAAATCCATCACCAAGGGCCTGATCTCGGCCCTGCTCGGCATCCTTGTGGCCATGGTCGGTCTCGACCCGATTTCCAGCGAAGAACGGTACACGTTTGGTTCGTTTGATCTGTCGAATGGTATCGGACTGGTGCCTCTTATGATCGGCGTCTTCGTTCTGAGCGAGGTTTTTGCCCAACTGGAAGAGCGCAAGAAGACCAAAGGTGAAGTCAGTGGAAACAAAAGCGACCCTACCGGGCACAGCCTGACCTTTGAAGAATATAAACCCTGTATCCCGCACGCCATTCGGGGCGGATTCATCGGCGCGGGGATCGGGGTTCTTCCCGGGCTCGGCTCGGCCATTGCGGCCTTCATTTCTTACGGCGAAGGCAAGCGCCGCGCCAGGAACCCCGAGCAATGGGGCAAGGGTGCGCTGGAAGGCGTCGCCGCGCCCGAGGCCGCCAACAACGCGGTGTCCGGGCCGTCGATGGCGCCGCTGCTGACGCTTGGCATCCCGGGTTCGACCATCGGGGCCATCCTGCTGGGCGTTTTCCTGATCCACGGCGTTCAGGTCGGACCCACCCTGTTTCTCACGGACAAGGAACTGGTCTATCAGCTTTTTGCCTGCGGGATGCTGGGAATCTTTGCCTACGGGATCATCGGCTACTTTGGGGCCACGCAGGTTGCGCGCCTGATCCTGAAGGTTCCGGTCAACGTGCTCTATCCGCTGATCTTTCTGACCGCTTTTGTCGCCGCCTATTCCGCCCGAGGTTCGATGTTCGACGTGACTGTCATGACTGTGGCCGGGTTTGCGGGCTGGCTGATGCGCAAATTCGACTTCAACGTGGCGGCCTTCGTCATCTCTTTCGTCCTGGCGAAGGGGGCCGAGGAAACCTTCCGCCAGGCGCTGCTGATGTCCGATGGCGGCGCGCTCATCTTTGTCGAACGCCCCATCGCCGCCGGATTCCTGCTGCTCGGCCTTTTGGCTATGGGGTTCCGCATTCGGTCAATCATGAATGAACGGCGTATCGCCGACGGTGGACTGGGCGATGCTTGATTACCGGATCTACCGCAACTGCTTTTCCTCCGCTGAAATGCGCAGGATCTGGTCCGAGCCCGCCACCATCGCTGCGTGGTTGAAGGTCGAACAGATCCTTTCGCGCTGTCAGGCCGATCTGAACCTGATCCCGACCGAGGCGGCCTTGGCGATCGAAGCCGTGGGTATCTCTGATCTGGATACCGAAGCACTGGCTGCGGAAATGGATCTGGTCGGGCGCCCCATCGTGGGGCTGGTGAAACAGATTCGGTCATTGGTGCGCGCGCATGCAGATCACGTTCACCACAGGGCGACCACACAGGACATTATGGACACCGCCATGGTCATGCAGATGAAGCTTGGCCTTGCGGAAATCGAGATTGGCATCAACCGGCTGCTCGAACTGCTGGACGGGCATATCCGCGACTACCCCTCGACCATTCTTATGGGGCGCACCAACGGTCAGCATGCGGTTCCCATGAAGCTGGCCACCAAACTGGAGGTGTGGCGGTCAGAACTGGCGCGCCGCAACAAGGCGTTGGAACAGGCTTCGGGTCGTGGCCTCAACGTGCAAATCGGCGGCCCGGTTGGTGATCTGCGGGGCTACGAGAGCGGAGAGGGAGAGAGGGTCAAGACAGTGGTCGCGGAAAGCCTGGGGCTGGGCAGTGTCGCGCCCCACTGGCAAAACGCCCGCGACGGGATCGCGGATGTGGTGACTGCACTAGGATCACTCTGCGCCACGCTCTGCAAGATCGCCCACAATATCAACCTTCTGTCCTCATCCGACATTGCCGAGATCTCTGAAGTACATGCCAAAGGCAAAGGCGCGTCCTCGTCCATGCACCACAAACGCAACCAGCGGGCATCTGAATTCATGGAGGCGGTGTCGCGCCTCGGCCGGCAGAAAGCGGAACAGATCGGGGAGTTCACCCTTCACCAACACGAAAGGTCCGGCGGCGCGTGGATTGGAGAGTGGGTGATCGTGCCCGAAGTGTTCCTGCTGACATCAGGGGCACTACACTGGGCGCAGGCCTTGTTTGAAAACCTGACCTATCATACCGAACGAATGGCAGAGCACTGCACAGCGTCGGCCGAGGCCGCCCGGATGCGTTGAAGTTTGACGTTCCAAAATAATAACCTGTCACTGTTGACAATAAATGGAGGCAGCCCTAAATACTGTCACAGTTGACAACTTATGGTGACTCGATGCAACCTTTCAAACTTGTCTCAGTGGCGGCCCTTGCTGCTGCCACCGCAGTCGCAGCCATTGCGCAATCGTCCGAAACCGCACCGCTTTCGGTGACTGTCGACGGGTTGCGGAATGGCAATGGCGCAGTGATCGTGGCGGCCTTCGATCAGGCCGCGGGCTTTGAGACGATGGACGTGGCCACGGCGATCGCGATGGCCCAAGTCCCCGCAGCCGGTCCGACGGTCTCGGTCACGTTTCACAACCTTCCGGCTGGCACCTATGCCTTCGCCGCAATGCACGACGAAGACCTGGACAGCGATCTGGACATGAAAGGCGAAGTACCGACCGAAGGATATGCGTTTTCCGGAATGGGGCGACGGGGTTTGCTGCCGAAATTCGAGGATGCGGCTGTCGCCACTGGCGCGACGGCCAATTCGACATTGCAGCTGAAGTACTGGAACTGACGTGGCCGGGCGCCCATCAAACCGAGACGAACGCTATGCACAGGTGATGAACGCACTGGTGCGTTGCGTGGCACGTTTCGGGCTTGAAGGCGCCTCGCTTGCGCAAATCGCGGACGATGCGGGGCTGACCCGGCCGCTGATCCGACACCATCTGGGCAATCGGGACGAAATGATCATGGCGTTGCAGGACTATGTCCTGCGCAGCTTTGCCGAACAGACCGAAGCGCTGTTGGCCGCGCTTCCGGAAGATGGCGCGGGGTCGGCTCTGGTCGAGCTTCTGTTTTCCGAAACGATGGAATCGACCCCGGACATGGTGTTGGCGTTTGCGGCACTGACAGCGCGTGCCGCAGAAGATGCGGACCTGCGCGCCGCCTGCCGAGACTCCCTTCTGGCGTTCGAGGCCGCGATTGCAGGTATTTTGAGCAAGGACTATCCACAAGCCGACCATCACGCGATCGCTGTCGCGGCCCATGGCATCGTTGCGCTATATCTGAACGTGGCGTCTCTGGCGCCGTTGAACATGCCGCAGGAGTGGCCGCAAGCCGCACAATCCCTCGCGGGCAACCTGCTGGAAGGATTGGAAAGCCGCTCATGATCCAGATGCGTCCACTCAACTACATCGCTTTCGCCGTGCTGATGATTGCAACAGTGCTTGGCTATCAATCGCTCTGGGGGCTGCTGTTCCTGTTTTGGACAGTCCAGAGTTACCGCACGGGCTATGCGTTTTTGTTGTCTGAAGTAACGCGGGACGAAGACCCCGTTCTGTACTGGTTGATCCAGGTTGCCTGGGTCGTCTTCGGTATCTTGCTGATAACCGCCGATTTTCTGCCCGGCTAGGGCTCACACCAATCTTGGGAACACCCGAATGACCCGAATGCTTCACATGCTGCCTGTCGAGGCCTACACTTCTCAAGAGTGGTTCGATCGCGAAATGCGCGAGATCTTCTCGAAAACCTGGCGTTATGCCGGGTTCATGGAGGATGTCAGCGAACCCGGCCAGTACATCACCGTTCAGGCCGGGCTGAACAACATTTTCGTGGTAATGGGCCGCGACAGGCGCCTGCGCGCGTTTCATAACATTTGCCGTCACCGCGGCACGCAACTGATCCGGGCCGTCGGCAAGACGCAAAAAGCGCTGACATGCCCGTATCACGACTGGACCTATGACCTTGAAGGCAACCTGATCTCGGTGCCCGAAGAACAAGAGGAATTCGGCAAGGTAGATAAATCCTGCCTGGGTCTGAAACCCGCCAGGGTCGACATCTGGAAATCGATGATATTTGTGCATCCTGACCCGGACGCGCCCTCTATCGCTGAATGGTTCGGGCCGGTGGAACAGCATATTGGCCCGCACGTACCCGAGGAACTGGTCGAATATGAAGACCTGAACAACAGCTACGAGATTAAGGCAAACTGGAAGGTGGTTGTCGAAAACTACATCGACGTCTACCACCTGAGCCACCTGCATTCGAACACGCTGCAAATGTACGACCACAAAGCCGCGAAATACCACTGGGAAGGCCCACACTACATGTTCTGGGAACCCCCGGTCGAAGACTTTCTGAAGGATCAGGAAAGTAAGCTGATTGCCCCGCGTGTAATCCCCGAGGACTTGACCGGCGCGTGGGTGCCGATGCTGTTCCCGGGGATTGGGTTGGCTGGCTCCGAGGACGGTTGGAACCTCTTCATCGTCGAGCCGCTCGGCCCCGAACTGACGCGAGTGTCCAACCGGGGGCGGGTGTCCAACAGTTCCGGCTGGGAGTTTGCCAAGCAGTCGATGAAATCCTCGAATTTCTGGACCAAGTTCGGCCTGAGCGGCAAGTACGAAGCCCATGACGCCATGAGCGAGGATGACCCGATGGTCGCGGGCGACTTCACGGGGGAAGACATCTACGCATGTGAACAGCAGCAGAAATCGCTGAAATCGCCCTATTTCGAAACCGGTCCCGCAGCGGTTGGTGAAAGCCCGGTCGTGCAGCATCAGAAAGTCGTTCTCGAATGGTTGGGGGAAGCCAAATGAACCAGCGAAACTTCCACCCGCTGACCGTTCTCGATACCCGCGAGGAAATCGGCGGCCAGGCCAAGACAGTCATGTTCGACGTGCCCGACGCCCTGCGCGAAACCTTCGTCTGGCGGCCCGGTCAGCACCTGTCGTTCCGCTTCGTGGTGAACGGAGAGGAGCAAAGGCGCAGCTATTCAATCTCCTCGTCTCCGTTCACGGGTGATCCCCTGCGGATCACCGTAAAGCGTGTCCGGAACGGCCTCGTCAGCAACCACGTCAATGACACTGTGAACAAGGGCGATGTGATTGATGTGATGCCACCTTTCGGCGGGTTTTTCCTGGACCCCGGAGCGACAGCGCGGCGTACCCATTACTTTTTTGGCGCAGGTTCAGGCATCACCCCGCTTTACGCAATGCTCAGTTCAGTCATGGCGGCCGAGCCCAATTCCTTCGCGCATCTGGCTTACGGCAACAACAACGAGCACTCTGTCCTGTTGTTGGACGAGCTGAACGCCCTTGGGGAAGCCAATCCGGATCGGATGACCATTCACCATGTCTTTTCCAAATCCGGTTTCTGGTCCTCGGCCGAGTATTGGCGCAGAGGTATCATCGACGAACCCGCGATCGAGGCGCTGATTGCCGAAAACCCGCCCTATGCACAGGACGCGCAGTATTACGTCTGCGGACCCGGCGGCATGAACAAGGCCGTGAAAGCATCGCTGATGTCGCTCGATGTTCCTGCCAATCGCATCCACATGGAAAGCTATGGCGGCGCGGCAGAGATTGACACCACTGCCGAAGGTCTGGCTGCCAAGGCAGAGATCACGTTGGGCGGCGTCAGGCATTCGGTCGACGTGGCCAGCGGCCAAACGGTTCTCGAAGCGGCAAAATCCGCAGGACTGAAACCGCCCTTTTCCTGCCAGTCCGGGGTTTGTGGTGCCTGCCGTGCCAAGCTGGCAAAAGGCGATGTCCACATGCGCGCGCGAATGGCGCTGGAAGACTCGGACATTGCAAAAGGGGCGATCCTGACGTGCCAGTCGCTGCCGCAGACGGACACCCTATCGCTCAGCTATGACTGATCGCATTATGAGCAAAAGGTGAGTCGTTCTGCGCAACCCGTTGCACCATCTACCAGACTTCACCTGCGGCACGAATGGCCTGTGCCGGGGCGGGCAGGGCCGTCGATAGAGCGGTCTGCCCGTCGTGAAGGTGTGTCTTCCTTGTGCCAAAGCCCTTCCTTGTCTGGGCAGGGGCCCGAGGCCAAACGATTAGAAAACACTGGCCGCGGGACTGTTCCGGCGGCTTGCTTTTTGAAGCCCGGATTTGTGTGAATCGCACTTAGAATGCCTTGCCTCAAGACCGTCAAACAGAACTGTCCCCGCAGGTTGCCGGGTCGATTATTTCTGAGACAAGAAAAAAAGAATTCTCTACACTAGCGCATCAATTTGGGGGAACCAGTAATGAAGGGACGGCAACTCGTTTCGAACGGCAACCCGATGGAAGAGATCGTTGGGTTCAGCCGTGCTGTTCGGGTCGGATCGTTCATCGCCGTCGGGGGAACTGCGCCGGTCGATGCAAACGGTAAAAACGGTCGGCATCGGCGATGTCTATGCCCAGACCAGACAGTGTTTCGAAATCATCAAGGCGGCCCTCGAAGACGCCGGATCCGGCTTGCAGGACATTGTCCGCACCCGCGTGATCCTGACGGATATCGACAACTGGAAGGAGGCGATCGAGGCGCGGAAACACTATTGCAGGGACTCCCGGCCGGTGGACACGATCATGGCGATTGAACGCTTCGTGAACCCGGAATGGCTGGTCGAAATCGAAGTGGATGCCGTGATCCCCGAAGACACAGGCGGAGCATCGTCATGACCACATCTGCTAAATTCGACAGCTGGGCCGCCGGTGATGCCTACGAACATTACATGGGCCGGTGGAGCCGTCAGATCGCCGGCGATTTCCTGGATTGGCTGGCACCTTCGCCTGACGCCGACTGGATAGATGTCGGATGCGGAACCGGCGCGCTTTCCGCAACCATTCTGGACCACTGTCGCCCGAAATCCGTGCTCGGCGTTGATCCGTCGGACGGCTTCGTCGCCTTCGCCCGCGAAAACTCGGCAGATGATCGTGCTCGGTTTGCCGTCGGCGGTGCGGAAGATCTGCCTGCCGAGACCGGGATGTTCGACATCGCGACGTCTGGTCTGGCCGTCAATTTTTTCCCCGATGCAACTGCGGGGCTGCAGGAAATGATACGCGTTGTAAGGCCGGGAGGCACTGTTTGCTTCTATGTCTGGGACTATCCCGGCGGTGGCATGGGCTTCATCAGCACTTTCTGGAAAGCTGCGGCATCGATTGATGAAAACGCGGCCAGTTTAGACGAGGCGGCCCGGTTTCCTCAATGCACGCCCGACGGGCTGGCCGAGCTTTGCAAGGCTGCGGGCCTGCAATGCGATGTGGCACCCATCCAGCGCGACACCCGCTTTTCCGACTTCGAAGCGTTCTGGGACCCGTTCACACGAGGGGCTGGACCGGCACCTGGCTACCTCGCAAAGCTCGCTCCGAAACAACAGGCCGAACTGAAAGGCAGATTAAAGACCGATCTTGGCGAGAACGAGATCGTGCTGCCGGCCCGCGCCTGGGCCGTCAAGGCAACCAATACCCGCGCCTAGTAAACTTCGGACTGCAATCCAATGTCGCAAGACAACACCTTTCATCTTTCGACCTCTGCAGCGGAAAAATACGAGAAACAACGCGTCCCGGCCATTTTCGGCCCGATGGCAGAAGCCACGCTGAATGCCATTTCGCTGCCCCCCGCAAAAACCGTGCTCGACGTGGCCTGCGGAACGGGGGTCATGGCCCGCGCCGTGGCCAAGCGGCTGACCACACCCGCTCGTATTGTCGGATGCGATCTGAACCCGGCCATGATCCAGGTTGCCGACGCAAACACGCCGGACGGCCCGCACCGATTTGAATGGATCGAGGCACCGGCACAGTCGATGCCCTTGAAAGATGGGGCAGTCGATCTGGCGTTTTGCCAACATGGTTTGCAGTTTTTTCCTGACAAACCCGCAGCCCTGGCCGAGATCAGAAGGATCGTAAAGCCAGACGCGCTGGTTGTCGTGACATGCTGGAAAGCGATCCCGCCCTTTTTTGCGGTCGTTGCCGATGTGCTGAAAGTCCACATTGGTGACACGGCCGCCACAACGGCTGTTCAACCCTTCACATGGAACGACGCCGATGAGGTTCGCGAATTGATTGGAGCCGCTGGTTTCAACGTCGCCGCACCGAAGACCATTTCCGTCGACCGAAAACTGCGCTGCGACGCGCAAGCCATGCGAGACGAACTGTTATCAACTCCGAACGAAAAGGCGCTTCGCGCGGCGGGAGAGGAAGCCGCCAACGTTGTTGCTTCAGAGATACTAAAGGCGGTCACTCACTTTCGCGACGGCGAGTTCCTGATCATGCCGCAAAAGGCGCTTTTGTTCGAAGCGGTCGCCAGATAGCAGACGGCCGAAGTTCGGATCGGTTCCCTCGCACTTAATGATTGTTCGACTCAACTGACAAAGCCATCTGCATCCGGGCCGAATTCCAGAAAGAATTCATCAGGGACTGCAGGATACTTCGTCTGAAGCTCCGCCAGAGAGGCCAGGCCGTCACCGTCCATATCCAGATCGGCGGGCATGGGGAACACAAGCCGGGCAAACAGCGACGAGAGCAGTGACACAACAGAATCTCGACCCATTTTAGTCTCCGTCAGATATGGGCAACTACCCATTGCAAGGTTGGTGTAGCGCTCCGGTGCCGGTGAAATTTCTTCGGGCATCAGACTTCATTGGTTCCTCAGCTTGGGTGCTGCAATACGAAATTAGAAGTGTTGATTGGTGATCCGATATGGCAGGGGCACTTTCGCGCTACACATAAAATATGGCACGGCCTCATTTTATTGAAAAACGAATTTTTATCACGGATAATATCGATCAATCAAATAGGTGGCTCATGGATATTGAACTTGCCCGCACGTTCCTGGCGGTCGTTGAGACGGGCACCTTTTTCGATGCCGCAAACAAGGTGCATGTCACACAATCGACCGTGAGCATGAGGATTCGGACGCTCGAGCAGCAGCTAGGCCAATCCGTTTTTGAACGTGGCAAATCCGGCGCGACCCTGACGCCAGCGGGGCGGCATTTCCTCAAACACGCTCAGGTTCTGGTACGCACCTGGACACAGGCAAAGCTGGATGCAAGCCTTCCGGCGGCGATGACAGCCGCGCTGGCGATCGGTGCGGCGCCGAGCTTATGGGACGGCTATTTGACCGACGCCCTGCCCAAGTTGATGACATTGATGCCCGATGTTGCCATCAAAGCGTCAGCCGCGTCTTCCGCAACCCTGACCCGCGAAATCGAAGAGGGCGGCCTGGACCTTGCAATTATGTACGAGCCGCGAAGCGTGTCAGGGCTATCTGCGGTGCAACTTTTCGAAGATGAGTTTGTACTGGTCACCAGCGGCCCGGATGCCCTGCCAGCCAATCTCGGCAACGCCTACATCCTGATTGATTGGGGCCCGGAATTCCGAGCCGACCATTTGCTGAACTTTCCCGAGCTTGATACGCCACGTCTTCAGCTGGGGATCGGAACCCTCGGCCTTCAATACCTACGCTCAATTCCCGCCGCTGGTTATTTTCCGAAACGCGTGATCGAACCGGAACTTGAAGGCGGGTGGCTTAAGCTGGTCAAGGCGGCCCCCCGGTTCGCATATGCCGCCTACGCGGTTTTCGACGAAAGCGAGGGGGATGGGCTGCCAGCCCAGGCCTCATCAGAGCTTCGTGCTGCCGCGAGTTCGTTGGGTCTTGCATCGCGCAGCGGATAAGATCGCCCTGCGAGCTTGATCGGCCACTTGCGGCTACCGCCACGGACATCGCCCCGACGGTTTCGTATGTGATCAGGCTGGATTTGCGCCGGGGAAGCCTGTGCCTGTCCTGAGCGACGGAGTTGCCAGCAATTCACCATCTATGTTGGCACTTGGATCAGTAGTCGGCGGATCCGGGTTTGGCTCGATCCAAAAAAACACACACAAAACTGTTGCCGAAACCGGTTTCGGAACCGAACCTGAGCACATGAACGCGAATCCGTCCACTTCCAAGGCAAGAAACAACGGGGCGACGCCCTCGGCGGCGGGTCGCGTCAAAATCGACGAACTGGCCGAACATCTGGGGCTGTCAAAAAGCACCGTTTCCCGCGCACTGAACGGCTATTCCGATATCGCCGAAACAACGCGAAAAAGGGTGGAAAACGCCGCGCGAAAGCTCGGTTACCGTCCGTTGAGCCATGCACAGGCAATCCGAACCGGACGTGTTCGCGCCATCGCCATGGTGCTCAACAGTGAAGAGCCGGACGGGCACAATCCGTTCCTTCAGGAATTTCTTGCCGGTGCGTGCGAGGCCGCCAGCGGTTTTGACTGGACCATGACAATCTCGACCGCCAAATCCGAGCAGGACACGTTGAAAGTCCTGAGCCGTTTGGTCGAGGAGCGCAAGGCCGACGGCTTCATCCTGCCTCGGACCGCCGTGAATGATTCTCGTGTTCGTCTTCTGCGCCATCTCGAGGTGCCGCATATTTTGTATGGACGAACCGGTTACGGACGCTCGAACCCGCCCGAAGGTACATCCTGGTTCGACATTTCCGGCGAAAGCGCAATGCGTAACGCAGTCCTGAGGCTGGCCGGGCACGGCCATACGCGGATCGGCTATGTCGGCAGCGATCTCAAATTCAACTACAGTCACCTGCGTCGGGACGGGTTTGTCGAGGGGCTGGGCATCGCAGGTCTGCCCTATGATCTTGAACTTGTGCGCGACGGAGCCCGAACCCGAGAGGAAGGGGCCGTGCAGGGCCGCGCACTGATGCGGCTGAACCGCCCGCCCACAGCGATCGTTTTTGCCACTGATCTTGCTGCATTGGGCTTTTATACCGTGGCCGCTGATCTGAACTTGCAGGTTGGTCGGGATGTCTCGGTCATTGCTTATGACGGCATTCCCGAAAGCCAGCATGCCCACCCGGCATTGACCACCTTCAACGTGGATTCCGGCCAAGCCGGGCACAGGCTTGTGACACTGCTGATCCGTCAGATCAGGGGCGAAACCGCAGATACGCTGCGCGAGTTGGGTGAGGCCACGTTGGTTGAGCGCGCTTCAGACGGGCCGCCCACCTGTTCTCCAGAAGAACTGGCGCAAAAGATTTCCATACATGTCGAATAATCCGGGGAGGAACCAAATGACTATTCGCATCGCAACCCGTACGGCCAGGCTTTTGCTTGGCACATCCCTTGCACTGACCTTGTCAGCGCTGTCGGCGCAAGCTGATACCATTCGCTTCTGGACCACGGAAGAACAGCCCGAACGCCTGGCAAAACAGCAGGAAATGGCTGATCAGTTCAAAGCCGATACAGGCACCACCGTCGAGGTGATCCCGGTGACGGAAAGCGATCTGGGCACGCGCGCAACCGCAGCGTTTGCCGCCGGCGATCTGCCGGACGTGATTTACCATACCCTGCAATATGCCCTGCCATGGGCAGAAGCAGGCATTCTGGACACAGAAGCCGCTTCCGAAGTGATCGAAGAACTGGGCGCTGATACATTCGCACCCGGAGCGATCGCGATGGCCGCGTTCAACGATGAAACCGCATCGGTGCCTGTAGACGGCTGGACCCAGATGGTCGTCTATCGCAAGGACCTGTTTGAGGAAAACGGTCTCGAAGCCCCGGATTCCTTTGCCGATATTCAGGCGGCATTGGAAAAACTGCACAATCCGCCCGAGATGTACGGGTTCGTGTCCGCCACCAAAGTCGATGAGAACTTCATGAGCCAGGTTCTGGAGCATGTTTTCCTCGCCAATGGCGTCAGCCCGGTTGGTCCGGATGGCTTCCAACCACTGGACGAAGCCAAAACCACCGAAGTTCTGGATTTCTACAAGGCGATTTCCAAAGCCTCACCTCCGGGAGAGTTGTACTGGAAGCAATCGCGCGAGCTGTATTTTGACGGCAAAGCAGCAATGATCATCTGGTCGCCTTTCATTCTGGACGAGCTGGCCGGTCTGCGCGATAGCGCTCCGCCGACCATCAACGACGACCCGACCTCGCGTGATCTGGCGGGCAAGACAGGTATCGTGACCAAATTGTCCGGCCCTTCCAATCCTGACGGCGCGGCCTGGGGTGACGTCCGGTATTTCGGCATCACCAGCGACGCGGACACCGATGCAGCCATGGAATTCGTGAAATACGCCATGGATGACGGTTATACTCAGACGCTGGCAATCGCGCCCGAGGGCAAGTTCCCGGTCCGCCGAGGCAATGCCGAAAATCCGACGGCCTTTGCAGAAGCCTGGGCCGAATTGCCGGTCGGGGTGGATCGCAAGGCACCCTTGGGTGAGCTTTATGATCAGGCGATGATCGACGAAATCGTCGGTGGTCTTGACGTCGCACAACGCTGGGGCGTGACCGAGGGGCAGTTGTCCCTGGCATCAAAAATGATCAACTCGCAGGCCATCAACCGTGTCGTTCGTCAGTATATCGACGATGAAATCGACGCTGCCCAGGCCGTAGCGGCCATGAACGACGAACTGGCCAAAGTTCAGTAGAACCGTCTCTCAATCGGAAACCGCAGCGGCGTGCGCGCCGCTGCACCCAACCCTCTCCGAGGTCTTCCATGTCTTCTTCGGTAACCCCACCGACCGGAACCGGGGCACTTGCCAAACGCGATGCGCGTATGGCCTGGGCTCTGCTGGCTCCGACCGTGATCAGTGTGTCGCTTGTCGTGATCCTGCCGTTGCTGGCAATCATCTGGATCAGCTTCAAGCCATTTTCCCTGTCCGACCTGCGCCCACCCGCGCCGGTTGTCCGTGAAAGTCTGCGCGGATCGGGCGACGATCTGCGGATCGAATACCGCTTGCGCAACTCCAGCCAGGAGATCGCGATCGAAGGCGTGACCCTGGCCGATGTTCTTCCTGACGGGGTGACCGCCGGAGAAGTCGTTGCGCCATGTGCTCTGGACGGGCAGGATTTATATTGCGATTTCGGCACTTTGCAGGGTGGACAGCGTGAGCGTATCCGCATCCCGGTCACATTCGACGGCGACCCGGATGCGGTCGAGGATGCGGTCGAGGGATCAGAGCCGAAAGTCACCGGCAGCGGGCCGAATGTACTGACCAGCCTTGAATTCAGCCTCGAAAACTTTGCCCGCGTCTTTGACGGGAAAGAATTCTGGGGCGTTCTTTGGGTCACTCTGTTCTATACTGTATTCGGCACAATCGGTGCGCTGGTCATGGGCCTCTTTGCGGCCCTGCTGCTGAACAAAAGCTTCAGGGGGCAGGGCATCATCCGAGGCCTCTACCTGTTCCCTTACGTTGCCCCGGTGATTGCGGTCGCCTTCACATGGGTCACGCTATTCGACCCATTCTCAGGTTCCGCCAACGCGTTGCTGGTGCAGATGGGACTGACCAGCGATCCCATCAACTTCTTCGGTGAACGCCCATTGGCCCTGATCATGGTCACAGTGTTTGAGATCTGGCGCTATTTCCCTCTGTCCTTCCTGTTCATCCTCGCCAGGATGCAATCTATCGACTCCAGCATGTATGAAGCGGCGGATATGGACGGGGCTTCGCCATTCCAGAAATTCTGGTTGCTGAGCATCCCGCAATTGCTGGGTATCCTGTCAGTGCTGTTCCTGCTGCGCTTCATATGGACGTTCAACAAATTCGATGACATCTTCCTGCTGACCGGCGGCAATGCGGGCACTCGCACGCTGACCGTGAATGTCTATGAACAGGCTTTTGCAATATCGAACATCGGCGCCGGTGCGGCGGTGGCGGTTGTGATCCTGGTGTGCCTAATTGCCTTCAGCTTTGTCTTCTTCCGCTTCATTAGCCGTGAGGAGGGTCTGTGATGCGCAAAGGGTATATAACCGGCCCAATTCTGGGCGCGCTTTGGCTGGTTGTCATCGCGACAACCGTTGCCGTCACCATGTCGTTTTCCACCGGGGCGGCATTTCGTCCCCAGATACTGCTCTGCCTGATCTGGGGTGCGCTGGCAGGATGGATCTACATCCGGTTCCCGGCGCACCATGCACCGGCCCGCCTGGGTATATCGGCCATGCTGGGCCTGTCCGGCCTGACCGGGTTTGGCCCCGTTCTGATCGGCCCGGACACGTCGGTGCAGGCAGTCCTGGTTACTGTTCTGGCAATGGCCGCCGTAATTCACGTCTCGTTGGCTGCAATTCTCAGGGAAACCCCGTTCGGAGAGCTGACCCGGCACGAATTCGAGGATGCGGTAATCCGGTTCTGCACCGGCTTCGGGTATATTTTCTTCACGGCAATCGTGGTCATCCCGTTTTACGTCATGGTGATGACCAGCCTTAAATCCCAGCAGGCGTTGCTGCAAAATCCGCTGGATTTCTCGATCGACCTGAGCCAGGGCACCGCGCTTTTCCGCAGTTATACCGAGCTGTTCCGTGACTTCAATTTCGGCACCTATTTGTGGACGTCCTTCTACGTCTCGGTCCTCACGGTATTCATTACGCTGGCCTTCAGCGTCCCCGGGGCCTACGCTGTTGCGCGGTTCCGGTTCAAGGGGCAAAAGGCGTTCTCACGCTCGATCCTGTTGATCTACATGGTCCCGATGATCGTACTGGCGCTGCCGATCTATATCGCATTCTCTCTGACCGGCTTGCGCAATTCGATCCTTGGCATTGTCATGATCTATCCGGTGACAACTATCCCGGTCGCGCTCTACATGTTGCAAGGCTATTTTCGCGGCTTGCCGACCGAGGTCGAGGAAGCCGGTTTGATGGATGGGTTGTCACGCCTGTCGGTGATCTGGAAGATCACCCTTCCGCTCAGCCTGCCGGCTCTGGCGTCGGTCTCGCTTTACGTCTTCATGATCGCCTGGAATGAGTTCCTGCTGGCCTTCATGCTGCTGGACGATCCGTCAAAATTCACCCTGACCCGAGGGGTCACGATGCTGAATTCCTCAGAAATTCCCCGTCAGCACCTGATGGCCGGTGCCGTCATCGCCACTGTCCCGATCATGGCGCTGTTCCTGGGGCTTGAACGTTTCATGACCAAGGGCCTGACTGCGGGGTCCGTCAAAGGATGACACAGATGAACCAACATACGAACCCCGACCGCGAGGCGCGCAATATCCTGATCGCCAATGACCGGGGAGGCTACACCATCCCGACCGAAGGGCTGTATCCGTATCAATGGAACTGGGACAGCGCGATCGCCGCGCTTGGGTTTGCCGAATTTGACATAGATCGCGCCTGGATTGAGCTTGAGACGCTGTTCTCGGGACAATGGGCTGACGGGATGGTCCCGCATATCCTGTTTCACAAACCCGATCCTGGGTATTTCCCCGGTCCGGATGTCTGGGGGTGCAACGGCCCGATCCCGTCGTCGGGCATCATCCAGCCACCCATTGCGGCCACCATGGCGCGCCTTATCTGGGACAAGGACCGGACACTGGGCGAAGTTCGTATTCGCCCCCTTTTCGCCGCCATGCTGGCCTGGCACCGTTGGATCATGAAATGGCGGCTGGACGATCTAGGGGCTGTCTGCACCACCCACCCCTGGGAGGCGGGCCGCGACAACGCCCCGGACTGGGACAAGGCCATGGCACGTATGGATGCCTCGGACGTGGGCGAATATGTCCGCCGGGACACAAGCCACGTCAACAGCGACGACCGGCCCACCAAGTTCGACTATGACCGGTACATCAAGCTGGTTCAGATCGGACGCGAGGCCGGATGGGATCAGAAGACCTTGCTCAGCAAGAACCCGTTCCGCGTGGCGGACCCGACAATGACCTTCACCACCTTACGCGCGGCCCGCGATCTGTTGGCCGTAGGCACCGAACTCGGTCAGGAAACCGACGGCTTGAGCAACGACATCGCCCGACTGGAGGAGGGCGCGCGGTCGCTGTGGAATGCCGATCTGGGGTCTTTTGACTCGCGCGATGCCCATAGCGGCGACTGGGCGAACAGTATCTCGAACGCTTCCTTCATGTGCTGGTTTGCCGGCATCGAGTCGCCCGAAATGCTGGAAAGGCTCAGAAAAGTTCAGAAAACGGTCCCGCACCCTATTCCCAGCCACGACAAAGAAAGCCCGAAATTCGATCCCCGCCGATACTGGCGCGGACCAACCTGGGCGATCATGAACATGATGATCGGCATTGGCCTTGCCGAAATGGGCCATGAGGCCGAAGCGGAAGACCTGCGCGCCAAAACCGCCGCGTTGATTTCCAATTTCGGGTTTGCTGAATACTTCGATCCCAATACCGGCAGTCCCGCGGGCGGGAATTCGTTTACATGGACAGCCGCCGTTTGGCTGATCTGGGCAGGGAGGAACTGATGGGCAGCATCAAGCTCAACGCGGTCGAAAAGTGGTTTGGTAACGTTCAGGTCATCAAGGGCATTGACCTTGACATAGACGAAGGTGAGTTCATCGTGTTCGTCGGCCCATCGGGCTGCGGTAAATCAACCCTGTTGCGTATGATCGGCGGCCTTGAAGATACTTCGCGCGGCGCAATTCTGATCAACGACAACGACGTCACCGATCACCCGCCTTCGAAACGCGGGCTAACAATGGTGTTTCAATCCTACGCCCTTTATCCCCATCTGACCGTGGCCGAGAATATGGGGTTTTCGCTGAAGGTTGCCGGTGCCCCAAAAACAGACATTGATGCTCAGGTCAGTAAGGCTGCCGAAGTTCTGAAACTGACGCCATTTCTGGAACGCAGGCCAAAGGACCTTTCAGGTGGTCAGCGCCAGCGTGTCGCTATCGGCCGCTCGATCGTGCGTGACCCCACCGCATTCCTGTTCGACGAACCTCTTTCGAACCTCGACGCCGCATTGCGTGTCGAAATGCGCTACGAGATCGCCAAGCTGCACCAGAACCTGAAACGTACCATGATCTATGTCACGCACGATCAGGTCGAGGCGATGACGCTGGCAGACCGGATCGTCGTGCTGGAATACGGTCATATCGCCCAGGTCGGCACTCCGCGTGAATTATATGAGCATCCAGCGAACCTGTTCGTAGCCCAATTCATCGGCAGCCCGAAAATGAACATCCTGCCGTGCACGACCGACAATGGTTCTTACCGCCTTTCGGGGGGTGGCAGTGGCACCTACGATCGGGCTGTAGCCGCGACACGGTTGGGTATCCGCCCCGAACACATAACAGTCGTGGCACAAGGTGCAGGTCAGTGTGATGGCGTTATCGAGGTTATTGAGTATCTTGGCGCAGACACATTCCTGATCCTCGATTGTGGTGGCGAAGACAAAGTTACAGTCCGCATCACCGGTGATACCGAATTGCAGCCTGGCGCAACGGTTGGGTTGCACCTTGCACCAGAATTCCTGCATTTCTTCGATGCCGAGGATCAGCGCGTTGATGTGTAAAAGGGATTATCAAGGCTAAGGTCGACACAAATGCACCCATGACATGGCCCGGAGTAGGCATGCGCCGCCCGTTTGCACGTCGCACGGCCTGGATGTTTTTCCGGGCGCCCCTTCGGGATGAATTTACCTCAATCCCGGCGTGAAGAATTCAGTTTCGATCTTTGCTTCCGACTGAAAAACATGGACTCTGAAACAGGAGGCAATGTGATGCGGACAGGCGGACAGGTTTTGATCGACATGCTGCGGGTCAACGGTGTTGAGGCCATTTTCGGTGTCCCCGGTGAAAGTTATCTTGCGGCCCTGGATGCGCTGCATGATTGCTCGAACACACTAAAGTACTACACGACACGGCAAGAGGGCGGCGCGGCCTTCATGGCGGCGGCGTATTCGGACGCCACAGGCAAGCCCGGGGTCTGTTTCGTGACACGGGGCCCCGGGGTGACCAATGCCTCCATCGGGGTACATACTGCGCAACAGGGCTCGACCCCGCTGATCCTGCTGATCGGTCAGATCCCACGCACTCATCGCGACAAGGAGGCGTTTCAGGAGGTCGATTACCGTCGGTTTCTGGGCCATATGGTGAAATGGGTGGCCGAAATCGACGATCCCGCCCGCATCCCGGAATATGTGAACCGCGCCTTTCGCACCGCCCTTTCGGGACGGCCCGGCCCGGTGGCGCTGTCCCTGCCCGAGGATATGCTGGCCGAACTGACCGACGCCACCGATCTGCCACAGGTCAAACTGACCCCTCCCGCACCCACACCTGCCGATCTTGAACAGGTGTCCGCGCTTCTGGCCGAAGCCGAGCGCCCGCTGCTGCTGTTGGGCGGCACCTGCTGGACCGAAGAGGGGCATGCAGCCGCGATCCGCTTTGTCGAAGACCACGGGCTTCCGGTTGCCTTAGGGTTCCGCCGCCAGGGTCTGTTTCCGCATGACCACCCCAATTTTATCGGGAATCTGGGTTTTGGCGGCAATCCGATGCCAAATGAATACGCGACATCTGCTGATCTGGTGATCGCACTGGGCGCGCGCCTGAATGACGGGACCACACTGAAATTCAGCCTCATCCAATCGCCCCAACCGAATTGCAAGCTTGTCCACATCCTGCCGGGTCCCGAGGATCTGGGGCGGCTCTATCAGGCCGACCTGCCCATTCTGGCCGACCCGAACGAAGCTGCAAAATCCCTGGCCTTACTGCCAGTCGCAAAACGCCACTCGCCTGCCAGCGCGCGTGCCGATTACCAGGCGATGCGCGCCCTGACTGTCCAACGCGGTCCGGTCGACATGGCCGAAGTGATGCGCGTGCTGAACGCCACTTTGCCTCGGGAAACTACGATGACCACCGGTGCGGGCAACGCGGCCGACTGGCCCAACATCCATTTCGACTACCGTCAGTTTCTGGGCGCTCTGGCCCCGATTTCCGGCGCGATGGGAATGGGCGTTCCGGCGGCGGTCGCCGCCAAGGTGGTGCGCCCCTATGCACCAGCCGTCTACATCGCCGGGGATGGAGATTTCCTGATGAACGGTCAAGAGGTGGCGACGGCAATTCAATATGGGTTCGATCCCATATTCATCATCGTTGACAACAGCATGTACGGCACCATTCGCTCCAATCAGGAGCGAAAGCATCCCGGACGTACTTCGGGCACCTCACTGACAAACCCCGATTTCGCGGTCGTCGCGCAAGGCTATGGCGCACATGGCGAGCGGGTGGAGACGACCGCCGATTTCGCACCCGCGCTGGAACGCGCAATGGCATCCGGAAAAGCCGCCGTCATCCATATTCTTGTTGGCCCCGACAGTCTTGGCCCAAATCTGACCCTGACTGATCTGGCGGAGGCATCATGATGCTGTCCCGACTGGTCGACGCGCTGCCCGCATCACCGATCATCGGTGTCTTCAACAAAGCCTTCGAAATGCGGCAGGCCGGGGCCGATCTGATCGACTTTTCCGTGGGCGAACCGGATTTCGACACCCCCGCCCATATTTGCGCGGCCGGGATTGCCGCCATTCGGGCGGGCGACACCCGGTACACTCCGACCGACGGAAACGGAGCCGTCAAGGCGGCCGTGATCGAAAAGTTCCGCCGGGACAACAACCTGACCTTCTCAGCACAAGAAATCATCGTCTGTTCAGGCGCGAAGCCGTTGCTGGCAACCGCCATTCAGGCAGTCCTGAACCCAGGGGACGAGATGATCCTGCCTGTGCCGCTCTGGGCCTCTCACTTGGGTATGGTTCAGGCCGTGGGCGGAACGCCGGTTTTGGTCGACACTGCAGACAGCTGCTTCAAACTGACGCCCGAAATTTTTGAAACGGCAATCACGTCCCGGACGCGGCTGATGATGATCTGCTCACCCTCCAATCCGACCGGAGCCGTGTATTCGGCCACCGAGCTGGAGGCGCTGGCCGTGGTCCTCAGACGCCATCCGCAGGTCTATGTGATCTCGGACGATCTGTACGAACACATTATTTTCGATGGCGCGGAGTTCGAGACCCTGGCTGCCGTCGCGCCGGACCTGCAGCAGCGGATACTGACTGTGAACGGCGTGTCGAAATCCTACGCCATGACGGGCTGGCGCATCGGGTTTGCCGGTGGGCCCGAATGGTGGACCAACGGTATTCGCAGCCTGTTCAGCCAGACCAATGGCGGTCCGTGCTCGATCAGTCAGGCGGCGACGGTGGCGGCTCTGATCGGGCCGCAGGAATTCCTGAAGAACTGGTGCGCCATCTACCAGAAGCGCCGCGATCAGGCTTTGACCGGGCTGGCCGAAATCGAAGGGCTGCAAACACAGAGCCCCGGCGGCGCGTTCTATTTGATGCCCGATTGCGGCGGACTGCTTGGACGCCGGACGCCCGAGGGTAAGATACTAACCAGCTCGACCGAACTGGCGGCCTATTTTCTGGAACACGGGGTCGTCGTGGTCCCCGGGCCCGGATTTTCATGTGATCCGTTCTTTCGCATGTCAATCGCAACGTCTGAAAACAACATATCGGAAGGTTTGAAGCGCATGAAATCCGCCGTGGACTTGCTGAGCTGATGGGACACAGATTCGACCAGTTCGCCGCCAATCTGCGTTACGATGATCTACCCGAAGCCGTCCTGTGGACGCTGCGCCGGTCCTTTGTCGACACGATCGGCGTGGCAGCCGTCGGCGTGACCACCGAGATGTCGGGCATCGCACGCCGCGTTGCACCGATGATATTCGGGGCGGGCACATCCGGTTCGGCGAGGATTCTGATGGATGGCCGCTCGGTCAGCCCTGTCGGGGCCGCCATGGCCGGCGCATTCACAGTGGACAGCATCGACGCCCATGACGGTACCACCCCGTGCAAAGGTCATGCGGGTTCAGCCGTGTTCCCGGCGATGATCGCAATGGCACAGGCCAGCGGCAATCAGATCGACGGCAGGCGCTTTGCCGAAATCCTCGCCACCGCATACGAAGTCTCCTACCGTGCCGGGTTGGTGCAACACGCAACCTGCGCTGATTATCACACCTCGGGCGCGTGGACCGCCGTTGGGGTCGCCGCCGCCGGAGCCAAATTGCTGGGTGGTAACGCGGAACAGATCCGGCAGGCTGCGGGGATCGGGGAATACCATGGCCCCCGCAGCCAGATGATGCGCTGCATCGACCATCCCACCATGGTTCGCGATGGCGTCGGTTGGGGCGCGCCCTCGGGGGTGACGGCGGCTTATCTTGCAATGGAAGGGTTCACCGGTGCCCCGGCGCTGACCTGCGAGGGCGAAGACGGCGCGGAATTCTGGGCCGATCTGGGCACCAGCTGGCGGCTGGTCGACCACACGCATTACAAGGCCTATCCCTGCTGCCGCTGGGCCCATCCCTCGCTCGATTCCGTACACGACATGATGCAGAAACACGGCTTCACCCACGAAAAGGTGAACAGCGTCGAAATCCGCACCTTCCACTATGCAACACGGCTGGCCGGTCACGAACCGCAAACTCAGGATGAGTTCGCCTATGCAATCGCCTTTCCCGTCGCCGCGATGCTCGTACGCGGTCAGGTGGGCGTCGACGAACTGAGCGCCGAGGCCCTACGCGACCCCGACATCCTGCGCGTAAGCCGCACCATCAAGCTGATAGATGATCCGGAAATGACCCGCATCAGTACCGACAAACGCTGGGCGCAGGTGACAATCATCCTCAGGAACGGTCAGCGGATCGTGGATGAGCCCCGCACACCGCGCGGTGACGCGGACATGGCACTCAGCGACGACCAGATCACCCAAAAGTTCCGCATGCTCGCCGCTCCGGTTCTTGAGGAATCCCGAGCCGAAGAAATCCGCGACCTGTCCGCGCAGTTCGATCAACTGTCGGCACAAGACTTGCGGCATCTGTTTGATCTGTGCACGGCTCCCGTATAAGGGGACAGGACTGGGAGCAGCGTATCATTTGTTCTAGGGTCCGCACGTTGGCCCGTAACCGGATGTTCAGATGTCACGCAAGATACCGCCATTTGCCGCCATTCGCGCGTTCGAAGCCGTCGTACGGCTGGGGCGCAACGTCGAGGCCGCGCGCGAGCTCAATATCACTGCCTCGGGCGTGAGCCATCAGATCCGGTCACTCGAAACCTTTGTCGGCGCGACCCTATTGAAGCGCGGAGCACATCAGAGCGTCGAACTGACAGACGAAGGGAAAGCGCTGTTCGGCCCCGTGCGCCAAGCCCTGGACACGCTTGATGCCGCCTTCGCCGAATATACCGGCGACAAGAGCGGGCAAACCGTGTCGGTCCATATGTACCAGTCACTGGCCAACATGTGGCTGATCCCGAACCTGCCCAATCTGCGCGAGGCAGCGCCGAACGTGACCGTCAAAATCATCACCATGCCAGAGGAAATCACCCTTGCAGGCAGTGACGTCGACATGGCGATCGTCTTTGCCGACAAACCCCCGCAGGAGGCACGCTGCGTCAAGCTGTTCGATGAGATCATTCAGCCGGTTTGCGCCCCCGATTATCTGGAGGCCAGAGGCAGCATTCCACTGCCCGAAGAGATGCAGTCCGAGCCGCTGATCAGCAGCCACCACCACGCGAATGAATGGAGCCGTTGGTTTTCAGCAGCTGGTCTGAGCGAGATTTCATGGAAACCGGTCGCCGAGATGGATAATCGCTCGAACGCCCTGCAGGCCGCCAAAAGCGGGCTGGGCTGGGCCATGGACCGCCGCCCCTTTGGTGAGGAAAGCCGGCGCAAGGGCCAGTTGGTCGCTCCCCTTGATCTGAGCCTTCCGACCGGCAATGCCTACTACCTGCTGACCTCGTACCGCGCCGACGGGTCGCGTGCGGTCACTCAGTTCCGCAACTGGCTGCTGCGCATTTGCGCCAGAGAATTCCTGCTCAGGTAAGTAGTTCTGTTTCGCGCTTGAATGAATTCATTGATGGGAAATGCATCTGTGCGTGTTGTTCCGGAAACCTGAGGCATCGGCATTAGAAGGCTGGTCTCCCACAAAACCTGTTTCAACGAGGCTAAACCCGTATTCTTCGACTGCCAGACAATGCCTGAGGGCGACCGCGGTCAATAGGTTGTGCGCATCTGATAGCCTTGATGGAATGTCATACGCACGAACGTGACGGGTTCGTTCTGAAACCATGTCGTGCGTTCCAGCTGGAACAGCGGTGTTCCGGACGGGACGGACAAAAAGTCCTGCAACGGGCCTGTGGCGGGAACGGCCGAAAAGGCGATTTCCGCATTTGAAAAGGGTACTTCAGCCAGCAGCCATTCGTTGGGGCCAACGGTCAGAAAATCTTCGTTCGTGACATGAGGCACGGCGTGGATATTGATCCAACGCTCTTCGAACTGGAAAGGGCGGTTGTCGGCGTGGTGCATACAGGACAGATGAAGGACCTGCGCCGCCTCGGGCAGGCCCAGCTTTGCCTGCAGCCAGGCCGGGCAGGCAATGACATTTCGGCTGACAAGCGCATAACGGTATTCGGCATTCATCTCTTCGATGGTCTGACGAACCACGGTGATGGGCAGTTTTGCCTGTTTGACCGGCATGGTGACCACGCGGGTGCCGCCCTTGCGTTTACGGGTGACGATCCCCTGATCTGCCAGTTCGCGCAGGGCCCGGTTGACCGTTGCACGGGCGCAGCCGAACTCAGCCGCCAGTTCCAGCTCGGTCGGCAGCAGGCTGCCCTGCGGCCAGACACGCGTCTGGATGCGGTTCAGCACTTCATCGCGGATCGCCTGAAAGCCTATGTTTTTCTGTTCGGTCAAGTTCTGCTCACTATATCATTTTGCCCATATTCATATTATGTCCAGATTAATGACAACATGCAAAGAAATTGACCCGCATGCGTATCAGGCTTGAGGAGACGGCAGCCGCCCCCTGGGCCAATGGCGGTGGCGTGACCCGTGAACTGGCCGTCCAGCGGATCAAAAATCAACTCGACTGGCGCATAAGCGTTGCTGAGATCGGCCGTGACGGGCCATTCTCGCGCTTTCCGGGTCTGGCGCGGGTGCACACGATCATCGACGGGGCCGGGCTGAATTTGCAAGGCTCGACCGACATTTATAAGGCCCGGCCGTTCAAGCCGCTGTATTTCGATGGGGCGTTGCCGCTGAATGCGCGGCTGCTGGGCGGGCCGTGCCGGGCATTCAATGTGATTTACGATCCGCAGGCTATCACGGCCAGCGTGGATGTTCATATCGGTGCACAACATTTCGATGTGGCACCGTTTAGCTTCGTCTTTGTTGCGAAGGGTATGGCTGTCACATCAGTTGGTGCTCAGTTGATCGCGGGAGAGGCGGAATGGCCGGAAGACGCCTTAACCGTCACTCCGGCCCCTGATGCCATAGTCCTGTCTGTCCGATTTGCACAGGTTCGGGCCTAGAGACCAGACAAAAGCCCGGCCATGGCGGCCCGGTAGCCGGAGATGATCTGGTCCCGTGCCACGTGGCGGCCATTTTGCACGCGATGGCGGCCGGCAGACCACAGATCTGTCACCACATGGTCCTTTGCGGCAAATACTAGCCCGTCCAGAAGCTGGTCCGGGCGCAAGGCACACAAGGCTGGGTTTTGGCCGTCCACAGCCACGAGGTCGGCGAGCTTGCCCTCGGCAATCTGCCCCGCATCGCGGCCAAGCGCCTGCGCGCCACCCTCTGCCGCGCCGCAATAAAGCGTCCGCCCGACCGAGCCCTCACCTACGACCATCACATTGCGCGACAGATCGCGCAGACGCTGGGAATACTCCAGTGTGCGCAACTCTTCAGTCAGGGATATCAACACGTTGGAATCCGAACCCACGCCAAAGGCGCCGTTTGCAATTAGGTAAGTAGGGCCGTTAAAGGGACCATCGCCCAGATTGGCCTCGGTCACGGGGCAGAGGCCCGCAACGGCACCGCTGCCAGCCATGGCGCAGGTCTCGGCCTCAGTCATATGCGTGGCGTGGATCAGGCACCAGTTGGCATCGACCGGCGCATTGTCCAGCAGCCATTCAACCGGGCGCGCACCCAGACCCGCCTGCACTTCAGCCACCTCCTTCGGTTGTTCGGCGATGTGAATGTGGATCGGGCCAGCGCCCTGCGCGGCGATAACCTGCGCCAAATCTGCTGGCGAGGTGGCACGCAGGGAATGCGGTGCGATGCCGACCCGGCAGTCATCTGGCAGATCACCAAGCGCGCCACGGGCTTGCTCCACCAATTTGCAGAAACGGTCCACATCGTTGCCAAAGCGGCGCTGGCCACTCTCCAGAGGCTTTTCCCCGACGCCCGCATAGGAATAGAGCACCGGCAGATGCGTCAGTCCAATCCCGGTCTCGGCGGCAGCGGCCATGATCCGGTCCGACAGCTCGGCAAGGCGGTCATAAGGCGTCCCGTCCGGCTGGTGATGCAGATAGTGGAATTCGCCGACCGCGGCATATCCGGCCTCCTGCATCTCAAGATAAACCAACGCCGCGATGGCCTGAACCTGTTCGGGGCTGAGATGGCCGGTAAAGCGATACATCAAATCGCGCCAGGTCCAGAAACTGTCGCGACCGGCCAGACGATACTCGGTCATCCCGGCCATGGCGCGCTGGAAGGCGTGACTGTGCAGGTTCGACAAGGCAGGCAGCAGAATGTCGACGCGGGTATCTTCATCACACGCCGCGGAATCCGGGGTCAGGCGCGCAATCCGCCCGCTTTCGACCTCAAGCCGCAGGTTCTCTGCCCAGCCAGTGGGCAGCAGGGCGCGATTTGCGAATATGGCTGTCATGTGTGTCTCCGCTTTATGGATAGACATATGACATAAAGACCTGTACCAGAAAAGAGAGAATTGCAGGGGAGAGGGATTCGAATGCAGGCCCGCGATCATCTGTTCACCGATCTGCACGCAGCGACGATGTTGGAAGCTGCCAATGCCTATGGTCTGATCGAGGATGCCGCGATTGCGGCTGTGGATGGTCGCATCGCCTGGGTCGGTCCGCAGACCGAACTGCCCGCTGAATTTGCAGCGCTGCCCCGGACCTCGTTCGAGGGTCGACTGGTGACACCTGCATTTATTGACTGTCATACGCATGTGGTCTTTGGCGGCCACCGCGCGGTCGAGTTCGAGATGCGGCTGAACGGCGCCAGCTATGAAGAAGTGGCGCGTGCAGGCGGTGGCATCATCTCGACCGTGAAGGCGACGCGCTCTGCCAGTTTCGAGGATTTGGTCACGCAGGCGCTGCCACGGGTGGATGCGATGCTGGCTGAAGGTGTTTCGGTGATCGAGGTCAAATCCGGCTACGGGCTGGATATAGAAACCGAATTGAACATGCTGCGCGCCGCAAGGGCGCTGCCACGACATCGCCCTGTCCGGGTCGTGACCAGCTTTCTGGGCGCCCATGCAGTACCGGTGGAATATCAGGACCGCCCCGAAGCCTATATCACCGAAGTCTGCATTCCGACCCTGCGTGCCGCCCATGCGGAAGGGTTGGTGGACGCGGTGGATGCCTTCTGCGAAGGGATTGCGTTCCTGCCCGAGCAACTGGTGCCATTGTTCGATGCGGCCACAGAATTGGGACTGCCGATCAAATGCCATACCGAACAGTTGTCCAATCTGGGCGGCACGAAACTTGCCGCATCCTACGGGGCGATCTCAGCCGATCACATTGAATATCTGGACAAGGACGGCGTTCAGGCCATGGCGGCCGCCGGCACGGTCGGAGTCATCTTACCCGGTGCCTTCTACACCCTGCGCGAAACACAAGCCCCGCCAATCGACCTGCTGCGCAAGCACAAGGTACCGATGGCGCTGGCCACTGATTGCAATCCGGGTTCTGCGCCAATGACCTCGCTTTTGCTGGCGATGAACATGGGTTGCACCCTGTTCCGGATGACGCCCGAAGAGGCGCTGCAAGGTGTCACCACCCATGCGGCCCGCGCGCTGCGCCTGGACGATTGCGGCCGTATCGCCCCCGGTTTGCGCTCAGATCTTGCCGTCTGGAATGTAACGAACCCGGCGGAACTGGCCTATCGCATCGGCTTCAACCCGCTTCATTCCCGCATACTCGGAGAACTCAATTGACCACCCTGACACTCACCCCCGGCTCTGTGTCTCTGGCGCAACTGGAACAGGTTTATCGGGAAGAATGCGCGGTTCGGCTGGACCAGACCTGCCGTCCCGCTATCGAAGCTGCCCATGCGCACATTGCCGATGCGGCAGCAGGTGATGCGGCGGTTTATGGGGTCAATACCGGGTTTGGAAAACTGGCCAGCGTCAAGATCGCGGCCGAAGATACGGCGACCCTGCAGCGCAACCTGATCCTGTCCCATTGCTGTGGGGTGGGGCCGGCCATTCCGCGCGCCCATGCGCGGCTGATGATGGCGCTGAAACTGCTCAGCCTCGGGCGCGGTGCATCCGGTGTGCGGCTGGAACTGATCGACCTGATTGAGGCGATGCTGGACAAGGGCGTGACCCCGGTGATCCCAGCGCAGGGGTCCGTGGGCGCGTCAGGTGATCTTGCGCCCCTGTCGCATATGGCAGCTGTGATGATGGGCGCAGGCGAGGCCGAGTTTGGCGGCACCGTGATGCCGGGCGACCAAGCACTGGCCGCGGCCGGTCTGACCCCGGTCGAACTTGGCCCCAAAGAAGGTCTGGCCTTGATCAACGGAACCCAGTTTTCGGCCGCGTTTGCTTTGGCCGGTCTTTTTGGTGCGTGGCAGGCCGCTCAAAGCGCGCTGGTGACATCGGCGCTGACCACCGACGCGATCATGGGGTCGACCGCGCCATTGCAGCCCGAGATTCACACATTGCGTGGCCATCGCGGCCAGATTGAGGCCGGGGCCACGATGCGCGCATTGCTGGCCGGATCGGTGATCCGCGAAAGTCATCGCGAGGGCGACACGCGGGTGCAGGACCCTTATTGCATCCGCTGCCAGCCGCAGGTCGTAGGTGCCGCGATGGACGTCCTGCGACAGGCCGCCACGACGCTCGAAATCGAGGCCAATGCCGCGACCGACAACCCGCTGGTGCTGGCCGACGCGGGGCTCATCGTCTCGGGTGGCAATTTCCATGCTGAACCCGTGGGGTTTGCCGCCGACATGATCGCGCTGGCGATTGCGGAAATCGGGGCCATTGCGCAGCGCCGTATCGCCCTGATCGTGGATCCGGTGCTCAGCTTTGACCTGCCGCCCTTCCTGACCCCCAATCCTGGGCTGAACTCGGGGCTTATGATTGCCGAGGTCACCACCGCCGCCCTGATGAGCGAGAACAAGCATCTGGCCAACCCCTGCGTGACAGACTCGACCCCGACCTCGGCCAATCAGGAGGATCACGTGTCCATGGCCGCCCATGGTGCACGACGTCTGGGGCAGATGGTGACCAATCTGGAACGCATTCTGGGGGTCGAACTGCTTTGCGCCACGCAAGGGATCGAGTTCCGCGCGCCGCTGCCTACCAGTGAAACCCTGCAGGGCGTGATGGGGCGTCTGCGCGCGGTGGTTCCTCCCCTTGGCGATGACCGCTATACCGCCCCGGATATCGAAGCCGCCTCGGCTCTGATTGCCAGTGGTGAGATTGCCAATGGCACAGAGATAGAAATGCCCAGGCTTGGCGCATGACCCATCCGGTGGAAATCATCCGGGGCGACAGCCCCCTTGTGCTTGGGTTGCCCCATACGGGCACCTACGTGCCGCCTGACATTAAGGCCAGGCTGAACGACCGCGGCCGGGAACTGGCCGATACGGACTGGCATATTGACCGACTTTACGACGGGCTTCTTCCGGGGGCCACCACGGTGCGGGCCACATTCCACCGTTATGTGATTGATGCCAACCGTGATCCGTCGGGCGTGTCTCTCTACCCCGGGCAGAACACCACGACGCTGGTGCCGCTGACGGATTTCGACGGGCATGACATCTGGAACCAACCACCTTCCGAGGCAGAGATCACCGAGTGCCGGGAAACGTTCCATGCGCCGTATCACGCAGCGCTCGAGGCCGAACTGGCGCGGGTGAAGGCAATTCATGGAATTGCGGTTCTGTATGACTGTCATTCGATCCGCAGCCACATTCCATTCCTGTTTGACGGTGTCCTGCCGGACATGAATCTGGGTACCAATGGCGGGACAACCTGCGCGCCCCAAATTGAGGCCATTGCCCATAAATTTGCCGCCTCGTCCCCCTACAGCACCGTATTGAACGGGCGGTTCAAGGGCGGGTGGACAACCCGGCACTACGGCCGCCCGGCTGAGGGCCTGCACGCCATTCAGATGGAACTGGCCCAATCCACCTACCTGACCACAGAATGCCCGCCCTGGTCCTATGACGACCGCAAGGCCACCCGCCTGCGCCGCTGGCTTTCCGACATTCTGGACGCCATCCAAGACACTGCACTGGAGCTTGCCCCATGACCGACCCCCGCAAGAACACCCGCGACATCTTTCCGCCAACCGGCCCTGAGCTGAACGCCAAAAGCTGGATGACCGAAGCCCCCCTGCGGATGATGATGAACAACCTGCACCCGGACGTTGCTGAAAACCCGCATGAACTGGTGGTCTATGGCGGCATCGGGCGCGCAGCGCGGACGTGGAAAGATTTTGACACCATCGTCGCCAGCCTCAAGGATCTGGAAGAGGATGAAACGCTGGTGGTGCAGTCCGGCAAGCCGGTGGCCATCGTGCGCACCCATGCCGATGCTCCACGTGTGCTGATCGCCAACTCGAACCTCGTGCCGCACTGGGCCAACTGGGATCACTTCAACGAGCTCGATAAGAAGGGCCTGATGATGTACGGCCAGATGACCGCTGGCTCGTGGATTTATATTGGCACGCAGGGCATTGTTCAGGGCACTTACGAAACCTTTGCCGAGGCCGGACGTCAGCATTATGGCGGCGATCTGAAAGGAAAATGGATCCTGACCGGCGGTTTGGGCGGCATGGGTGGCGCACAGCCTCTGGCCGCCGTCTTTGCCGGGGCCTGCTGTCTCGCGGTCGAGTGCAATCCCGACAGCATCGATTTCCGCCTGCGCACCAAATACTTGGACGAAAAGGCCGAGACACTGGACGAGGCGCTTGAGATGATCGACCGCTGGACCAAAGCGGGCGAGGCGAAATCCGTCGGCCTCCTCGGCAATGCCGCCGAAATTTTCCCCGAAATCTATGCTCGGATGCAGGCCGGTGGCATGCGTCCCGATATCGTCACCGATCAGACTTCGGCGCATGACCCGGTCAACGGTTATCTGCCCCTGGGCTGGACCATGGCCCAGTGGAAAGACAAGCGCGAAAGCGATCCCAAGGCGGTCGAAAGAGCGGCACGGGCCTCGATGAAACAACACGTGGCCGCCATGGTCGATTTCTGGAATGCAGGCGTTCCGACACTGGATTATGGCAACAACATTCGGCAGGTGGCACAGGATGAGGGTTTGGAAAACGCCTTTGCCTTCCCCGGATTTGTCCCGGCCTATATCCGTCCGCTGTTCTGCCGTGGCATTGGCCCGTTCCGGTGGTGTGCGCTGTCGGGCGATCCCGAGGATATCTACAAGACCGACGCCAAGATGAAAGAACTGTTCCCCGAGAACACCCATCTGCACAACTGGCTCGACATGGCGCAGGAACGTATCGCCTTCCAGGGCCTGCCCGCGCGCATCTGTTGGATCGGGCTGGGCGACCGTCACCGCGCCGGGCTGGCCTTCAACGAAATGGTCAGGAACGGCGAGTTGAAAGCACCTGTCGTCATTGGTCGCGACCATCTGGACAGCGGTTCGGTCGCATCACCCAACCGCGAGACAGAGGCAATGCTGGATGACTCGGACGCCGTCAGTGACTGGCCGCTGCTGAACGCGCTGGTCAATACTGCCTCAGGCGCCACATGGGTGTCGCTGCACCACGGTGGCGGGGTCGGAATGGGGTTCAGCCAGCACGCAGGCGTCGTGATTTGCGCCGACGGCACGGATGCGGCCGCCAAACGGCTTGAGCGCGTCCTGTGGAACGACCCGGCCTCGGGTGTCTGGCGGCACGCGGACGCCGGCTATGACATCGCAAAAGACTGCGCCCGGGAACATGGCCTGCGCTTGCCCGGCATCCTGGGGTGAAAGTAAGTGGCGGAGGGGTTGCCCCTCCGCATCTGTACGGAAGATTGCGACTACCACGGAACCCCGCGAGGCCGGTGCCTGGCGGCATCTGAGTTCAGGTTCCAACTCCTTGGTGATCGCGCGTTCCCTTATCTTGGGCGACCCGATATTAACGGGTATTCCCGGTCGCCTCAGCCCTCCATCTTGGCATCGACCATCGCCTCTTCGGCGATCATTGCTTCCAGTTGGCGACGGAACCGCAGTTGGCCTCCGTCGATGCTCAGGTCGATATGGGGGCTTTCCTTTTCGTCCATGCCGATCTGAACCTCTTCGAGAACGGCCAGGTCTTCTTCGAATGCGTGGCGGACATCCTCACTCATCATCCTGGAAAGCTCAGCGTCGTCCGGGAGGATGTTGCGCAGTTGGAACCAGTAATACCGGGTCTCGGTTTCCGAGGTCGGCGTCATGAAGTTGTAGCTGTCCATGATGAAGGTCCGTTCATGCAGCGGTCCGTCCGGCCCCCCAGTACCAGCAGGGGTGAAGACGGCCTTAATCAGCGCATGGCTGGGATAGCGCACTTCATAGTGCTGCAGCCGGTCGCAATTGCCTTCGAACTCGACCACCTTCTTGTAAAACGGGGCAGGTTCCACATCCATCATCCACCGACGCACGACGATGCCGTTGTCCTTTTTTGTAACCGACAGCGGCGTGTCCTTCGTGGCATCCTGCGCGAAAGAGCTTTGGTGCACCCACGCGACATGCGTTGGATCCAGCAGGTTGTCGGTCATGTACAGATAGTTGCACCTGATCTCCATCGCCGCACCACGGTTGATGCCCCAGTCGGGGTCGTCGTAATGCTCGATCTCGAAGATCTCGGAAAGCTCGGCCATGGCCGGATTGCCCATCCAGATCCAGACCAGTTCGTATTTTTCATGCACCGGATAGGAATGCACCTTAGCCGAGGAAGGAATGCGCCCTTTGCCGGGGGCCGAGACACACTGACCGGCGCAGTCTAACGTCAGCCCGTGATAGCCGCATTCCACATCGTCGCCTTTCATGCGGCCTTTTGACAGCGGCAGTTTGCGGTGCGGGCAGGCGTCCTCCAGCGCGACAACCTCACCGGCCCGGGTCCGATAGATACAAATTTTCTTGCCCAGAACCCGGATTTGCCGCAGCTCATGAGTGATCTCGGAACTCCAGGCCGCAACGTACCAGGCATTTTTCAGAAACACGGTTCACCTCCCGCAGAATAGTTTGTTCGAGCTTTAGTAACTTATGTGCGGGGAATGCGGGCTTGTATAGTACTGCTGCCTGCCTTGTTGTTCAGGAAAACTAAATCATTTTACCGATCTCTTGAGGAGTTTCCGAGCGATCTTGAGACGTCCCGTCCTGCCTGCAGAATCTAGTCCAGAAAGCTGCGTGCCGTTCGTTCATCCAGCGCGCCTTCACCCCAGCAGACCAGATAGGGTCTGGGCAATGGTATTTCCTGTTCGGACAGGCGACACAGATAGCCCATCTGCAAGTCCCGTTGAACAAAAGACGTTTGCGCCAGCGCCACACCACGTCCCTGAATGGCGGCATCCAAAGCTAGGCTGGACAGCGAAAAGACGGCATCCTTCCGTCGTGGTGAGGCGTCGATATCGTTCGCTGCAAACCAGTCTTCCCAGTCCGGGACGTCTTCGAAGCCGGGCCCCCAGTCTGTGCAGAGCAGGGGCGCGCGCGACCGGTTTGTTCTTCCAGCACCTTGAGCTGCTGACTGACCGCACCGGGTGTGACGTTCAGCTCCCGCGCGGTATCGGCGACGGAATTGGTACGCCCAAACACCTCGAATGTTTGCAGGGCCCGGAGGGAGGGGAGGGGGGGTCGACGCATATATACCGCTTGGCGAAGTTTAGAAAAACTGCATTGTGATGCAGGCTACCCAACTTGGCGTCTGAAGAAAACAGATCCAGTTCAGGTATGAACACAAGAAGCGGCGACATGACCGACGGCTTTCACCTATAGGCCTTAAGCAACATAGGTGGACACCAACCCGGCCGTTCGAGCTGGCCACAGATCGGAATTGGCGAAGAGCGGCACCGCGGGGAGCTTCTGGTCAGGGGGGCGCCCCCCGAATTGTTGATTGGCCCAAAAAGCGATCCGATGATCACTGATGGCCAATGCAAGATCAGATCAACGAAGGCTTTGATCTCAAACATAAAGATGAGAGCATGCGCGCGGTGGTCGAATTTGAAGCCGCTGACAAACGTGACATTTTCAGAAGGTGCCTCGATGGTTCAGAATTGCCCGGTCCGATGCTCGCTTGATCTTGTAAGTCCGGGCAAGCGGACCGGTTTCATCGACGTGACCCTGTCCAACAATGCGCTTGCTTTCAGCACCATTCGCGTTCCCATTGGCGTGTTGTGCGGTGCGGCCGGACCTACGGTGCTACTTACAGCGGGCAACCACGGGGACGAGTACGAAGGGCAGCTTATCCTTCACCGGATGCTGAGAGAGCTCGAGCCGGAGCAGCTGAACGGGCGCATCATTGTGCTGCCGGCATTGAATGCGCCTGCCGTGCGTGCGCGTACCCGTGTGTCGCCACTGGATCAGGGAAATATGAACCGGGCGTTCCCCGGGACACATGCTCCCGGACCGACGGCTGCTATTGCCCGGTTCGTGTCACAGGAGTTGATCCCGCAATCCGACATCATTCTGGATTTTCACTCAGGGGGAACTGCGACGCGCTACATTGACTGCGCGTTCGTTTGCCTGGGGAATGATGCGGCGCTGAATGCAGACAATATTGATCTTGCGCGCCAATTTGGTGCCGATTTTACAATGGTAAGCCGAACGTCCGACGAGGGTGCAGATTTCGACTCGGAAGCCTATCGTCAGGGCAAAAAATTCCTTTCCTGCGAGCTTGGGGGGATGGGCACGATGACCACCCGCTCTTTCCAGATTGGCTGGTCGGGCTGCTGCCGTGTTCTGTCTAACCTAGGGCTTTTCGCAGCCGATGAGGTCATGACGGAACCCGCGGATGCTGCCATGACCCGTTTTGTTGATGTGGGTGCAGACTGCTCGCATGTCACCAGCAATTTTGAGGGGTTGATTGACCTTCACGTGCAGCTTGGTGACGAGGTCGGCAAAGGACAGGTCGTTGCGACCTTGTATGACATACACAACATCGGGGACCCACCTGCGTCATTGACGACTCAGCAGAACGGAGTCGTTTGCGTCACGCGTCGAAACCCCTTGGTCTCACCCGGTGATCACCTGCTGATGATTTGCGGGGACTACGCAATTTAGCCAATAGGCTGCGTGGGCCGACCGAGATTCTGCCGCAGACCGACAATCACAGCATGGGCATGGGGGACGTGTTCAAGCAAGTGACGACGAACTGTGACCTATGTCAAGGACAGCGCTCGGGTCTCGGTGTCCATTGGGCGCGGTTTGTTGGCCGGGTTGCGACCCGTCCGATCATGAACAGTGTTGACGCTGATTTGCCGGGGTTGTCCTTGCATTCGGCTGAACCCGGAGAAACACAGATGGCTGATGGATGCGCCTGCGACCGGCACGCCCACATGTACGTGTCCGTGGCTGACGCCCTGACACGGGGGCTGGCCGCCGCCAATCCGATTGTCGAAACAAAGCCCGTACCGCTGACTGAGGCGATTGGCCGGGTTCTGGCCGAGGATTGCCTCAGCAAAACTGACATGCCCGCCTTCGACAACTCTGCCATGGATGGCTACGCGATCCGCACTCGCGATCTGGGCGCGGGGCCGGTCTTTGATCTGCCCGTCGCCGGGCGCGTGGTCGCCGGGGACAGCGGCGCGCATCAGGCACCCGCAGGAAGCGCCTTGCGTATCTTTACCGGTGCGCCGGTGCCAAATGACTTCGATGCCATTCTGATGCAGGAGGATTGCGAGCTAACAAAAGGCGGTATCCGCTTCTCAAGTCGCCCGACCGCCGAACAGCATATCCGCCGCGCGGGTGAGGACCTGAAAGCGGGGGCACTGATCCTGCGTCACGGCTGCGAGATCGGCGCGCGCGAGGTCGCGGCGCTGGCCTCAGCCGGGTTTGGCCAGGTCAAGGTATACCGCAAGCTCAAGATCACCATCTTCTCGACCGGCAGCGAATTACGCCAGCCCGGAGAAGACCTTGGCCCCGGCCAGATTTACAACTCGAACCGTAATATGCTGCGGGCGCTGCTGGACAAGCGCTGGATCGACCTGACGGACATCGGCCCGGTCGAGGATGACCCGGTTTTGCTGGAACAGGTCTTGCGGCAGGCATGCGACACATCCGATCTGATCGTCACAACCGGCGGCGTGTCTGTTGGCGACGAGGATCACATGCCGCGCCTGTTTTCCAAAATCGGCGGTCAGACGGATGTGATGAAAGTGGCCATGAAACCGGGCAAGCCGATCATGTTCGGACGTCACGGCGATGCGCTTTATATCGGGTTGCCGGGCAATCCGGTTTCCGCCTACGTTACCTGGCAAATCATCGGGTCGCCGATGATGGCACGGCGCGCCGGTTTGCATCCAAGCCCGCTTGTCGCCGAACAGGCGGTGCTGGCGGAACCGCTGCAGCGTCATCCCGGGCGGCAGGAATTTCGCCCGGTGCAGATCCGGGGCACAGCTCCGGACGGCAGGCCGCGCCTGCACCTGATGGCACCGTCCTACAGCGGGCGCGTGGCGTTGCTGGCGCAGGCGGACGGGTTGGCCATTATCCCTGCGGATGTCGAAACCCTACCAGAGGGGTACGCGCTGGAAATGTTGCGGTTCTGAACGCTCGGTGCCCGAGCTGAAGGTTATGTCCCTATTGTGTGTTAAAAAGCGGTGGCTTGATCCTTTGGTGGGCAAAAAATCAAGCATTCTCTGTACTTTCCACTAGTGGCTGTGAGCTTCATCAACCAAGACCTTGGGCAAGCTTCTTCAGCTCACATTGTGGGGCCACCAATCGTTCTGCCAGCGCGACATTGTCCTCCATCAGCGCGCGGCAAATCTCTTCCTCCAATTGGTTTGCAAGTCGCAGCAACAAAGGCGCGACTTCGTTGACACCGTTGTTGTTGCCAGAGGCTCCGGTTTGACCCAGTTTGTTCGTTGATACTTGTGGCATAGCGCGAATTCCCGATTGGCTCTCCGGGACAGGGTATCCGCATGAACTTGGTGATGCCGTTGACTTATCGTTGATGTATCGTTGATCTTGCAGGCAGTGTGGTAGGAGCACATGCGGCGATGGGTATTGAATCTCAAGGATGGCAAATTGTCATCGGGACAGGATCAATCGACACTATCGCCAAAAGCTACCGAAGTGCTGGAGTACATGATTTCCAGGGCCGGTATGGTTTTGTCTCGCGAAGAAATACTTCAAGCCGTATGGCATGGCTTGTTTGTGAACCCGGATCTTGTGCGCGAGTACATTTTTGAGATCCGAAAATCGCTCGGGGATGACGCAAAAAATCCAAGTTATATTGAGACTGTAGGCCGGCGCGGATTTCGGCTGATTGGACCAGTTTCCGTCCAACACGGTGAAGATCAGGCTGCACACTCTGCTCTTTCCCAGGCGCAACCCAACCCATTGCCTTTGGTGAAATATTGTCGTTCCAAGGACGGGACCTCCATCGCGCATACTGTTTCCGGCGAAGGGTATCCGATGTTGATTTCCGGAAGCTGGATGACCCACCTGGAACAAGACTGGCAAAACCCTGCTTACGGCGATTACATTCGACACCTTTCGGATAAATTTACGGTCATTCGCTATGACCAACGGGGGAATGGTCTGTCCGAGTGGGCGGATGTCGACATCAGTTTTGAGCGCATGGTCGACGATATGGAAGTCGTGATCGATGCCTACGATTTTGAACAAGTAGCGATCCTGGGTTTGTCGCAAGGTGCATCTGTTTCGTTGGCATATGCGCTGAGGCATCCGAAACGAATTTCGCATCTTGTACTAAGTGGAGGGTATTCAAGGGGGCGAAAACATCGCGGCAACGAAGCCGAGATTGAAGAAAGCGAAGCTCTTGTCAATTTAATCCGCAACAGCTGGGGAAACGAAAACCCCGCAATCCGGCAAATCCTGACCACGATGTTTATGCCGGACGCCACAAAAGCAGAAATGCAGTGGTTCAACGCTTTCCAAAAGCTCTGCGGACCAGCCGAGAATATTGCTCAGTTTCGCGCTTTGTTTGACGACATTGACGTGAGCAACCTGCTAACAGAGATTTCATTGCCGACCTTGGTTCTTCACAGCGACAGGGATGCAGTGGCACCGCTTTCGGAAGGGAAAATACTGGCTTCCCAGATTCCGGATGCTTCATTCGTGCAACTGGATAGCCCCAACCACTTACTTTTTTCGTCAGAACCAGATTTCGAAAGAATGATTGCCAGCATCGAGAGCTTTGTTCGGTCCTGATGCTTAAACTTGATGAGTTGTCGTTCCTTTTCCAACAGTTGCAGAACAGGCCTGCCAAGAAGCACTGCTTCAGCCCGGCGCTCTGA
>NZ_JBQFMJ010000008.1:0-212188 GCF_056531785.1 Ruegeria sp. K7
GGGGGAGTCAGAACACCCGAAACCACTGGGGCATAAACGGGGGCATTTCTCGGAGGGTTTAGCCCCAAGTGCCTAGTCTCGTTCCATGTTCCGATGAACTGGCTGGGGTGGTAGGATTCGAACCTACGATACACGGTACCAAAAACCGCTGCCTTACCACTTGGCTACACCCCAACGGTGAGCGGCTGTCTACGATTGTTGGTGGCGGTGTTCAAGGGCTTTCCTGCAAAAATCTCGGTTGCCCCAGAAATTTTTTCAAGCCGTCATTTTGTTTCAATCAAGACCGCCCCGGTACGATGTCCGGTCGCGACCAATTCGTGCGCCGCCGGGCACTCGTCCATAGAAAATACCTGTTGGATTGGGCAATTTAAGGCACCTGCCTCAAGTGCGGTATGGAGTTTTTCGACTGCAGCAGAACGGGAGGCCATGGGTAATAGATAAACCAGGATGGTCTCCAGCGTAACCGCTTTGAACATCAGGGGGTAGAAGGGCAGAACGGGAAGCATTTCCTTGGCGGACCCAAAAGTGTTGATCCGTCCGTTTTCAGCGATGACTGCCGTGTTCGTCTCGACGTTCCGGCCAAACTCGACATCGACGATTCGGGCGATCGGGCGCCCGTTGTTGGCTTGCAGAATTTGATCCGCGAGGTCCGGGGCATTGTAGTCCAGAACCGCATCTGCTCCGGCCTGCAAAACCCTTTCGAAACTGCCCGGACCGGACGTGGCGATGACATGGGCGCCGCCCCACTTTGCCAGTTGAACGGCCAGATAGCCGACCGTGCCAGCGCCGCCGTGAATCAGCAGGCTTTGCCCTGCGATGTCACCGCCAGAGAATACGGCGTGGCATGCTGTCAGGCCCGGAATGCCCAGTACGGCTCCGGTTTCGAAAGACACGGAATCGGGCAGAGGCACGGCTTGCTCGGCCGGCAGCGTGATCTCAGTGGCGGCTGTGCCGAACGGCCGCTGCCACTGGCCGTTCCAGAGCCAGACGCGTTGACCAATCCTTGAGGTTGGGACTCCTTCGCCAACCGCTGCGATAACACCGGACCCGTCGCTGTGCGGGATGATCACCGGGAACGGCGGCTTGGTCACGCCGGGTCTGCTTCCGTCGCGTGCTTTGACATCCGAAGGATTGACGGCTGAAAAAGCCAGATCGACTGTGACTTCTCCGACCCCCGGAGCGGTTGAGGGCACATCATGTACTTTCAGAACGTCGCCTGCGGAACCAAAGGCGCTATAAGTCACGGCTTTCATGGTCTTCCCTTCTTGTTTTGCCGCAACAGTAGCCGGGACGGCGTGAATTGCCAGCCCCAGTAAAGGATTGGGAGCGACAGCTACGGTGGATTCCTTGTTTTGCCGCAGGCCAGTTGCAATTGAATTTCAGTTGCACGAATTGTCAATTAAGGTAATGAAATATCTAATAAAAAATGGGAATCGCATTGAAATTGGGGATTTCAGAGATTAGCTGTCGGACATCCGCAAGACACGTGCCAAGGAGGCTCAGAAATGCAATTGAATTCCAAAGTTTCAGACGCCCTGAACCGTCAGATCAACAATGAGCTTCACGCCTCGTATTCCTATCTTGCGATGGCCGCTTATTTCGAATCCCAGGATCTGCCGGGCTTTGCACAGTGGTTCAAAAGCCAGTCGGCAGAGGAAAACGCACACGCTATGCGTATCTTCGAGTTTCTGGCCAAGCGCGGGGGGCGGATAGAGATTGACGGGATTGCCAAACCCAAGGTGGATTTTGGCTCGCCGGTTGATGTGTTGGAAGCGGCGCTGGCGCAGGAGAAGACTGTAACAGGTCAGATCAATGCGTTGTTCGAACTGGCGCAGGAAGTCAGGGAATTCAGCACCCAGAACATGTTGAACTGGTTTCTGGACGAACAGATCGAGGAAGAGGATCTGATAGGTCAGGTGCTGGACAAGGCAAAGGCAGCCAACGGTGATCGCTGGCACCTTTTGATGCTGGATCAGGAGCTTGGCGCTCGCGGCGTTGGCGACTCGGAATAGAAATCGGAGAAAGGGCTATTCCCGGATTTCTGCAGGATCGACGCCCCACAGGTTGCCTTTCAGCGTCCAGCCGCGATAGCCACCGGCTGAGACGCGGCACCAGTCAACCGTGCAGGTTCCAAGACGGGCCACGACGCCCGCTTCGAAATGAGCGCTGACCTGTGAGGCTGGGTCGGGACTGGAATAGACCGGCAGCATTTCGCTTTCGATCAGAACGGTCCGTACGCCTGACAACAGGGCGTAGTGGACCCAACCTCCGGCGCCGTCGCGATCCTGAACCTTGCGCCAGTTTCCGTATTCGGCAGTGATCTGCAACGGCATCCCGCGCCGTTTGAACACCCAATCGATTCGATGGGTCAGCGATGGCCCGCGGCGCACATTCCCTTCAGCGGCTTTCATCGACACATAACGTGGCAACGGCAGGTTGGTGACGGGGCCGCGTTTGTCCTGCGCGCTGGCCGCCAATGTGCCGAACACGATCAGAAATACAAACAGGATCGCCAGAACCGGGCGTTTTACCGATAGAAAACCACTCACCGAATGCCTGCTCTTATACCTGTTCAACGGGTTTCGAAAAAAGGTCGACTCAATGGCCGTGGGGTTCTTGTGCCCCGCCTTATCCTGCGCCACGATGACATGGCGCGCGCACGTTTGCAAAGCAGTGGGAGGGCGAAAGTGCCAAGAGAACGTCTGAGTGTTGTCGTTACGCGACGGTTGCCAGAGGCAGTGGAAACCCGATTGAGCGAGCTGTTCGATGTGCGCCTGCGGGACGATGATACACCAATGACCCGCGACGAGCTTGTCGCGGCCGTGAAAGAGGCGGATGTCCTTGTCCCGACGGTCACGGATACCATTGACGGCGGACTGCTGGGGCAGGCGGGTGAAAACCTGCGGCTGATCGCAAATTATGGCGCCGGCGTCGATAATATCGATGTCGCGACGGCGCGGCAGCGTGGGATACTGGTCTCGAACACCCCCGGTGTTCTGACCGATGATACCGCGGACATGACAATGGCGCTGATATTGGCCGTCACACGCCGTATCCCCGAGGGGCTGGCGATCATGCAAAAGGGCGATTGGACGGGATGGGCGCCCACGGCATTCCTTGGAGGGCGGATCGGCGGTCGCCGGCTTGGCATCCTCGGCATGGGCCGGATCGGTCAGGCTGTCGCGCGCCGTGCCGCCGCGTTCGGAATGCAGGTGCATTACCACAACCGCCGCAGGCTGCGCCCCGAGATCGAAGAAGAACTTGAAGCGACCTATTGGGAGAGCCTGGACCAGATGGTGTCGCGGATGGATGTCATCTCGGTCAACTGCCCGTCGACCCCGTCAAGTTTTCATCTGATGAACGCACGTCGTCTGAAACTGATGAAACCGTCGGCCGTTCTTGTGAACACGTCGCGGGGTGAAGTGGTCGATGAAAATGCGCTGACCCGCATGATCCGGTCAGGCGAAATCGCGGGGGCAGGGTTGGATGTCTATGAACACGGTACCGACGTCAACCCGCGCCTGAGGCAGCTGCCCAACGTTGTCCTGTTGCCGCACATGGGGTCCGCCACGCTGGAGGGGCGGATTGAGATGGGCGAGAAGGTTATCATCAATATCAAAACCTTCGAGGACGGGCATCGCCCACCGGATCAGGTGGTGCCATCAATGCTTTGACAAAATGACGCCCCGGTCGGAAATGCCGGGGCGATCGTGTATTTCATCATTATTAGGTTGAGAGGACACTATGAAACGTGGAATGATTTCAGGACTGCTTCTGTCTGTGGCTGTCTCGACCACTTCGGTATTCGCTCAGGAAACTGCGGACGCGGTGTCGCCCGAGGCGGCGACCGAAGGTGAGGCGCAGGCGCTGACCGCTGAGGTGATCGCAGCGCTTGAAGCGAAGATGGCCGGGGCCCCGGTTGAAGCGCAAGACTGGATGGTGGCCGCCGCCAACCCGCTTGCGGTCGAGGCGGGCGCGCGGGTGCTGCGCGACGGGGGCACGGCGGCGGACGCGATGGTTGCCGTTCAGGTTGTTCTGGGATTGGTCGAGCCGCAATCGTCAGGTCTGGGCGGTGGCGCGTTTCTGGTCTGGTACGATGCGGCCAGCGGTCAGCTGACCACTCTGGACGGGCGTGAAACTGCACCGCTCGCGGCAAGACCCACGCTGTTTCAGGACGAAAACGGAGAGCCGCTGAAGTTCTTCGATGCCGTTGTCAGCGGCCTTTCTGTGGGAACGCCCGGTACGCCTGCCTTGCTCGAAGAAGCGCATCGGCGCTGGGGGCGCAGCTCATGGCCCTCGTTGTTCAAGGACGGCATCGCGCTGGCCGATGACGGATTTCTGGTGTCGCCTCGACTGGCGGCTTTGGTCGCGAACGACGCCGAGCGTCTGGCGCGTTTTCCTGCTACGGCCGAATATTTCCTGCCCGGTGGGGCACCTTTGGAACAGGGGCAGCGGCTGACAAACCCGGAATATGCCGAAACGCTTCGCACCTTGGCAGGTGAAGGCTCAGCCGGGTTCTACGGTGGCGATATTGCTGCGGGCATCGTGAACACAGTTCGCTCGGCGCCGGGCAATCCGGGTGTGTTGTCCGGGATCGACCTCGCGCTCTATCAGGTGGTAGAGCGCGCGCCGGTTTGCGCGGCCTACCGGGCCTATGAGGTCTGCGGCATGGGCCCGCCATCATCAGGTGCCCTGACGGTCGGGCAAATTCTGGGAATGCTGGACGGCTACGATCTGGCTGGCCTCGGGCCGGAAAATCCCGAAGCGTGGCGATTGATCGGTGACGCCTCAAGACTGGCATTTGCCGATCGCGGTCGCTACATGGCTGACAGCGATTTCGTCCCGGTGCCGACCGCCGGTCTGGTGGACCCGGACTATCTTTCCCAGCGCGGTTCGCTGCTGAACCAGGAAGGTACCCTGACCGAGGCAACACCCGGCAAGCCCGAGTTCGACCACGCCCTGAACCTGGCGGATGATGTTTCTCTGGAGCTGCCGTCGACGTCGCATATCTCGATCGTTGACCGGTATGGGAATGTGCTGTCGATGACGACGACAATCGAAAACGGCTTTGGCTCGCGGCTGATGACAAGCGGCTTCCTGCTGAACAATGAACTGACGGATTTCTCGTTCCGAACGCACAAGGACGGCGTCCCGATTGCCAACCGGCTTGAACCCGGCAAACGCCCCCGCTCGTCGATGAGCCCGACCATCGTCATGCAGGACGGCGCTCCGGTGCTGGCCATAGGTTCACCCGGCGGCAGCCGCATCATCGGGTATGTCGCCAAATCGATCATCGCCTGGGCCGATTGGGGCATGGATGTGCAGCAGGCCGTTTCCCTGCCGCATCTGGTCAACCGCTTTGGGACATATGATGTCGAGTTGGGCACCGGTGCAGAAGGTTTCCTGGATGCCCTGACCGAGCTGGGTTTCGAAGTGAATGCCCGGGATCTGACCTCGGGCCTGCATGCTATCGAAATCGGAGAGGTTCTGAGCGGTGGCGCAGACCCGCGTCGTGAAGGTATCGCGCTGGGTGAATAACCGGGCGACAGAAAGGAAAGACCATGGTGCAGGCAAACGCTTTGCCCCGGAATGAGGACGGGATTGCAACCGCAATCGGTATCCTGAAACAGACATTCGGGGACCGGCTGCAAACGGGTGATGCCATCCGCGAGCAGCATGGGCATACAACGACCTGGATAGAAAACCAGCCGCCGGACGCGGTGGTCTTTCCACACTCAACCGCAGAAGTCTCGGATATCGTCAGCACCTGTGCCCTTCACAAAGTGCCGGTGATTGCATTTGGAACCGGCACTTCGCTGGAAGGGCACGTGAACGCGCCCGCAGGTGGGGTTTGCGTTGATCTGAGCCAGATGAACAAGATACTGGCCGTCAATGCCGGTGATCTGGACTGTCTTGTGCAACCCGGTGTCACGCGTGAGGATCTGAATACGTATCTGCGGGATCAGGGCCTGTTTTTTCCCATCGACCCGGGGGCGAATGCCTCGCTGGGCGGGATGGCTGCGACCCGCGCGTCAGGCACAAATGCCGTCCGCTACGGCACGATGAAGGACAATATACTCAGCCTCGAGGCCGTGATGCCGGATGGGCGGATCATTCGCACTGGTCACAGGGCCAAAAAATCCTCGGCCGGATATGACCTGACCCGACTGCTGATCGGGGCCGAGGGCACCTTGGGCATCATCACCGAACTGACGCTGCGCCTTCAGGGCATCCCCGAGGCGATCAGTTCAGCCCGGTGTTCCTTTCCCTCCGTCGATGCGGCCTGTCAGGCCGTCATGATGACCATCCAATACGGCATCCCCGTGGCCAGGATCGAATTGCTGGATGAGTTGTCGGTCAAGGCGGCCAATGCCTATTCCGGCCTGGCTCTCCCTGAAACACCGCTCTTGCTGCTCGAGTTTCACGGGTCCGAATCCGGTGCCATCGAACAGGCCGAAACCTTCGGACACATCGCGGATGAGTTTGGCGGTACCGATTTCGCCGCAACCTCGACCACGGAAGAACGTAACAGGCTTTGGCAGGCCCGCCACGACATGTACTGGGCGTGTCTGCAGTTACGACCCGGCACAAGTGGTATTTCGACCGATGTCTGCGTCCCGATCTCGCGTCTCTCCGAATGTGTGACTGCCACGCAGGCCAAAGCGGCCGAGCTGGGCCTGGTCGCGCCGATGGTAGGGCATGTCGGGGACGGCAACTTCCACACTCTGTTGTTGATCGACATGGACAATGCAGCCGAGGTGTCCAATGCTGAACAATTCGTCGGCTGGCTGAATGATCTGGCCATCTCTATGGACGGAACTTGCACGGGTGAACATGGCATCGGGCAAGGCAAGCGACCCTACCTTCATCGAGAGCTCGGGCCTGCGTTGGATTACATGGCCGCAATCAAATCTGCTTTGGATCCGGACAATATCATGAACCCGGGCAAGATATTGTGAGCGGCCCTGCCGCTTCATCTTTTCCCAAATACTCAAATTCAACGATCTTCAGCTGACCGAACTTCTGTTGTTCGTGCACTAAGGTCGGTTTTGTCCGTTTTTGCGTCGGATGGACTTTGCGGTCAGATGCGCCATTCGTCATAAACCATGCCAAACAGATTCATTCCGGAGAGCGGGCACATGAAAACCCAAGTCAAAGCACTGGTCGTTGGCGGCGGCGCCGTCGGCACCTCGATTGCGTATCATCTGGCCAAGGCGGGCTGGGACGATGTGATGCTGATCGAGCGGGACGAATTGACGTCCGGATCGACCTGGCACGCCGCCGGTCTGCTGCCGCTGTTCAACATGTCCTATGCGACAACTCACATCCACAAATACTCGGTCGATTTCTACAAGACGCTCGAGGAGGAAACCGGCCTGAACGCAGGTTTCGCCGTGGTCGGCAACCTGCGCATGGCGCAAACGCAAGAGCGTATGGACGAATACATGCTCTATGCGTCCACAGCCGAAACCTGCGACGTCGCCTACGAGTGGCTGACACCCGAGCAGATCAAGGAACGCTGGCCGCTGATCGAGACCTCGGACCTGAAGGGTGCGATCTACCACACCGAAGACGGCTACATAAACCCTGCGGACGTAACACAGGCGATGGCCAAGGGGGCCCGTCAGCGTGGCGTAGACATCGTGCGCAAGATGCAGGCCGACGCGTTCCACTGGAACGGCACCCATTGGGAAGTCACCTGCACCAAAATGGTGGAAAAGGGTGGCAACCTTGTCGAAAGCGACGAGAAGGTCGTGATCACAGCCGAGCATGTCGTGACCGCATCGGGCAACCACGCACAGCGCACTGCCAAGATGCTGGGCATCAAGATGCCTGCCATCCCGGTTGAGCACACCTTCATCGTCATGGACAAGGACCCCGAACTGGTCAAGTGGCGTGAAGCGGGCAACCCCGAGCATCCCGTTGTGCGTGACGCCGACAACGAATCTTATGCGCGTGAAGAGCGTGGCGGCTGGATTCTGGGGATCTATGAACATGGTGCCCCTGCGCGCTTTGAACATGGCGTGCCGGACAGCTTCCGTGCCGACCTTTTCCCGCTGGATCTGGACCGGATCGCGGATCAGTACATGGCGATGGCCGAGCGTGTGCCGTCCTGCGCCGAGTCCGGCCTGAAAGACGATTTCAACGGCCCAATCTGCTATACGCCTGACGGCAACCCGCTGGTTGGTCCGGCACCAGGCCTGCGCAACATGTGGCTGGCCGAAGGGTTCTCGTTCGGTATCACCGCCGCGGGCGGCACCGGCTATTATCTGGCTCAGATGATGGTCGATGGCGAAGCTGAGATCGACATGGCCTCGCTGGACCCGAAACGCTATTCGTCGAACTGGATGACCACAGAGTTCGCGGCGCGCAAGAACGAAGAGTGTTATGAGCACGTCTACATCCTGCACCACCCGGATGAAGAGCGTGAAGCCTGCCGTCCGCTGCGTACCGTTCCGGCCTATGATCGGCAGAAAGCACGTGGCGCACAGTTCGGATGGGTCAACGGGTGGGAACGTCCGAACTATTTTGGCCCCATCGATGCACCTGACAACTTCGACAAAGAAAGCCGCAGCTTCCGCCGCGGTGGCTGGTGGCAGTATGCTGTCGAAGAAGCCAAAGCGATCCGCGAAGGCGTTGGCCTGATCGACGCGTCGGCCTTCACCAAACATGTCGTCAAAGGCCCCGGTGCGACTCAGTTCCTGGACTGGTTCACCTGCAACAAGCTGCCCAAGGTCGGTCGTATCAACCTGACCTACGCGCTGACCTCGCACGGGACCACCCGCACCGAATACACCATCGTCCGCAACGGCGAGAACAACTACTACATCGTCTCGGCCGGTGCCTGGACCGAGTACGATGCCGACTATCTGCGCAAGGCGGCTGAGGACAAGATGGAGGAGTTCGGTTACATCGAGATACAGGACGTGACCACCCAGTGGGGCGTCTTCGCCATCGCCGGACCCAAGTCGCGTGACGTTCTGAAAGAGGTCATCAAGGACGCCGATCCGGAAACTGCGCTGTCCAACAAGCGCTTCCCGTGGCTGTCGGCGCGTCAGATCGAACTAGGCATGTGCCCGGTCAACGCAATCCGTGTGGCCTATACCGGTGAGCTGGGTTGGGAATTGCACCATCCGATCGAGATGCAGAACTACCTGTTCGACCTGCTGGAAAAAGCCGGTGAGAAACATGGTATGAAGCTGGTCGGAGCCCGCGCTCAGAACTGGCTGCGTCAGGAGAAATCCTATCGCGCCTTCGGCACTGAGCTGGGCCGCGACGCGACCCCGCTGGAAGCTGACCTGCCGCGCTTTGTCGACCTGTCGAAAGACTTTTACGGCAAGGCCAAGCTGGAAGAGACCGGCGTGCGCGTGAAGTGCTGCACGCTGCTGATCGACGGACCGGACGATGCCGATCCATGGGGTCGCGAGGCGCTCTATACTCCGGAAGGTGAGCGCGTGGGTCGTCTGACCTCGGGCGGGTATTCGGTGGCCTTCGAGAAATCCATCGGCATGGGCTATGTGAAGCCCGAGCTGGCGGTCGAAGGCACCAAGCTGCAGGTCAAGATGCAGGACAAGCTGTGGGATGCGGTCGTGACCTGCGACAGCCCCTACGATCCGAAAAACGAAACCATCCGCAAGGACGGCTAAGTAAGAACCACGGGCGGTGCACCTGAAGTGCGCCGCCTTTTGCGCTGGGCTTATAGGGTAACTTATTGTTACTTATTGGAAAGTTCGTCGAAACATTCCAATGCCTTGGCCGCGTACATCATGGATGGTCCGCCGCCCATCTGGATGGCCATTGAAAGCACGTCCGAGACTTCGTCGCGTGAAGCCCCGGCTTTCACAAGGGCTTCTGTGTGCAATGAGATGCAGGGTTCACAGCGCACGGCGATCGACATCCCAAGCGCGATGAATTCCTTGATCTTGTAGTCCAACGCACCGCCTTCTTTGACGGACTTTCCCAACGCGCCGAAGGCGCGCGCCGTGTCGGGAATCGCCCCATTCAGGTTGCGCAAACCGCTTCGGGTTTCAGACATTTTTGTCGTCCAGGTCATTGACGTTCTCCGTTATATACAAAAAACGGAATATATCGAAGGTCACCATCAGACTTTGATCTTGATCAGTTGCCGCGTTTATCCGCTATGAAGGCAAGATTATTTGCAGGCAACTCCACTCTTTCGACAACACTCAATCCTTGCCCTTCCATGAATTCGGCGATGTCATCATCGTTTTTGTACCCGATTTCAGGGTCTTGCTGGAAAAGGGCGTCATGAAAGCGTTGGTCACCGTCGCTGGTCAGGGTACCGGAACGCTTGAACGGGCCATAAAGGACAAAACGCCCATTTACGCACAGCGCCCGGGCGACTTCCGTCAGAAGCGTCATTGTTTCGTCCCAACTGATAAGGTGAAGCAGGTTGATCAGGACCACAAGGTCGAACTCTGCAAACTGCTTGTGCCAGCCCTCGGTTGTGGCATCCAGATGCGCGGCCTTCGATACGTTGGCCAGGGCCGTTGTATAGGCGTCGATGCTGGCGCGGCGAACAGGATCAATTTCGGTCGGTTGCCAATTGACTTCGGGCAGGACGGTCGCAATGGCACTGACATGCTGGCCTGTGCCGCTGGCAATCTCAAGCGCGGAACCTGAACGCGGTGCCCATTGCAGCAACAGGTCGCAAAGAACACTGCTGTTCCGGCTCGCGGCCGGAGCAACCAATTTGCCGCCGGCCTCCGGCGTCGCAACGCTCGCGTTCGAGGGCAACTTTCGGCGGGTCATGCGTTAAACCTCGCCGGGCTCAAAGCGGCGACTGTTTCCTGGTCCAGTTCGGGGGCGGCGCCTGTTGTCAGATCCGCGACAAGCTGTGATGCAGCGGGTGCGGTCTGAAACCCGTAACCGCCCTGACCGACGGACCAGACGAACGAGTGGTCGCCGGGATCAGGCCCCAGAACCAGAGTTCCGTCCGGGGCAAAGCTGCGCAATCCCGCCCAGTTCGCCAAAACCCGGTTGACAGGTTCCGTGACCATCGCTTCATACCGGGCCAACCCTTCAGCCAAAACCATGTCGTCGGCATAGGCATCGTGGGGGGCGACGGGATCAGCCTCGCTCGGGGACACGATAAGGTTTCCCGCGTCCGGCTTGGCATACCAGCTGTCGCCGGCACCCAGCATCATGGGCCAGCCGCGCACGTCATATCCGCCCGGCGCAGGAATGCGGGCCATCGATCTGCGATACGGCGTGATGCCGAGCGGTGCGATCCCGGCCAGTTCCGCGATTTCATCAGCCCAAGCGCCAGCGGCATTGACCAGCATCCGGGCTTGATAAACCTGATCTGCCTTTATTTCCCAGTGCCGGGGTTTGCTGATTGCATTGACCTTGTGCCTGGTCAGAATTTGGCCGCCGTTCTTTCGTATGGTTCGGGCAAAATCCTGCAACAACCGGTCCGTGTCGATGTCAAACGCGGCATGACCAACTGCCGCGAATGCCAGCGTGTCCGGGTCCAGGATCGGGACACGGGCCAAGGCGTCTTCCGTGGAAATTGGCGCCACGCTAAGGTTTTCGGCATCTTTCCTGAATTCTTCGGCCTGATGGGGTGCCGCAACCAGCATGATCCCCCGAGGTGTCAGATAACCGCCGTTGTCAGATTGCAGGAACTGCGCACCGGCCCTGTTCAACGCGACCACCGACGGTGGCCCATAGCTTTCTTCGAACAGGGCAGCCGACCGACCCGAAGCGTGATACCCCAGCGCGTCTTCTGCTTCCAGCACGGTGACAGAGCCAAATTGCGACAGGCGTGCGCCCGCGCTCAGACCGGCGATGCCGCCGCCAATGATCAGAAAATCAATCAACTCGTTTTACCCGTCTGAATCGATGTTTATGGAACACAACCCGTGAAGCGGGGTCAGGTCATTCAAGCAGGCTTGAATTTGCGCTTCAACCCATTCAAACAGTGGGCAATCAGATAAAGGGAGGGCAGGGTGAACGCCGCAGATTTACACCCGATGGCCACGGGACATATTCCGTCCTACGTGACACAGGCAGACGGAAGCGATTTTCTTTTCACTTTCATGCTGGTTTTTACTGTTGTCGTGATTGTTTTGCTTGGGGTTGCATATTTCACCCTGCATTCGATCCCCGAGAAAATTGCACACCAGTCCAACCATCCGCAATTTCAGCTGGTGGGTATTCTGGCGCTGCTGGCGTTGTTCACTCATAACGGTCTGTTCTGGGTCGCGGCGATCCTTGTGGCCGGGTTTCAGTTCCCGGATTTTGCTGCACCCCTGCGTGGAATTGCCGATGCCATCCGGTCCCTGGCGCCGCAGCGCGCGCCGGAACCACCCGCGCCACAACCGGCACAAGAACCGCAGCAGGAGCACTAATTCATGCTTGAGACATTGATGTGTGCGCTGGTCACGGTACTGCCGGATTATCTGTTTCGACGCTATGTTCAGGGCAAGCGGATCGGACATGAGATCACACTGTTCACCATGTGGTACGAACTGCGCTGGGGTCTGACCACCTGTGCCATTCTGGCGCTGACCGTGATCACCACCCTGTTTTATTTTCATCCCGCCAGCAGCACGGCGGCGTCCTATTTCCGCACTGTCACCATCCTGCCGCAACTGGGCGGGCGTGTGTCCGAGGTTTACGTTCGTAACAACGAACAGGTCACGGCCGGGCAACCGATCTTCCGGATCGAGGATCTGACCCAGACCGCGCAGGTCGAGGCGGCGCATGCTGAAATCGCGCAGGTTCAGGCCTCGCTGAAAGTCGCACAAACCGATCTGGCCGAGGCGGAAGCCGGGATTGCCGGCGCAAAGGCCGCACTTGATCAGGCGCTGGAGGATCTTGAGCGCAACACGACCTTGCGCGACGAAGGATCAAGCGCTGTGCGTCTGGCCGAAATCGACCGCCTGGAAAACCTGGTGGCCGAGCGTGAAGCCCAAGTGACAGCAGCCCAATCCCGGCGCGCTGCGGTCGTGCAACAGATCGAAGAGTTGATTCCCGCGCAACTGGCCAGCGCCAATGCACAATTGGACGCGGCACTGACCGAGCTGGACAAAACCGTCATCAATGCCGGGGTCACGGGCCGGGTCGAACAGTTTGGATTGCAGGTCGGCGACTATGTCAGTCCGCTGCTGCGCCCGGCTGGTATTCTGGTTCCGTCCTCGTCCGGTCATGATCGGTTCCAGGCGGCCTTCAATCAGCTGTCCGCACAGGTCATCAAGCCCGGCATGATCGGAGAGCTTGGCTGCATGACCAAGCCATTTACGGTGATCCCGATGGTCGTGGTCGAGGTGCAGGACGTGATCCCCTCGGGTCAGATCCGCCCCTCGGACGAATTGCGTGATGTGCAGACCAATACGGTGCCGGGGTCGATCCTTGTCTATCTCGAACCGCTGTACAAAGGCATGGCGGACGACATTCCGGCGGGCAGCAACTGTCTGGCAAATGTGTACACGGACAACCACGAGCGGCTCGAGCATGAAGACCTGGGTTTCTGGCAGGCTGCGTTCCTGCATGTCGTCGACACGATCGGTGTCGTCCACGCGGCTGGCCTGCGCCTGCGCCTGATCCTGATGCCGGTCAACACGCTGGTTCTGAGCGGGCATTGATCAATCTGCTTGCCGGTTAACACGCAACGGCCGGTCTTGCGGCAGCGGTTCGCAAGCACGCTGGCGAACGACAGCCAGTATGGATAGGGCTTTGCTTGGGGCGATGGGGAACAGTCGCCAACTGAAATCAGGTCCTGCTGTATTCTGGCGATCTGCCGTGCCGTAGCTGCCACGGAAACAAAAAAGGGTTGGCCCGAGGGCCAACCCTAATGTTTCAATCTTACAGTGTTTACTGCGGAATCTCGCCTTCCAGACCTTCGACATAGAAGTTCATACCGGCCAGAGTACCGTCATCGGCAACTTCACCTTCGGCCAGCCAGTCGCTGCCGTCCTGCTTTTTCAGCGGGCCGGTGAACGGGTGGTAGCTGCCGTCAGCAATGGCTGCCTTCATGGCCAGCGCTTCCTCTTTCACGTCGGCAGGCACTGCGTCCGAGATTTCGCCAATCTCAACCATACCTTCTTTGATGCCATCCCAGGTGTTCACGGTTTCCCACGATCCATCCATAACGGCCTGGGTGCGCGCGATGTAGTAAGGCGCCCAGTTGTCGATGATCGAGGATACGCGCGGCTTCGGGGCGTATTCGCTCATGTCCGAGGCCTGACCGAACGTGATGACATTGCCTGCCTCTTGCGCGGCCGCCTGTGGCGCGGTCGAGTCGGTATGCTGCAGGATCACGTCCGCACCCTGTTCGATCAGAACAGTGGCCGCGTCGGCCTCTTTCGCCGGGTCGAACCAAGTGTAGGCCCAGACGATTTTGAAATCGACATCCGGGTTCACCTTCTTGGCGTGGATGTAGGCTGAGTTGATGCCGCGGATCACTTCGGGGATTGGGTACGAGCCGATGTAACCGACGATGTTCGACTGGGTCATTTTCCCTGCGATGTGGCCCTGAACGGCGCGGCCTTCATAAAAGCGTGCCGAATAGACCGAGACGTTGTCGGCAGTCTTGTAGCCGGTTGCGTGCTCGAACTTCACGTTCGGGAATTTCTTGGCCACGTTGATGGTCGGGTCCATGTAGCCGAACGAGGTGGTAAAGATCAGGTCAGCACCTTCCAGCGCCATCTGAGTCATCACACGCTCGGCGTCCGGTCCTTCGGGCACCGATTCAACAAACACGGTTTCGACCTTGTCACCGAAATGTTCTTCAACGGCCAGACGGCCCTTGTTGTGTTCATAGGTCCAGCCGCCGTCGCCCACGGGGCCGACATAAACAAACCCGACCTTGGTTTTGTCTTCGGCCATGGCGCTTGTCGCCAGACCCAGCGCCATGGCGGCGCTTGTCAGAAGTGTTGTGAATTTCATTTAGTTACTCCCCAAGTTGGTTCAGTTGGCCCCGTCTAGTGCGAGGCATGGAAGGTCCGGCCCAGTGAGGCAGGTGCGCTGCTCTTGTCGGCCGAAAGGATCACAAGCACAAGGATCGTGATGATGTATGGCGACATTGCCAGATACTCGACTGGAATGGCAACGCCCGCTGCCTGCAGATTAAGCTGCAACACTGTGATTCCGCCAAACAAATAAGCACCCAACAATGCACGCCACGGCTTCCAGCTTGCGAACACGACCAGAGCCAGAGCAATCCAGCCAACACCGGCGGTCATGCCCTCGGTCCACTGCGGAACACGGATCAGGCTGATGTACGCGCCGCCAAGTCCGGCGCAGGCTCCGCCGAACAGGATCGCCATGATGCGGATCTTGATGACCTTGTAGCCCAGGGCGTGCGCCGCATCGTGGTTTTCACCCACCGCGCGCAGGATCAGACCAACACGGGTGTATTTCAGCGTGGCCCAGACGGCGGCCGTCAGAGCGATCCCGACATATAGAATCGGATCGTGCTGGAACAGGATCGGGCCAATGACCGGGATATCGCTCAGCACAGGGATATGGATGTCGCCCATGCTGGGCGGTTTGATCCCTACATAGCTCTGCCCCATCAATGCACTGAACCCAAGACCGAACAGCGTCAGCGCGAGGCCACTGGCGACCTGATTGGCCAGCGCCACTTGCGTCAGCAGGACGAACAGAAGGGACAGAACGGCGCCACCGATGGCAGCCGCGATGAACCCCAGCCAAGGCGAGCCGGTTTCGACCGAGATTGCAAAACCGCTGATCGCGCCCACAATCATCATGCCTTCGACGCCAAGGTTCAGAACGCCAGCCTTTTCGACGACAAGCTCTCCGATCGCGGCCAGAAGCAGGGGGGTTGCGGCCACCATCAGCGAGGCGACCAGAAGTACGGGATTGATTTCACCAAGGTCCATGGGTCACGCCACCTCGCTACGGGCCGCACGGATGCGGTAGTTTGTCAGAAGATCGAAAGCCAGCAGGAAGAACAGAAGCATCCCCTGGAACACCTGAATGGCTGCGGCCGGCAGGCCCATCTGAGACTGGGCGATTTCGCCGCCAATATAGGTCAGCGCCATCAGGCCACCGGCCAGCAGGATACCCACCGGGTGCAGGCGGCCCAGAAAGGCCACGATGATCGCAGTAAAGCCGTAGCCCACGTTGAAATCGATGCTGACGACACCGGCCGGTCCCGAGACCTCGAACATGCCTGCCAACCCGGCCAGCATACCGGACAGGCCCAGGCAGAACAGGATCAGACGAGCAGGGTTTACACCGGCGAATTTCGCCGCCCGCGGTGCCTCACCTGTCAGGCGGATGTGAAAACCCAGCATGTGACGGTTCAGCAGCACATAGGCAAAGATCACCGCGATCAAGGCGGTCACGACACCCCAGTGCATCCCCGATCCCGCAATCAGTTCGGCATTATGCGCGCTTTCATAGGATTGCAGGTTGCGCGAGCCGGGAAAGCCGAACCCTTCGGGATTCTTCAGCAGGCCAAGAGAAACCGAGGCCAGCATCTGCTCGGCCACATAGACCAGCATCAGCGAAACAAGGATTTCGTTGGTTCCAAAGCGCACTTTCAAAAAGGCCGGGATCATCGCCCACAGCCAGCCACCAAACGCACCGGCGATCACCATTATCGGGAAGATGTACCAGCCCTCCAATGGGTAGAACGCAAGTCCCGCAGCAGCGCCGAATATGGCGCCCATGATATACTGACCCTCGGCACCGATATTCCAGATGCCGGCCCGGAAACCCAGCGAAAGGCCAATCGCGATCAGCACCAGCGGCGCGCCTTTCACCAGCAGTTGCGGCCGGTAGTAAAAGGAAAACTCACCGAACAATGGCTCCCAAAAGATGGTGCCGATTGCCTGCAGCGGGTTCTTGCCCAGAATAGCGAACAAAAGCCCGCCAAACACCATCGTTGCCAGCACGGCCACCAGAGGGGTCGCATAAGACCACGCCTTGGACGGCTGCGGCCGTTTCTCCAACACAATCACCTGCTCATCCCTCCAAGTTCTTCATCTTTTTGAAAATACTCCCGCCGGAGGCGGTCAATCTGTCTACACATGAGCCACCTCCATGCCATGCGCGCCGCCCATCATCAGGCCGATCTCATCCACGGTCAGACCTGTGGTCGTGCGTGGCGCGCTCAGGCGTCCTTCATTCAACGCGGCAAAACTGTCCGAGATCTCCATCAGCTCATCCAGATCCTGGCTGATGCAAATGACGGCAGTACCCTTGGCTGCAAGATCCAGAATGGCCTGTCGGATTGAGGCCGCTGCGGCCGCATCCACACCCCAAGTGGGCTGATTCACCACCAGAACGTCGGGGTTTTGCAACACTTCGCGTCCGATAACGAATTTCTGCAGGTTGCCGCCGGACAGAGACCGGGCCGCATTTTCCGGCCCGGGCGTGCGGACATCAAAGGCCTTGATGATCTTTTCGGCGAAACTCTTGGTCTCGGCCCATTTCAGAAACCCGTTGTTCTCCAACCCTTCACGGACCGATCCAGTCAGCAGGGCATTTTCGGTAAGGCTCATATCCGGAGCGGCCGCATGACCCAACCGCTCTTCGGGAGCGGTCAGAACACCCAGCTTTCGCCGTTCGGTCGGACCCAATTTGCCAATCGGTTGTCCATTGAACTTGATCGCGTCGGCTGTTGTCTGAATTTCTCCGGACAGCACGCCAAGCAATTCGTCCTGCCCATTGCCCGCAACACCCCCGATGCCCAGAACCTCGCCCTTTCGGACGGTCATATGCACATTCTTCAGCGCGGTCCCGAACTCAGAAGGCGAGGGCACCGACAATCCGCTGACATCCAGCGCAACGTCCCCGAACTCTCGCCCCGATCGTTCCGGCGTTTGCAGGGTCGAACCGACCATCATCTCGGCCATGTCCCGCGCCGAGGTCTCGGACGGAACGCATTCGCCCACATTCTTGCCCAGACGCAGGATCGTGGCGTGATCACACAGCGTGCGAATTTCTTCCAGCTTGTGCGAGATATAAAGGATCGAGGTTCCTTCGGACCGCAATTTGTTCAGCGTCTCGAACAGGATATCGACCTCCTGCGGCGTCAGAACCGAGGTCGGCTCATCCATGATCAAGAGCTTGGGCTCCTGCAACAGACAGCGGATGATCTCGACCCTCTGACGTTCGCCCGCAGACAGATCACCAACCGTGCGATACGGGTCCAGCGGCAGACCGTAGGTTTCGGACACTTGCCGGATACGCGAGGCCAGATCGCCCATGGGTGGCGGGTTCTCCATCCCCAATGCGATGTTCTCGGCCACATTCAGTGCGTCGAACAGCGAGAAATGCTGGAACACCATCGCGATCCCGTCGGCCCGTGCGGCACGGGGCTCCGGCGGCGCAAAGGATTGGCCGCGCAACAACATCGTGCCGCTGTCGGGCTTCACCAGCCCGTAGATCATCTTTACCAGCGTGGATTTACCGGCGCCGTTTTCACCCAGCAGGGCGTGAACTTCGCCTTCGCCGATGTCAAAGGACACCTGATCATTGGCCACGACGCCAGGATAGGCTTTGGTCAGCCCCTGCAAGCTTAACAATGGAGTGGTCACGCGCTCAGGTCCTTTTTCAACTCGTTCTGCCGGGCAGGGCGCAAGAGCTGCGCCGCGACGCCAACGGCAATCATCTGCGGGTGTTTGCCCAGTGACGGATTACCGATTGGACAGGTTATCCGGCTTATCCGCTCGGGCGAGTGCCCAAGTGCCGCCAGCCGTGATCGGAATCGCGCCCATTTCGTAGCCGAGCCGATCAACCCGGCAAAGCGGAAATCGTGCAAAAGCAGCCTGTTGCAAAGCTCCAGGTCCAGATTGTGCGAGTAGGTCAGGACCAAATGCTCTGCGTCTCGCGGTGCATGGCGAACCAGTTCTGCTGGCTTGGCGGCGGGAACAGCAGTTACATCCGGCGGCACCGTTTCCGGGAACCGCTCAGGCCCGGTATCGACCCAGGTGATTGCCAGATCGGGCAGAGGGGACAGGACATCGACCAGGGCACGTCCCACATGGCCGGCGCCCCAGATCCACAGATTGCGGGCCGGTGTGTGAATCGGCTCGACCATCCAGCCGTCTAACAACTGAGGCTCGGGTTCGACACCCTGACACCGGGCTTGCGCCAGCATCCGTTTGACCGACAGCGGCATCGCGCCTGTCGAAACCGGGCGAGCGATGATATTGTCATCCAGCCCTTCCACCGCATCAAAATCATAGATCTCGCTGAGCAGCGTCACAGCACCACCGCAGCACTGGCCCAGATCGGGGCCAAGCGCATGTTGCGTCAGGCGGGACGAAACGGCTTGTGTTCTTGCAGCTTCCGCCGCCTGAAATTCCAAAGTGCCGCCTCCGATCGTGCCGGACTGCCCGTCTTTCCAGACCAGCATCGCGGCCCCGACCTCGCGCGGGGACGACCCCTTGATCCCGGCGATAACCACCCGGACAACTTTTCCGTGGGTATTGACCGCCTCCCTCAAAGCCTCCCGATCAAATCCCATCAGATGCCTCCCTTCATCCTTTGGACGCCGCGCCAGACCTCTTCGGCCGTGGCGGGCGCATCCAATGCCGGATAGCTGTCCCCGCAAGCCGCGACCGCGTTCGACAGCGCCAGCCAGGCGGAAATACCCAGCATGAACGGCGGCTCACCTACCGCTTTCGACCGATAGATCGTGTCCTCGCGGTTTTCGCCATCCCAGAGCGCGACATTGAATATGTCGGGCCGGTCGGAACAGGCCGGAATCTTGTACGTCGACGGCGCATGGGTGCGCAGATTGCCCTTGCCGTCCCAAACCAGTTCCTCGGTCGTCAGCCAGCCTGCGCCCTGAACATACCCACCTTCGACCTGCCCGATGTCCAACGCCGGGTTCAGCGACGCACCAGCGTCGTGCAGGATATCCGTGCGCAGGATGCGGTTCTCACCGGTAAGCGTGTCTACTGCGACCTCGGTGATCGAGGCACCGTAGGCGAAGTAGAAAAACGGGCGACCCCGGCCCTTGATCCGGTCCCATTCGATCTTGGGTGTTTTGTAGAACCCGGTCGCCGACAGGCTGATGCGGCCCTGATAAGCCAGCGCGGCAGCTTCGGCGAAGGTATAGCGTTCCTCTCCGACCGAGACATGGCCGTCCGAGAACGTCACCGCCGACGGATCGGCCTGATGCCGTTCGGCCAGATAATCGGCCATCCGGTCGCGGATCGTGTCGCAGGCGGCTTTCACCGCCATACCGTTCAGATCGCTGCCCGACGAGGCTGCCGTCGCCGAGGTGTTGGGTACCTTCGCGGTATCGGTGGCGGTGATCTTCACCATCTCGAGCGGAATGCCAAAGCGCGAGGCCGCAACTTGCGCAACCTTCTGAAACAGGCCCTGGCCCATTTCGGTGCCACCATGGTTCAGGTGGACAGAGCCGTCCTGATACACATGCACCAGCGCACCCGCCTGGTTCAGGTGGGTCAGCGTGAAGGAAATACCGAACTTGACCGGGGCAAAAGCGATGCCCTTCTTGATCACTCTGTTCTCGGCGTTCCACTTCTCGATGGCCGCCTTGCGTGACGCGTAATCGCTGGTTTTCAGCAGCTTTTCGGTCATTCCGTGCAGTTCGCAATCGCTGACTTCCATCCCGTAGGGCGTGGTGTTGCCGCCTGCGGGCAAGGGGCGCACTGGGGCGTCCCCCATCTCAACAGCGCCGCGGCTGGTCAGGTCTTCGTGCGGATCGGGATGGCCCAGAGGTTTTTCCGCAGGCTCAGCGTCCGCGACAGCATGAGCCGGTTCGTAATAATTCCGGCGGCGCAGTTCGACCGGGTCCAAGCCCAATTCATAGGCTGCATGGTCCATGACGCGTTCGATACCAACCATACCCTGCGGCCCGCCAAAGCCGCGATAAGCGGTGGCGGATTGGGTGTTGGTTTTCAGCCGGTGGCTTTCGATCCGCGCATTGGGCAAAAGATAGGCGTTGTCGGAATGCAGCATCGCACGGTCGGCGACAGGCAGGGACAGGTCCTGCGCCCAGCCGCAAATGGCATATTGCAGGACGGAAACACCCTGAATGTGCCCGTTTTCATCGAAACCGGCCTTGTATGCGATACGGAAGGCGTGGCGTTTGCCGGTGATGATCATGTCATCGTCGCGGTCATAGCGCATCTTGCAGGCCTTGCCGGTGGCGCGGGCGGCCACGGCACAGGATACGGCCAAAGCGTTGCCCTGACTTTCCTTGCCGCCAAAGCCGCCGCCCATTCGGCGGGTCTCAACACGAACGGCATGCATGGGAACACCCAAGGCATCCGCCACTTTGTGCTGAATCTCGGTCGGGTGTTGGGTCGAGCTGTGCACCAGCATATCCGCGCCCTCATTCGGCACGGCCAGCGCGGCCTGGCCTTCCAGATAGAAATGCTCCTGCCCGCCGATCTCGAACGTGCCTTCGATGACATGCGCGGCCCCGGCGATGGCGGCATCAGCGTCACCTTTGGCATAAATACGGGGACCATCTTCGAACCGGCTGTCCGCGGCCAAAGCCTCTTCGACCGTCAGGATCGGGGTTTCTTCGGCGTAGTCGATTTTGCCCAGCCGGGCTGCCTTGCGCGCGGCCAGATGGCTGGTGGCGATCACAAGGAAAACGGGCTGTCCGATGTAGTGAATCGAACCATCCGACAGCAGCGGTTCATCATGGATCGACGGAGAGACATCGTTTACAAACGGCAGATCGTCGGCGGTCATGACCATGACGACCCCATCGGCAGCTTTCACCGCTGACAGATCCATCGATGTGATCGTGCCCTTGGCAATCGGGCTAAGGCCAAAGGCCAGATGCAGCGATCCCTTGGGTGTCGGAATATCATCCACATAACGCGCGGTTCCAGAGACATGCAGCGGCGCCGCGTCATGGGGGAGGGGTTTGGTCACGCTCATGCCGACACCTCCAATACGTTTGTGATTTCGCCCTGATCTTCGAGGAAGTACCTCTCAAGCATCGCTTTTGCGGTCTCCAATCGGTAGGTGGCCGAGGCGCGCATATCCGTCATCGGCGTGAAGTCGTTGGCAAAGGCTGGGATAGCGGCTTGAACAGTCTCATGTGTCCAGGTTTTGCCCGTCAGCGCTGCTTCGACATTCGAAGCGCGCTTGGGAATGCCAGCCATGCCGCCGAACGCGATACGCGCATCAGCGACGACACCGTCTGCCACAATGATCTTGAAACACCCGCAAACGGCCGAGATATCTTGGTCAAACCGCTTGCTTAGTTTGTAAGTCTTCAAGCGATCCTCCTGACGTGGGAAACTGACTGCCTCGACGAATTCTCCGGGTGCTCGATCTTGCTTTCCGTAGTCGATAAAGAACTCTTCCAGCGGGATCGACCGGCGTGTATTACCCTTGCGCAGATGCAGTGTTGCACCCAAGGCAATCAGGGCAGGCGGGTTGTCCCCGATGGGCGAGCCGTTGGCGATGTTGCCACCGACGGTGGCCGCGTGGCGCACCTGAACACTGGCGTAACGGCGGATCATCTCGGCGTAGGAGGGATGCAGGTCGGCCAATGCCTCACCCATGCGGTTCATGTCGACCATGGCACCGAAGCGGATTTCGTCATCCGTGATGGTGATTTCCTTCAGGTCATCGCAACGGTTCAGGAATATCACCGGATCGAGATCCCGCAGTTGTTTCGTGACCCAAAGCCCAACATCGGTCGCGCCGGCAACCAGGGTGGCGTCAGGATGCTGAGCATAAACTGCCGCCAGCTCATCCGTTGACCCCGGCAGCATGGGCGAAGTCACCAGCGTCGCCACCGGCTTGTCCTTGACCCAAACGGGAACCGGTTGCGTTTCGGTCGCTGCAGCCGCGCGTATGATCGGTGCGTATCCCGTGCACCGGCACAGGTTTCCGGCAAGCTGTGTGTCGTGATCCGTGGCACCATTGGCGTGACTTGCCACCATCGACATGACGAAACCGGGGGTGCAAAAGCCGCACTGAGACCCGTGCAGATCAACCATCGCCTGCTGAACAGGATGGGACTCGCCATTTGGGCCGCTGGCACCTTCGACGGTGCGCACCGCTTTGCCGTGTAGTTGAGGCAGGAACAGAATGCAGGAGTTCAGCGCCTTGTGGCCACCCTCATCCGTCACCATGACGGTGCAGGCCCCGCAATCGCCTTCGTTGCAGCCCTCCTTGGTGCCGGTCAGGCCACGATCTTCGCGCAGCCAGTCCAGCAGGGTCGCTGTCGGATTGACATCCGCCAGCTCCACTGTCTCTCCGTTCAGAAGAAACGTGATATTCATACGAGAAACCCGTCGCGTTACCCAGTTGCGCCCGTTAGGCCCTCCTTCGATGCGACGTAGAAAGAGTGGCGGGCGGATAGCTTGCCGTCAGATGTTAGAAACAGCGCGCCTTGTCTGGCAAGAAAAACTGCCTGTACGATACACCATTAGGCACCCGCGACTTGTGAATGTCGCTTTTTCATAACGGTCAGTCGGTTGTTATTAAAGCGCTTTTTGGTAGAAGGGGCCTGCCATCCCCGAAGCACCTTCTGAAAAAGCCGAATAATCGCCGCCGATTTTTCCGGCATTTCAAAGCTGCGGTTCCTGCTTTTGCAACTCCGCAGGGTGGGATAGCGTAGGCAGCATGAGCAGTTCCCCTCGATTCATTCACCTCCGCGTTCACACAGAATATTCTCTTCTCGAAGGCGCCGTGCGGCTGAAAAAGCTGCCCGCCCTGTGCGAGAAGATGGAGATGCCTGCCGTTGCCGTGACGGACACCAATTCCATGTTCTCCGCGCTCGAGTTTTCGGTAACGGCCAGCGGTGCCGGTGTGCAGCCGATCATGGGCTGTCAGGTCGATCTTACCTATGTGCAGTCGCAACCCGGCGAAAAACCCAAGGCGCCCGCGCCGCTGGTGCTGCTGGCGCAGTCCGAGGTTGGATATGAGAACCTGATGAAGCTCAGTTCCTGCCTTTATGTGGACAAGGGCGGGCAGCTTCCGCAGGTGACCTTGAATGAACTGGCCGACCGCTCAGACGGTCTGATCTGCCTGTCCGGCGGTCCCGACGGGCCGGTGGGGCGGTTGCTGCAACAGGGGCAGCGCCCGGCGGCAGAGGCTTTGGTTGACCGATTGGCCGCGATGTTTCCGGACCGGCTTTATATTGAACTGCAACGCCACCCGGGCGAGGATGGCCAGCCCGAAGCGGAACGTCTGACCGAGCGTGGCCATGTCGAGATGGCCTATTCCAAGAACCTGCCGCTGGTCGCCACAAATGACGTCTATTTCCCCACCTCGGATATGTATGAGGCGCATGATGCGCTGATCTGCATCTCGGAAGGGGCTTATGTCGACCAGCAGGAAGGCCGCCGCCGTCTGACCGCGCAGCATTATTTCAAGTCGCAGCAGGAAATGGTGACCCTTTTCGCCGATCTGCCCGAGGCGATCGAGAACACGGTCGAGATCGCGCGACGCTGTGCCTTCATGGCCTATCGCCGCGATCCGATCCTGCCGAAATTCGCAGATGACGAGGTTGCCGAACTGCGTCGCATAGCAAATGAGGGCTTGCAGAAACGTCTGGCCGTGATCCCTCATGCCGTGACGCCTGAGGAGTATCAGGAGCGGCTGGATTTCGAACTGGGCATCATCGAAGGGATGGGTTTCCCAGGTTACTTCCTGATCGTTGCAGACTTTATCCAATGGGCCAAGGACCATGACATTCCGGTTGGGCCGGGGCGGGGATCCGGTGCGGGTTCGCTGGTGGCTTACGCGCTGACGATCACAGACCTTGACCCGCTGCGCTATTCGCTGCTGTTCGAGCGCTTTCTGAACCCGGAACGGGTCTCGATGCCTGACTTCGATATCGACTTCTGCATGGACCGCCGTGAAGAGGTGATCCGCTACGTGCAGCAGAAATACGGGCGCGACAAGGTGGGGCAGATCATCACCTTCGGCGCGCTTTTGTCGAAGGCGGCAGTGCGCGATATCGGGCGGGTTTTGCAGATGCCCTACGGCCAGGTTGACCGCCTGTCCAAGATGATCCCGGTCGAGGGCGTGAAACCCGTTTCCATCGAAAAGGCGTTGAAAGACGAACCGCGCCTGCGCGAAGAAGCGCGCAACGAAGAGGTCGTGGACCGTCTTCTGACTTACGGCCAGCAGGTCGAAGGGCTGCTGCGGAACGCCTCGACCCACGCGGCGGGTGTCGTGATCGGGGACCGTCCACTTGACGCTCTGGTGCCGATTTATCAGGATCCGCGGTCCGACATGCCTGCGACCCAGTTCAACATGAAATGGGTCGAACAGGCCGGGCTGGTGAAGTTCGACTTTCTGGGTCTGAAGACGCTGACCGTGATCCAGAACGCGATAGATCTGATCTTCAAATCCGGGCGGCCCCTGCATGTGGCGGCAGATGGTACGGAACTCTATGAACCCGCCGAGGGGGCGGAAAACCAGATCAACGCCATCCCACTGGATGACGAGGCCACGTATAAACTCTATTCGGCGGCTAAGACGGTGGCGGTGTTCCAGGTGGAATCTTCGGGCATGATGGATGCGCTCAAGCGCATGAAACCGACCTGCATCGAGGATATCGTGGCCCTTGTGGCGCTGTACCGTCCGGGCCCGATGGAAAACATCCCGACCTATTGCGAGGTCAAGAACGGTCTGCGCGAGATCACCTCGGTTCATCCTCTGATCGACCATATCCTTGAGGAAACACAGGGCATCATCGTTTATCAGGAACAGGTGATGCAGATCGCGCAGGTGATGGCGGGGTACAGCCTTGGTGGCGCGGACCTGCTGCGCCGCGCGATGGGTAAGAAGATCAAAGAGGCGATGGACGCCGAGCGCCCCAAATTCGAAAAGGGCGCGGGCGAGAATGGCGTGGATGCCAAGAAAGCCTCCGAAGTCTTCGACCTGCTCGAGAAATTTGCGAACTACGGCTTCAACAAATCCCACGCCGCCGCCTATGCGGTAGTCAGCTATCAGACTGGCTGGCTGAAGGCGAACCACCCGGTCGAGTTCATGGCGGGCGTCATGAACTGCGATATTCACCTGACCGACAAGCTGGCCGTCTATTTCGAAGAAGTCCGCAAGGGGCTTGAGCTTCCTTATGTGCCTCCCTGTGTAAACCGCTCGCTGGCGACTTTTGACGTTGTGAACGGAGAGCTGGTTTACGCGCTGGGCGCGCTCAAGAACGTAGGCGTCGAGGCGATGAACCTTGTTGTCGAAGGGCGTGGGGACAAGCCGTTTGTAAACCTCTTTGACTTTGCCCGCCGGGTCGATCTGAAGAAGGTCGGTAAACGTCCGCTGGAAATGATGGCGCGGGCCGGGGCCTTTGATCAGCTCGACAAGAACCGCCGCCGTTTCTTCGAAAGTCTTGAACAACTGGTGCAGTATTCGGCGGCGATCCACCACCAGAAGAACTCGAACCAGGTGTCGCTGTTCGGTGAGGCAGGGGATGATCTGCCCGAACCGCGGCTTTCCGCGACCCCCGACTGGTTGCCAGCAGAACGCTTGAGCGAAGAGTTCAAGGCAATCGGCTTCTATCTTTCAGGCCACCCACTGGACGATTACATGCCTGCGCTGAAGCGCAAGCAGGTTTTGACCCTGGACGAAGTGACCGAAAAGGCGCGTTCCGGCCCTTTGATCGCCAAGATGGCCGGTGTCGTTGCCGGACGACAGGAGCGCAAGTCAGCGCGCGGCAACCGCTTTGCCTTTGCACAGCTTTCTGATCCGACCGGAGCTTATGAGGTCACGCTGTTCTCGGATACGTTGGAGAAATGCCGGGAATTTCTCGAAACCGGCGCGCAGGTTGTTCTGACCGCCGAGGCGACGATGGAGTCGGATCAGTTGAAACTGCTCGGGCGATCTGTTGGGCCAGTGGGCTCGGTGGTGGCCGAGGCCGGCGCAACCGGGCTGCGCATCTTCGTGGATCAGCCGCAGGTTCTGCCCACCGTCGCCAGGGTTTTGGAAGACGCTGCCGGTGCAGCCAAGGGCGCGGCGAAGGGGCCGATCCATCTGTGTCTGCTTGACCCGGGCTTGCCTGGGGATGTGGAAATGGATCTGGGGCAGGATTTTCCGATCAACCCGCAGATCAAAGGCGCGATCAAATCGCTGGATGGCGTGATGTCGGTCGAGGAAATCTGACATCTAACGGCTTGTTGCCAGAAGATTGCCGCCAAGCTAGGCTGGAATTCTACCTATATTCATTTGGGTTAAGTCATGGGAGGACGCCAAATGGGGATTTCAGGAAGACGTCTGGGAATACTGGTCGCTGCTGCTGTGGCGTCACTGGCATTGTTGCCCGCAACACAAGCTTTGGCGGATAAGGACAAGCAGGAAGACGCGCTCAAAGGCGCTTTGATTGGCGCGGGCGTTGGTGCTTTGGTCGGCGATGGCAAGGGGGCCGCTGCCGGGGCCGTTGTCGGGGCCATCATCGGCGCCAACAAAAAGTAACCACCGATCCCAAAAAAGGATCGATGCCCAATTTGAGAGGACTTGCCATGCGTTTTCACGGGTTCAAACTGATTTCGATGGTCGCTTTTATCGCCGCGCCGGGATTTGCGCTGGCCGATGACGAAGCGGACCAGATGATGCAGGAAGCGCTGCCGCTGATGTACCATACCTGCGCATCAGTCATCGAAGAGGCAGACGGGAATGACGAGTACGTCCTGGACGTGGTCGGAAAGATGACGGCCCTGTCTCTGTACAATCGCCAGATCGACATCGAACAATACGCCGCGTCCGAGGACGACAAAGCCAAGCTGCGCGAAACCTTCCTGGCCGCGCTGACCGAAGGATGCACCGGGGACGAGGATGCGCTGCTGGGCGGTGTTGTGGACAGTGCGGTGAAATCGACGCTGGGACTGTAACCCTTTAGTAATGCGGCGGGCGCTCGTCGCCGAATACGACACCGCCGGACCCTTCCTGCGCGCGCTCAGCCTCACGTTGCAACAGCATCTCAACTCGGCGGGTCAGGCGTTCAATCTCGGTTTGTTGCCGCGTGACAACCGCGTTCAGGTCTTCGACTGTACGGGTCAGGTGGGCGATCTGTTCTTCCAGATGCTGCATGGGTGGCTCCTGTCTCTGGGGCAGGTCATAGCGACCCTGTGACGCCGTGGCCAGAGAAAGCGCGCCTTGCCCCGAAACAGACCATGGGATAGACCGCGCGCGGAACAAGAAAACTCCCAAGGACGCCCCACATGGCCAAGCCCAAGAAACAGCCCCGCCCCAAGGCCGAGACGCCGAAAGGGTTCCGCGACTATTTCGGCCAGGAAGTCACGCAGCGCACCGAGATGCTGCGGGCTATTGCGGACGTCTATCATCGGTACGGGTTTGACGCCCTGGAAAGCAGCGCAGTGGAAACTGTCGAGGCGCTGGGCAAATTCCTGCCCGACGTGGACCGCCCGAACGAAGGCGTGTTTGCGTGGCAGGAAGTGGACGAGAACGACAAGGGCGACTGGATGGCCCTGCGTTACGACCTGACCGCACCACTGGCGCGGGTCTACGCACAGCACCGCAATGATCTGCCGACGCCCTATCGCCGTTATGCAATGGGGCCGGTCTGGCGGAACGAAAAGCCGGGTCCGGGGCGGTATCGCCAGTTTTATCAGTGTGATGCGGATACGGTCGGTACGGCCTCCATGGCCGCCGATGCCGAGATCTGCGCCATGCTGTCGGATACGTTGGAAACCGTCGGCATCCCGCGCGGCGACTATCTGGTGCGGGTGAATAACCGCAAGGTTCTGAATGGTGTGTTGGAGACCATCGGTTTAGGAGACGTAAAAGCGGGGCAAACAGCAAGTCCTCAAGAAGCGTTTAATAAACAAGTTCAGAAATACAATCACATCGTTGTGGACAACGTACTTCGTACTATCGACAAGTTTGACAAGGTCGGTGAACAGGGCGTTCGCGAGTTGCTAACGCGCGGACGCAAGGACGCTTCGGGAGCGTTTATCGCAGGTGCCGGTCTTAACGAAGAACAAGTTAAACCAGTGATCGATTTCCTTACGGCACGCGGCTCAACTAATGCCGACACTTTGCTAAAACTGATGGTTGCGGTTGGAGATAGCGCGACAGGTGCTGAAGGAATCGCTGAGCTTCAGGGAATTGTGCAACTACTTGCATCACAAGGTTACGATGAGGACCGTATCGTCATTGACCCGTCAGTGGTGCGCGGATTGGGCTACTATACAGGCCCTGTCTTTGAGGCCGAATTGACCTTTGAGATTTTCGACGAGAAGGGACGTAAACGGCAATTTGGTTCCGTTGCAGGGGGAGGGCGCTACGACGATCTGGTTGCCCGTTTCACGGGGCAGAAAGTGCCTGCTGTTGGCATCTCCATCGGTGTTGATCGCCTGCTGGCCGCGTTGCGGGAAAAGGGCCGCATCGCAGCGCGGGCCACCGGCCCTGTGGTTGTCACCGTCATGGATCGTGACCGGATGGCAGACTACCAGGCGATGGTGGCCGAGCTTCGCAACGCAGGCATCCGGGCTGAGGTCTATTTGGGCAACCCCAAAAACTTTGGCAATCAGCTGAAATATGCGGACAAACGGAACTCTCCGATTGCAGTGATCGAAGGCGGTGACGAAAAGGCCAATGGCATCGTGCAGATCAAGGACCTGATCCTGGGCGCGAAGATTGCCGAAAGCGCCACGCTCGAGGAATGGAAAGAACGCCCCAGCCAGTTCGAAGTGCCGCGCGGCGATCTGGTCGCCAAGGTGCGTGAAATTCTGAACAGTCAGGACTGACGCATGGCCAACCGCTCTCAGATTCAGGCCCGCGCCGCGATGATGCGCGTCCGGTTCGAGGCCGCCGGGGCGCAGGTGGTCGATCCGCCTTTGCTGCAATCGGCAGACTTGCTGCTGGATCTCTACGGCGAGGACATCCGGGCCCGGGCCTATGTGACCTCGGACGCGCTGCGCGGCGAACAGATGCTGCGCCCGGATTTCACCCTGCCCGTGGTGCAGATGCACATGAGCGAAGGTGCCGAACCCGCGCGCTACACCTATTCGGGCGAGGTTTTCCGGCGTCAGGAACACGATCTGGACCGCGCAAACGAATACATTCAGGTCGGGTACGAGATTTTTGATCGCGACGATCCCGCCGGAGCGGACGCCGAGGTGTTCTCGCTTTTTGCGCTGCAGCTTCGTGGTCTGCCCCTGCGCGCAGCCACTGGCGATATCGGTATCCTGACCGCAGCCGTTCTGGGCCTGAGCACGACTGAACGGCGTAAGGCCGCGTTGATGCGGCACCTGTGGCGACCCCGCCGGTTCCGTGTTCTTCTGGACCGGTTTGCCGGACGTAAACCCGCTCCGGCGGGCCGGGACGCTTTGTTGGACGCGTCCGATCCGATGACATTTGATTCCCCCATGATCGGCAAGCGGCGCGCATCGGAAATCGAAGCCCGCATCGCGGCACTTCGCGAAGACCGCGAGACGCCTCCGATCTCGGACAGCGAACTGGCCGGTCTGGAGACACTGCTGAATGTCCGCGAAACGATGCCTTTCGCGCTTGAGCGCTTGCGCGATGTGGCCGTTGATCTGCCGCAGATCGCCCCTGCGCTGGATCGGCTCGAGGCGCGGATTGCCTCGCTTCAGGCGCGTGGGGTCGACGTGGAACGGCTGGATTTCGAAGCCGCCTATGGCCGGACATCCATGGAGTATTACGACGGGTTCGTATTTGGCTTCTACGCCGAAGGCCGTCCCGATCTGCCGCCCATCGCAACCGGCGGACGCTACGACGCGCTGACCCGGCAACTGGGCAACGGCGCGGAAATTCCCGCAGTGGGTGGTGTCCTGCGCCCCGACCTGATGCTCGAGATCGAGGAGGGCGCAAGATGAGCCTGAAACTGGGCGTTCCTTCGAAGGGCCGGCTGATGGAAAAGACCTTCGCTTGGTTTGAAAAGCGTGGCATCACCCTGTCGCGCAGTGGATCAGACCGCGAGTATTCCGGTAAGGTCGAGGGGATCGACAACGTATCGCTGATCCTGCTGTCGGCGGGGGAGATTCCGCGGGAACTTGCAGCAGGGCGGATCCATCTGGGCGTGACGGGAACGGACCTTGTCCACGAAAAACTGCCCCGCTGGGAACAACAGGTCGAAGAGATCGCGCCATTGGGGTTCGGAAATGCCGATCTGATCATTGCGACACCTGCCTGTTGGGTCGATGTGGACACGTTGGACGATCTGGATGCCGCTGCGGCGGCGTTCCGCAAGGTGCACGGCCACCGGCTGCGCATTGCCACCAAATATCATCGGCTGGTGCGTGAATTCCTGACCGAGGCGGGCGTGGCCGACTACACTCTGGTCGACAGCCAGGGCGCGACCGAAGGCACGGTGGTGAATGAAACCGCCGAGGCAATCGCGGACATCACGTCAACCGGGGAAACCCTGAGGGCCAACCATCTGAAAATCCTGTCGGATGGACTTATACTGCAGTCGCAGGCGACACTTTGGTGCAGCCGCGTCGCGAACTATGACGCTGACGACAAGGCCGTTCTGTCCGATCTGCTGGATCGGCTGGGCTAATTACAGCACACCAATCTCTGCCAGCGCGCGGTTCAGATCATCGGGCAGGGCATCGTCCTGCTCGCGTCCCTGTGGCAGATCGGCCGGAGTATCCTCGGGTTTCAGATAGCGCCAGCCCTGAAACGGGCGTTTCAGCGCGGTCTGCGTACGGTGTATCTCGGGGTCCAGCACGATGGCACAGCGGCGGATGCCGTCTTCGCCGCGTACCTCGTCCAGCCGCAGGATGCGTTGGCGGCACTGGATGACGCCCTTGATCACCCAATAGATTGATCCGCCGTTCAGAATTTCGGCCTCACGCTTGGGCCACATACGGGTGACGTGGCGCGGGCAGCCGTCCTCATAAAGCGCTATGCGGCCATCCTGCCACGCCATCAGCGTGTCTACGCTTTCCGAGCCAACGGATAGTTTTATGAGGTTTACGTACTTATCCACAGCTTTCCCACAGAGTCGTCCCGAAGTGCATCTTTATATTGTAGCTCGTAAGGCGCAGTCATCAAGGTGTTGTGGCAGGGGCAGGGTTTGGGGTAGTCTGGATACCTCTTTCAGTACAGGGAATCAACAATGAGCCGCTTTGCCGCCCCCATCGCCGAGCAGATCTGGGATATGAAATACCGCTTTAAAAAGGCGGATGGTACGCCCATCGACCAGACGGTCGAGGATTCCTGGCGGCGCATTGCCCGCGATCTGGCGCAGGTCGAGAACGACCCGGCGCATTGGGAGCAGAAGTTTTTCGAGGCGCTGGAAGACTTCAAATACCTGCCAGCGGGCCGTATCACCGCAGGCGCAGGGACAGCGCGGCGTGTGACCCTTTTTAACTGCTTTGTCATGGGAACAGTGCCTGACAGCATGGGCGGCATTTTCGATATGCTGAAAGAGGCCGCCCTGACGATGCAGCAGGGTGGGGGGATTGGCTATGATTTCTCGACCATCCGTCCGCGGGGCGCGGATGTGCACGGGGTCGCGGCGGACGCATCCGGTCCGCTGTCGTTCATGGATGTGTGGGACGCGATGTGCCGAACCATCATGTCCGCCGGATCGCGCCGAGGGGCGATGATGGCAACCATGCGGTGTGACCATCCGGATATCGAGCAGTTCATCACCGCCAAATCCGACCCGGCCCGTCTGCGCATGTTCAACATGTCGGTGCTGGTGACGGATGCCTTCATGGAAGCGGTCAAGGCGGACGGCCCGTGGGAGCTGGTGTTCGGCGACAAGATTTATCACACCGTTCAGGCGCGCGATCTGTGGAACAAGATCATGCAGGCGACCTATGACTATGCCGAACCGGGTGTGATCTTTATCGACCGGATCAACCAGGCCAACAACCTTAGCTACGTGGAAACCATCGCGGCCACGAACCCTTGTGGAGAACAACCGCTGCCGCCCTACGGCGCTTGCCTGCTGGGGTCGATCAACCTGGCGCGACTGGTGGCAGAACCGTTCGAACAAGGTGCCCATCTGGACGAGGCGGCGATGCAGGAACTGGTCGCCACGGCGGTTCGGATGATGGACAATGTGGTCGATGCGTCAAAATTCCCGTTGCCTGAACAAGCCGCCGAAGCACAGGCCAAGCGCCGTATCGGCCTGGGTGTGACCGGGCTGGCGGATGCTTTGCTGATGCTGGGCCTGCGTTATGGCTCGGACGAGGCGGCGCGTCAGACCGAGCGCTGGTTGCACGCAATCGCCCGCGCCGCGTATCTGGCGTCAGTGGACCTGGCAAAGGAAAAAGGCGCATTCCCCCTGTTCGATGCCGAGAAATACCTGGCCAGCGGCACGATGCAGAAGATGGATGACGATGTGCGCGATGCAATCCGCGAACACGGTATCCGCAACGCTTTGCTTACGTCGATTGCACCGACCGGAACGATTTCCCTGTACGCCGGGAACGTGTCGTCCGGGATCGAGCCGGTCTTTGCCTATGCCTACACGCGCAAGGTGTTGCAGAAAGACGGATCGCGAACCGAGGAAGAGGTCGTGGATTACGCCGTGCAGATGTGGCGCGACAAGTTCGGTGACGAGGCGTTGCCAGACTATTTCGTGAACGCACAAACTCTGACACCGCTGGATCATGTGAAGATGCAGGCTGCCGCGCAGAAGTGGATCGACAGCTCGATCTCCAAGACGATCAACTGCCCCGAAGACATCAGCTTTGATGCCTTCAAGGACGTGTACATCCAGGCCTGGGATCAGGGCTGCAAGGGCTGTACCACCTATCGCCCGAACGATGTGACCGGATCGGTTCTGACCGTCTCGGAAAGCTCGGACAAGGCACCTGGCGAAAGCGCCGACGCCCCACACGAAGCCGATGGCGGCGATGTCATCTACATGTCCGAACCGCTGGACCGACCCCAATCGCTGGAAGGTTCAACCTACAAGCTGAAATGGCCGGACAGCGAGCACGCGATCTATCTGACGATCAATGACATCGTGATCGCGGGCCGTCGTCGACCATTCGAGGTATTCATCAACTCGAAGAACATGGAGCATTACGCCTGGACGCTGGCCCTGACCCGCATGATCTCGGCCGTGTTCCGGCGCGGTGGCGACGTGTCCTTCGTGGTCGAGGAGCTGAAAGCGGTGTTCGATCCGCGCGGCGGCGCCTGGGTCAAGGGAAAATACATCCCCTCGATTCTGGCGGCGATCGGCGGAGTCATCGAGCAGCACTTGATCAACATCGGCTTTCTTGAGGGCGAAGGCATGGGCTTGAAGTCCGACCCGCAGGCACAGGTGGTGAACATGGACGCACCACGCGGAAAGGCCTGCCCTTCATGTGGCCAATTCGACATGGTGATGATCGAAGGTTGCATGACATGCCGGAGCTGCGGGCACTCCAAATGTGACGGATGATGCTTGAGCTGCGCTGTTGAACCGTTAAGCAATACGAACCCATTTCGGCGGTTTTGGCACCCATTAACAAGGTCAGTAGCGCCTATTATTCGTAAATCTGAGGCCAAAAAGGGAAATAAGACGCCGGGTCATTAATCGCCGGCGCCTTGGTTTTGTTGGTTCGAGTTTGCTAGTGCGCGCCGAAGCCGGACGATAATTGAAGGCAACAGGCGTTAGAAAGCGAAATCTACTGCGCCTGCCGTCAATGTTTGAGTTGCGCAGAAACGAACTTTTTAACGTGCAGACGAACCCAAAACCCAATTTCGGAGGCAGCAGCGGTTGTCCGGGGCAGTTTCACGCAACATGGGTAATAAAAATTCTCGCTGATGTTGCAACAGGCAATACGGCGGAGCTTGGAGCCGCCTCAGCAGGTGTCACGAACTGGTTTTGCGCGCCGTCGGTTGTTTCTGAACAAATGGCGTTCTGATGAAAAAGAGGGTTCTACACATCTCGTGTGTTCGCCTGTGTGGCGGGTTTGCAAGGAAGCATTTGCCGTGTTTCGAAAGTTTGTCACACGACCGCACGCAAGAGACTGTTGTTCATGATGGCCAGCACCTGGTACATCTCTTCCCGAAGCTGCTCATTGCGCCGCTTGTCTTGGAAGCGTTCGACAGAAAGAAACCCTTCTATATCGAATTCCGGATCAATCGTGGCCAATCGTCGAATGGCGCGATTCAACCGCTCTGGGTCGCCTAAATGCAGGGCAGCTGCGGCTCGATATGCGGCTGCGCGCCGGGTCCTTCGTGGGAATGCTGTTGCTGCCTGAAAACAGGCTTCCCAGTCCCCCAAAACATAATGCGCAATGACGCCCACTTCCCGGCAATACTCTGGAAGGAACGGGTCAAGAGCTTCGGCGCGCCTTTGGAAGACCAACCCCTTTTCTCCGTCGCCCAGATAATTGTGAACATTGCCCGCGTGCGCCACTATGTACGCGTGGTTTGGCGTAATCTCGAGCGCGCGCGTGTAATGATAAAGCGCATTGTCAAAGTCCTCTTTGTAAAGGGACAGTGACCCCATGATCCGATGCACTTCAGCATCATTACAGTCCAGTTCCAAAGCGCGCCGCCCCATTTCCCAGTAGCGGTCTTCGTCCTTTATCCCAAGCCATTCGTCCCGCGTTGCTACAGCACAGGCCAGCCATGCCTGAGCGCGACCGAACGCCGGATCTTTTTCCAAGGCTCTATTAAACCACTTAATGGCGGATTCGGCATTCTCGCGTGTGACCCCGCCAATGCGGTGATGGTGAAGCCCTCGCTTCAAGCAATCATAAGCCGCCATGTCTTCCGTAGGTTTTTCCCGGGCAGATTTTTCCGCTTGCCGCTCGACGCGACCCGCGACGGCGGCCGAGATTTTGGCAACCATATCGTCCTGAACATCGAACAATTCGTGCACGTCGCAGTCGTAGTTTTCGGACCAAACCGGCGCACCACGAGCCGCATCAAAAAGATGCGCGGAAATCCTCACGCGGTTTCCCAAAACCCTTACGCCCCCCTCAACCGCATACCGAACACCCGTTTCGTTACATATCGTTTCTGGCGCGCAATCGCGTCCTTCCAACGAGAAGCTGGCATTTCGTGAAATCACGAACAACTCGGTGAAGCGGGAAAGCTCTGTGATAACGTCTTCTGTAAAACCTTCCGCAAAGTACTGCTGCTCTGGATCGATATTGCGGTTCTGGAAGGGAAGAACAATAACACCGTTATCACGTTGCTGAGGCTTGGCAGCCTGTGATTGAGGCAAGCCTTTCGTAAGCATGCAACTGTGCAGTCCGAGGTCTCCCTCAATCGCATAAAGTTCGATTGCATCTTCAATATTTTTGAAACGCCGGTGACCCATGGGCATGAACCGCACCTGCGCCCCACGTTTGGCTTGTTCGAATACTGCGCTTGAAACCAGAACTCCGCCCGGCTCAGCCTCTGCCTGAATGCGCGCGGCGATATTCACACCGTCTCCCAGAAGATCTTTCCCATCAACAATCACATCGGCAAGATGTATGCCGATCCGCAACTGGAGGCCGATTTCCTGTGCGTTATGAGGGGCCGATAGTTCACGCTGCAATTCAAAGGCCCCTCGGACCGCTGAAACCGGACTGGTGAACTCCGCCAACGCTCCATCACCAGCCCAGCTTATGACCCGAGCACCATGACGCTCCGCCAAATCGCTGACGATATCCCGCAATCGCTTAAGGCGCTTAACTGTGTCCGCTTCAGAGCGTTGCATCAACGCGGAGTATCCGACAACGTCCGTCGCAAGCACTGTGGCAAGACGCCGTTCCATTCTGATCTCCCGGCTAACAAGCTTTAGCAGTATATCATTTTGAAAGACTTAAATCGATTGTTCCCAGTGGGGACCGGAGGAAAATCAGAAAGAATGCTGAATGCCAAAGCGACAGCAAGCGGATTGAAGGCCAATGGCAAAACTTGTTGCTTCCAGCTTATAGGCAAGCTTTGAAAAAGCCTCCGCAAGGGATCTGGCTGTTCGACTTCGTTGAGCCTCGCCTTGCATACCAATCACGCTGCGTCGGTGGCCTCCAAAGCGATTGGCAAACGTCTGTGTCCTAGTTCACAGACCTCTCCTGTGATGGCGGTTAACGTAAGGTCAGACACAGGAGATCGATATGCTTCGTCAGACCTCAAACGCCACGTTTGCACAGACCGCACACACAGCAGGTTTCGTTCGCCCATTGGTTCGTATCCTGCGTTTTTGTACCCAGATGCAGCAGCAAGTGAACCGCTACCATTAACATTCCAGTGAACTCGGAATTGGAACGAAGGTTCTTTGGCAAGTATTCGGGCTGGGGTGGACCCGTACTGATCCCAACACTTCGCTGAATGCGAACTATTTGCCGAAGTCGTGAGTTTTTATCAGCTTGCCTAGATAATCGCGTGTCTCAGCATCCCAAGTGCTCGGATCTTCTCCGTGCGCGATCACCGCGTGAAGTTCCATCAATTTCCATACTTCATCTTCTGTAGAAGCCACGACCTTGCCGGGGCAGGTTTCCATGCCGTCGCAGTCTTTGCAGGCGTACGAAAACGCAGTACTCATTGTGTTTTCCTCCAGTGTAACTCCGCGGTTCGTCTAAAACTCCTCAAACGTAGGAAGGCCGTCATTGAGCTTGATCCACGGTTGTTTGTGAGAAACGAAAATATGGGCCTTGGGCTCTGCAGCGGATGGATCGTCCAAGGTGGAAGCGGCAAACCAAGCGTCCTTACTCCAGTCCTGACCTTCGATCTCCCCCTCGGCTGCATAGGTCAGAGTGGTGCCGCACTGCGGGCAAAAGCCGCGCGTGACACCTGGTGTTTTTTGAACTGTTCGGATTTCGCCCTTTGTTACAGCAAAATCCTCGGACGCCACTTTTGCCCAAGTGACAAAAGCCCCGCCAAGTGCCATTTGACATGATCTGCAATGGCAATGGCCAGACCAGACTGGGGCCGTGTTAATCCGGTAACGAACTGCACCGCAGTAGCAACCACCTTCAAAACCGTGCATTTGGATAGCTCCTTTTGTTCGAGAGTTGGCGCGACACGGACGATAGTTTTTTCGCTAAGTCGGCGTGATAGAGTTCGACTGTCTTCACCCAAGCATTGCCAATTCGTCGCCGTTATGCGAGTCAATTGTTCTACCCATATATTAGAAAAACTATCATATGAATTGGTTGAACCTGCCGTCTTTGAACGCCCTCCGCGCCTTTTCTGCCGTGGCAGAAGTGGGCAGCTACACCTTGGCCGCAGAATGCTTGAACGTAACGCAAGCTGCAGTCAGTCAGCAGGTAAAGTCCCTGGAAAAGCACCTGGGCATACCTTTGGTTGAAAAACGTGGCCGAGGTATTTCGTTGACCTCTCAGGGGGAACGTTTGGCTCGTGAGCTCAGTACAGGCTTTGAAATTGTTGGCCGAGGCGTGGAGCGCGTAACAGAGGCAGCAACAAACCGGCCAGTACAGGTCACGATGTCACCAGCCTTCGCCGTGGAGTGGTTACTTCCGCGTATGGCTGAATTTCAACGCGCACACCCGGAACTTACACTTATGCTTAATCCAACGTCACAGTTGGTTGAACCTCGTCCGGGTGGGATCGACATAGCAATTCGATATCATGACAAACGTAGGCCAAGGCCGGATGAAGACCCGGTTCTGATTTCTGACATGATTGTCGTCGCTACGCCGGAATTGGTTGAAGGTAAGGACCTGAACAGTCCGGAATCATTAACGCAGTTTCTGTGGTTGCAAGAATTGGGAACAAACGAAGCGAGCGACTGGTTTACCTTCCACGGCGTCGTTCCAGAGCAGCCTCTCTCAGTCAATCACATGCCGGGTAACCTGATCATGGCTGCCGTTCGTAGGGGCGACGGCATTGCCTACACAGCGCGTGCTTTTTTTCAGGATGATCTTCAGGCAGGCAGAATGGTGGAGTTGTTTTCTGAGCCATTATTTGGCGTCTACTACATCCACACTCTGCCGGATCATCATCGACCGGAGGTAATGCTGTTTCTCAAGTGGCTCCGATCGAAGTCAGAAGTTGTGTCAACAGAGGCGGGTGTTTAGCGGGAAGTGCCAAAAAAACCAAATGCTCGCTGAAGCTGGTCGTTTGAGCCCTTTTGGAGAATTCCGCGCCCGCCGCGTATATCCGACTAAGACCAAGAATATTGGGAACAGGTCCGTATTCCTGCATTGTGATTGAGACAGCATCCGGGAGTGGGCTGTCGCAGCTTCATGTGCGCGGCATGAAAGAATTTGTCGTGTCCAGCGCAATTGGGATTCTCATTCCAAGCCACGATCACACTGTTGAAGCGGGAATTCGCAAAGGCAAGCCGAATAGATTGCGGCCACCCTAAAATGCGGTGTCAGACACCTGGATGCTTTTTTGTGACCGGGCGCAGAAGGTTTTGATGGCTTCGGTAAATAACCTCATGCGGCGGTTCATACGTCTGTTTTCAGCATGCACCAGAAAAATGCCCCAGTTTTCGATTTTCACTTCAGGTAGCACCTGAACAATGTCGTCTGAGTGTTGCAGATCTCCAAGGATGAAATTGGGAAGGCGGGCTATTCCTAATCCTTGCTTCATGGCGTTCAGCAAGAACGTCCCGCTGTTGGAGTTGAGGTATGGTTGGAACTCAAAGATTTCCGTCTTTCCGGGTGTTGAAAGAAACTCCCATGTTGCGCGGTGGGCTGATCCAAAGTACAACAACTGATGGTCATGGAGATTTCGCAGTTCTTTTGGGGCAGGATGAGTCTCCAGATACCCTCGGCTGCAAAACAGTCCATGCCAAACAGAGCCGACACGCGTTGCGAGTAGCTTGGCCTCAGGTTCGTTCGTTATCCGGATAGCCAGATCGAAATTCTCTCGGGACAGATCCACCTGGCGTTCGTCGAAGTTTACGGTGAGCCGGATTTGCGGGTATTTCCGCTTAAAGTCAAAAAGTGCGGGCTGAAGGAATGAAACACCAAACTCCAGCGGAACACTCACACTTAACGGTCCTTCGACCACGGCGGAAGTGCTTGTGAAATCATCCGTGATTTCATCCATATCCTGTAGCAGTCGGGTTGCTCTCTGAAACAGTTCGCGGCCGGTCTCGGTTATTTCCCAGTTTCCACGCTGCCGGTCGATCAGAACAGTTTCATAGCGACCCTCCAGCAGAGAAACCCTTCGGCTGACAGCGGATTTTGCAATTCCAAGGCTCTGGGCAGCCCGCGTTATGCTGCCCGCTTCTATGACTGCAACGAACAGTCGCATGTCTTCCATCTGGCCCACGGCATCGTTCTCCAAATTAGAACAAAGTGGGCTAATATTAGTCTCTGGGTTGAAGAAAATGAACCAGTTAGTCTGAAGCGAAACGATGCGGCACGTCTTAACACGTGGCACGGTTTGCGGCTTGGAAAGGACAGCTCATGGGACTTCTGCAGGAAGGACGCTGGGTAAATCAATGGTACAACACCTCGGATACCGCAGGTCGGTTCGTGCGGCGGGCACCACAGTTCAGGAATTGGGTCACAGCAGACGGCGCGCCCGGACCAAGCGGCGAAGGCGGGTTCAAGGCCGAAGCCGGGCGTTACCATCTCTATGTTTCTCTGGCGTGTCCTTGGGCGCACAGAACGCTGATCTTTCGCACACTCAAGGGACTGGAGAAAATGATCTCGATCTCGGTCGTGCATTGGTACATGGCAGAGAACGGTTGGACATTTCGACCAGGTCCAGGTGCCGTGCCGGATACAATCAACGGCGCAGATTATCTGCACCAGGTCTATACCGCTGCAAAACCGGACTATTCCGGGCGGGTGACAGTACCGGTTCTCTGGGACAAAAAGACCAAGACCATTGTTTCGAACGAGTCCCCCGAAATAATCCGGATGTTCAACACGGCGTTCGACGGGATCGGAGCAAAGCCGGGGGACTACTATCCAAAGGAGCTGCGCCCCGAGATTGATGCCCTGAATGACCGGATTTACGACACCGTGAACAACGGAGTCTACAAGGCGGGATTTGCCACCACGCAAGATGCCTATGAAGAGGCGGTCGTCCCATTGTTCGAAACCCTGGACTGGCTGGACGAGCGTTTGGGCAAACAGCGTTACCTGACCGGAAACAAGACTACCGAGGCAGACTGGCGCCTGTTCACGACGCTTGTGCGTTTTGACCCGGTTTATGTGGGTCATTTCAAATGCAACATCCGCCGGATCGCGGATTATCCTAGTCTGTCGGAATATGTACGGGATCTGTACCAACAGCCCGGCGTCGCAGCGACCGTCAACATGGCGCATATCAAGGACCACTATTATGCCAGTCATGAAACGGTGAACCCGTCGCAGGTCATCCCGATAGGTCCCTGTATTGATTACTCCTTACCCCATGATCGCGACAGATTGGATTAAGACATGACAACCACACCACCCATCATCGCCGCTAAGACCCCGGAACGTGTCGAGCTTGAGAAAGGTAAAACCTATTTCTGGTGCCGGTGCGGGCGCTCACAAAAACAGCCCTTCTGCGACGGCAGCCACACCGGAACCGGGATTGCCCCGCTGAAGTTCATGGCAGAAAAGGACGGCCCGGCTGATTTGTGCCGCTGTAAAGCCAGCGCCAATGCTCCGTTCTGCGACGGCAGCCACACCAGACTGGGTGGCCTGTCCGAGGGCGACCCGGCACCCGAACCGGTGAGCAATGTGCCCAAGGCGACGCCGACCCCCGAAGAGCCAACGGTTGCCCGCATTCATGAACTGGCAAGGGACGGCCTTTCCAAGTTGGGTCACCACGGGGAAATGGGCGCCATGGGCGTGCCGCGCAAAGATTTGCCGCATTGGGACGACATCCAGATTCTGCCCGCGCAGATGGCGCGAAAGCCACTGCTGGATGGTGCCTTGGTATCGACCTCGGTCACAATCGGCCCACGGGCCACCAAGCCGCTGAAACTGGATATCCCGCTATTTGTCTCCGACATGAGCTTTGGGGCCCTGTCTGAGGAGGCAAAGACCGCATTGGCACGTGGCGCCGAACTGGCCGGGACCGGCATCTGTTCCGGAGAGGGAGGCATGTTGCCGGAAGAGCAGGCGGAAAACTCTCGCTACTTCTACGAACTCGCCTCGGCCCGGTTTGGCTGGCGGCCGGAGTTGGTGGAACGCGTACAAGCCTTCCATTTCAAAGGGGGACAGGGCGCGAAAACCGGGACCGGTGGCCACCTGCCTGGCGAAAAGGTGCAGGGAAAAATTGCCGAGGTGCGCGGGCTGGAGCCGGGCCAAAACGCGATTTCGCCTGCGACCTTCCCAGATCTGGAAAGCCCGGAAGACTTCCGCAAACTGGCGGATGAGGTGCGGGAACGCTCTGGCGGTATTCCGATTGGCTTCAAATTGTCCGCAAATCACATCGAGGACGACATCGACTTTGCGCTGGCGGCCAGCGCCGATTACATCATTCTGGATGGTCGGGGCGGTGGCACTGGCGCCGCTCCGCTGATTTTCCGTGATCATATTTCGGTACCCACGATCCCGGCGCTTGCACGTGCCCGGGCGCATCTGGATCAAAAAACAGGCCACGAAGTTACACTGGTTGTCACCGGCGGGCTGCGCGTGGCCGAGGATTTCACCAAGGCAATGGCTTTGGGCGCTGACGCAATTGCGGTCAGCAATTCGGCCATGCAGGCCGTTGGCTGTATTGCGGCTCGCATGTGTAATTCCAACAATTGCCCGGTTGGCGTAGCGACGCAGAAACCCGAGCTGCGGAAAAGGTTGGATGTACAAGTCAGCGCGGAGAGGCTTGCGCGCTACTTCGGTGCGAGTGTCGAACTGATGCAAGTATTGGCAAGAGCCTGCGGTCACCCATCGCTGAGCGATTTCAGTCTGCGCGATATCACGACATGGAAACGCAGTGTCTCGGGCTTGAGCGGAATTCGCTTTGCCGGTGTGCGGACATAGACAGCGGTTGTGCAGCCGTGGGTCTAACGGTCGGAACATTTGGGCCACACATCCTTGCGGAAAGGAGTAAGCTCATGCTTGATAACCACAATATCCGCACCGAAAACATGCCGGGCGAGATGCAGGTCTTGCTCGACAAATATCCGCGCGACAGCTGGGACTCCCATCCCGGCTTCAAAGAGAAAACGCGGCACTGGCTGGGCGCCCATCAGATGTTTCGCCGTCTTGCCGAATTGGTTCGGACCGATGCCGAGCATTTTCTGGACCGAACGGTGTCACCCGACGCGTACGCCGCCCGTTTGTCCTATTATGGCAACGCGCTTGTCGGCAATCTGCACGGCCATCACGGCTGGGAAGATCGCAGTTATTTTCCCGAACTCTCTGCGGCGGACCCACGTTTTGATGCGGGCCTGGAGGTATTGGAAAAGGATCATGCTGATCTTGATCTGGTCCTTGATCAATACACCCGAACAGCCAATCGGGCGATCAAGCTGATCCATCTGGATGAGGCCCAGGCACGTTCAGAGGTCGGAGCGCTGCGCGATACGTCGGAAGTGATCGAGGCCTTTCTGAAACGCCATCTAAGTGATGAAGAAGAGCTTGCGGTGCCTATCATTCTGCACCACCGTCTGAGAGGGTGAAGCTTGAACAATGACGGACCATTCTAAACAGGAAGACCAGTCAAATGCCGAACTGCGCCGCGCCCGAGGGGAATTCGTGCGCGGCGTCAGCGGTTTCCGGCATGCCATCGGCGATACTGATTTTCCCGCAGAACCGGGCAGGTATCACCTGTTTGTCGCGCTCAACTGCCCGTGGTGCCATCGGGTTACACTGGCCCGCAACGTGTTGGGCCTGCAGGGCAGTATTTCGATGGATGTGGTGTTTCCCAACCGAACAGACGAAGAAGACCCTGAAGGCCCGAACCACTGGCAATTCGCACCTGACCTCGTGGCTTCGCTGACTGGAACAACACTTCCGGAATGCACCGCCGAAACCGGCACTGGCCAGGGTTTCAGGCTGGTGCGCGACATATATCTGGCGGAAAGTTCTGAAGAAAAATCGGTTCCAATCCTGTACGACAAAAAGTCAAAGCGCATCGTCAATAACGAAAGCGCCGAGATCATTCGCATGCTGGATCGCAATGCGGTCGAACTGGGCAGTTCGCGTGGCAATGATGAACGGCCAGTTCTTTACCCGGATGATCCGGCCATTCGGACAGAAATCGACGAGCTGAACGAGCTGATTTACGTCAATATCAACAACGGTGCCTACAAAGCCGGATTTTCGTCTGATCAAAGCGTATATGCGGCGGCTTTCACCGCCTATTTTGACACTCTGTCACAGCTTGACACCCGCCTTGCCAGCGACGGTCGCATGTTTCTGACCGGCAATCATTTCACCGAAGCAGACCTTCGCCTGTTTCCGACGCTGTATCGACACGACCCGGTCTATTACCTGCGTATGAAGCTCAACGGTGCCCAGATCCTTGACTACCGGAACCTATGGCGCTGGCTTTGCCGCGCGCATTCCGTGCCGGGCGTGGAAAACAGCGGTTCAATTGAACACTGCCGCCAAGGGTATTTTGGTCGAAGCTGGAATGGTGTTGTACCCCTTGGCCCCTCGAAACCAATGACATACCCCGAGGCCTACAAACATCCGGAACTGGCGGACCATCGCCAAGCGAAGTGATCTTCATTTTGGGCGCGCATGTAACGTTTCAACATCGACGGACCCAGAGTTGCCGCCCCATATGCGATACTAACTGCAGCAGTCATCCCCCAACTGGATTGGCGGACATGGGACCGTCGCGTAAGAGCAGAATACACAGCAATCGCCCTCCAGCGGCTTCAAAACGGCCTTGCATGACTTGCATTCATAGAACCACTGGCAGGAGTCTGTTGGCATTTTCTCGGTTTCGACGTGCCCACATTCAGGGCAAGTCAGAGTACTGTCGAGCTCCACGATTTGTTTCGTCACTGTCTCACATCTTCATGATTATATAGTCGTTGATCTGAGCCTCTTTGAACACGATGACCCATGCTAGTGCGGTGATCAACGAACTTCCTGCTAGCCACCATTTCAACTGCCCCAAAGCCCTGTTTCGATGAGATAGAAACCACGCAATCGCGACCAGTGCTGTGGAGATGGCGAGAACGTAATAACTTCCCGCAGCAATTTTTCCGAATACCGCCAACCAGCTGCCTCCAAAGCCCAGCAACATCACGGCCATTGGAAGAACACAGCATGTTGCGACGCCCAGAGCGGAAACCGATCCAAGGTAGCTTAGGATCACGTATTTCTTCATCTTTCACTCCGTGGGTATCAAATTTGATCAAGTTGAGGCACCAACTGTCAGATTGTATAACTCCTGTAGCGACTACAGGATCAAGAGGGGTCACTTCACATGATTGCGATAGGAGAGGCTTCCCGGCAAAGCGGTGTCGGAATAGAAACCATCCGCTATTACGAACGCGAAGGTATCGTACCAAGACCCGCGCGAGCTCTGAACAATCGTCGCCTCTATTCACCGAACGATGTCGGAAGACTTCACTTTCTGAAGAAGTGCCGTGACCTGGGGTTTCCGCTTTCAGACGCCAAGGCGCTTTTGGAACTGTCAGAGGGAAGTACCGATGACTGCCAATCAGTCAAAGAATTAGCCGAGGCTCACATTGTCAGTGTTCGTAGCAAGATTGATGAACTCAATCGCCTGGAGCGCGCCTTGAGCGAGCTTACAGCCAATTGTGATAGTGGCAACGTTCACTGCCCGATGCTGCAAAGACTGAGAAAGATGGAAGACACCTGACTTGGCTTCTGGGTCAGAACCTGGGTTTCGAGTAGCCGACAGTTCACGTCAGACCAAGGTCTGTGGTGCGTTAAGAGATTGTAGTTCATAGTCGATTTCACAATGAGAGGAAAAATAGCTGACCTGACAATTGGCAATTGGTCGCTGTCGCGAGTTTTTCTTGCGGCCAGTATTGCCGTGATGGGCACTGCTACCGCGATAGTCGGGGTCTGGGTGTCAAATCGAATTCAGAATGCTGTCGTCCAGAACTCCGCCAACTCTGCCGCGCTTTATATGGAAAGCATCGTTTCCCCCCTCAGTCAGGAATTGGCGCACGGCGACCGAATTTCAGAGCAGGCAAGCCGGGCACTGGACGAGATATTCATGACCCAGCCAATGCGCGACCGCGTTGTCTCCTACAAATTCTGGAAACAAGGAGGTGTCATCGCCCACGCCTCGGATACTGCGATAATTGGCAGCCGATTCAGTCCAACCGACGATCTGAAGCAAGCTTGGGGCGGAAAAATCTCCGGCTCTTTTGAAGAGCTTGATCATGCCGAAAGCGCCGCCGAAGCGGCCCTTGGGATACCTTTGCTTGAAGTGTACAGCCCCATTCGCGAGCTTTGGTCCGGTGAAATCATTGCGGTTGCCGAGTTCTACGAAAGGGCTGATCAACTGGAACTGGACCTTGCCAAGGCAAGAAGAACAAGCTGGTTGGTTGTCGGCTCGGCATTTGTGGCCAGCACGATCGTGTTGTTTTCGATTGTTGCAATTGGCGACAACACAATTCAGCGACAGGGGCGTCTTCTGGAAAAGCGCCTTGCAGAAAGCGAACAGATGGCCGAGCAGAACGCCCAGTTGCGGTCGCGTGTCGTCGAAGCGTCGGAAAGATACGCCACGCAAACGGATCGGTTTCTCAAGAAGCTTGGTGCCGAACTGCATGATGGTCCCGCTCAGTACCTGTCCTTGGCCGCCCTTCGATTGGAGGCAGCGTTTCCGGAAGGGTCTGCAAGGCCCAAAGAGGCTGAAGAAATTCATCAGTCTTTGCAGAAGTCCCTTACAGAAATTCGTGCATTGTCGCGGGGGTTGTCGGCTCCGGACATCGACAACCTTACGCTCATTGATGTCGTGAAGAGGGCTGTAGAAGATCACTCGGAACACAGCCCGTTGCGGCCGGAGATTTCGTTTCAAGGGCGCCAGTCGCCGGAATTGTCACTGTCCGACAAGTTGTGTGTTTTTCGGTTTTTGCAGGAAACACTCTCCAATGCAGCAAGATATGCCCCGGATTCCCGATGCACGGTCACCAGTGAAGTGCAAAGTGACCGCATCGTCATTCAGGTCAGCGACGACGGACCCGGGTTTGACACTTCGGACGAAACCGTTTTGCGCGACGATGGTGGGCAGGGATTATTGGGCTTGCGAGATCGGGTCGAGAGCATTGGTGGCAGGTTCAGTGTTTCGTCGCGCCCCGGCAACGGCACCATAATAGCAATGACATTATTTCCCAGAAAGATGAGTGCATTATGACCACATCTGTCGTTATAGCGGATGATCATCCGATTTTCAGGGACGGCCTGCAGCGTACTTTGGATGAGGCCGACGGGTTCGAGGTTCTCGCCGCCGGTTCAAGTGCGGAAGAGGCGATAGCGCTCGTCGGAACGCATCAGCCAGACATCGCCATTCTTGACCTCTCGATGCCGGGAGGCGGGATAAGCGCGACACGCAAGATTGCGGCAATGACAAACCCACCCTTCATTGCGATCCTGACGGTCTCGGAAAACAGCAGTGACGTTGCGGATGCACTGGAAGCCGGCGCCATAGGGTACATTGTCAAGGGCGTGACAGCGAGCGAACTGACAGCTTCTCTGCGCAGCATTGCTGCGGGCGAAGGGTTTGTCTCGCCGGGTCTTGCTTCACGCGTGCTGCTTAAGATCAACAGCGAAAACGGTGCCCGCAAAAACAGAGACATCCTGAATGATCTCACGCATCGCGAGGAGGAAATCCTGCGCCATGTGGCCAAGGGGTTGAGCAACAGGGAAATCGCCGTAGCGCTGGGTCTTCAGGAGAAAACCGTGAAGCACTACATGACGGCGATCCTGTCCAAACTTCATGCGAGAAATCGGGTGGAGGCCGCTTTGATAGCGCACGATGCTTGGAACAAATGAGACTAGTCGCGGTGTCTTCGATGATAAAGGCGGTCTCTGCTTATGAGAGACCGCCTGGGGTACTTCTGCCAGGAGCGCCGTTTAATTTGCGATTGCCTGCAATCTGCGTCGATCCGAGGCGGTTGCGTTTCTTTCAACAACAGTCCGGTTGAACGGATCTTTCAGTTCATAGCGCCCAAACTCGATCTCTTCTTTCCACCCATTGGCGTAGTTCACTTCGATGTTGTCGCCTTGGCGTTCAATTTTCGTGGGGCGGCTGCCAGATGCGCCGCCTTGGCCACTTGAGCGTACGTTGTTGATAGAGATGCCGTTCGCCAAAGACCGCAGCCGTGAAACGTCAGCACCAGTCGCGGGACGTTCCTCGACGGTTCGGTTCTGCGCATTCTTTCTTTCATAGCGGCCGTTTTCGATCTCTTCCTTGGTTCCGTCGGCGTAACGAACTTCGATGCCGCTCGCATTTGTCTCAACCTTCGTTATCCCGGCCGAACCAGTTGGTCTGCCACCGGTCTGAGACCGATCCTTTTTACCGCTGCCCCTGTTGGAGCGCTTTGAGTCATCATCGTCGTCGTCAACATCACGACCGCCTTTGCCCGATCCTGAATTGTCGTCACGATCATCATCCCGGTCGTCGTCTCGATCGTCATCCCTGTCATTGTCGCGATCATCATCCCGGTCGTCGTCACGACCATCGTCGCGGTCACCACCACGGCCGCTATTTCCCGATCCCGAGTTGTCGTCCCGGTCATCGTCGCGATCATCCCCGTCTTTGCCCTTGCCGCTTTTGGCGAACGCGTAGACCGGTTCAAACTGAAGGCGACCGTCTGCGTCAAACTTTGGCACGTAGGGCGTCGCAGCAATCAACGAAGCCAATGCCACTGTGCTTAGAAGTTGACCTAACTTTTTCCGGGCTTTCATTTCCGCCTCCATTGCCGTTTGACGCGATTTTTGATACTGAAGACAGGCTACCCTTGGTCGGGCCTTCCCACATCGGGCTTAGGTCTGACGAATTTCAAGCCGAACGTCTTAGCTAAGATCCTGTGGCCTTTTGAACCACCGTCAGTTTCGGGGCGCATCACAGGGGCGGTTTCCCGATACCAAAGACCCATTTCCTCGAACGGCAGTTACTCCGGCGCAGGCGCAACGGACGGCAGGGAAACGGCTTTGAGATAGGCGGCAATCGCCAAACGGTCGTCATCTGTAAGCTGTGATGTGTTCTCGATGACTTCCGCCATTTCACCACCAGCGCTGTCATAGTCCGGTGTGAAACCGGATCTCAGGTATTCCGCTATATCAGCTTCAGACCAATCAAGCTGGTCGGCGGTCAGACCGGGGATGCGACCCTTGCCGCTTGGATTTGGCGCGCCTGCCAGCCACAGATCACGTTGCAGACCACCGAAGGAATTTCGCGGTGTGTGGCATTCAGCACAGTGTCCTAACGCCTCGACCAGATATCGGCCTCGGGCTTGTTGGTCCGTCAGTTCGCCTTCAACCACCCAGCCTGGCTGCAGGTACAATAGCTTCCATCCCCCCAGCCCGCGTCGAATGTTGAAAGGAAAGCCGACCTCATGCGCGTCACTTTCCGTGGCCACCGCTGGCAGGGTGCCGAGGAATGCGTGGAGAGACGCAACATCCTCCAAGGTCATGTTGGCATAAGACGTATAAGGAAAAGCCGGGTAATAATGTTGCCCCTCGGGACCCGTGCCATGAAGCAGGGCGTTGGCCAGATCCAGCGCAGACCATGAGCCAATTCCGGATTCCGGATCACTGGAAATGTTGGGGGCTATGAATGTGCCAAAACCCGTTTCAAACCGACGCCCTCCGGCGAGTTTAAGCTTCTCCTCTCCGGTGGCATCTGGTGGTGAGTGGCAGGACGCACACCCGCCTGCATAGAAAACAGCCTCACCTCTGACGAGATCGGCGGTGACATCATTCAGTTGCGCCGGATTCACTCTTTGCGGTCGGGTCAGCAGAACACCGGCCAACCCGACCAAAACTACGACACCAGCGGCCAATCGAAAGAAACGCCGCACCTTCAGTGCCTCATCAGTTTTCTGGCGCTCTGTATGCCTTGTGACATGCCGTACAGGCTCCGCCCAATTGTCCCATCGCCGCTTTCACGGCTTCCACATCTTGTCCTGCCGCAGCCTGCATCGCAACGGCGGCTTCAGCCATCGCTTGCCCTTTGGCTCCGACGTCGGGAAAGTTTTCCCAGATGGCGGGCAGGGCACGGGTGGCGGGGTCGGACGCATTGTCGGAACCAGCCGGCCACATTGCGGATTGATCGATCTGCGTCAGAACGACAATATTGTTGGCAGCCCGAGTTGCCGCCTCGGCATCGTATTCCACCTCTCCCTTTATCATTCCGCCGAGTGTTTCCAGATTAAAGGCATAAAGCTTCATGATTGAGGTCCGAGCTTTTACAGCCGGGTTCTGACTTTCCTGGGCGATGGCTGTTCCTATTGCGGCTACCGACAAAAGACCTGCCGCGAAAATCGTAATTTTCTTCTTCATGGTATTTCTCCCTGTTCAATACACCGAATGTTAGCTTGAACGAATTTTCTTGTAATTGTTTGTTATTCGTCGTCCCCTGTTAATTTATGAACAACGACAATTGGGATGATATCCGATACGCGCTTGCCGTCTCCAAATACGGATCGTTGAATGCAGCGGCGTCTGCCTTGGGTGTCACACATGCAACGGTCCTGCGCAGAGTGGCCGCGTTCGAACAGCGAAATGGCTGCACTATCTTTCAGAAAAGCCCGTCGGGATATTGCGCGCTCCCCGAGGCCCGAGCAGTTCTTTCTGCCATGGAAGGCGTTGAAGACGCGGTCCTTTCGGTGGAGCGGGCAATTGTGGGTGCAAACCGGTCCCCTGTCGGTCGCGTGCGCATTGCATCCACTGACAGCCTCTGCCAGCTTGTGCTGCCACAAATATTGACCGAGATTTCAATGCTGTATCCCGGCTTGGAACTGACTTTGTTGAGTGGAAACAGCCACCATGATCTGCCCCGGTTGACTGCAGACATTGCCGTGCGGCCGTCGGTTCAGCTTGGGGAAGGTCTGGTTGGAGAACGCTCGGGTACATTGTCGTTCGGAGTTTATGATGATGGTTCCCCAGATCAAAAATGGATGAGGCTTGATGGCGCATTAAGCCGCTCTCTCCCGGCTAAATGGATGACGGAACACGTGAATGCTGACGAAATGACCAACGGAGCAGACAGTTTTCTGGTCCTCCAGCAGATGGCGGCTTCGGGCGTAGGCAAGACCTTTCTGCCCACATTCATTGGCGACGCGGACGCCCGGCTTCGCAGGTCGGACGACGCGGCTCCGGATTTTGAGGTTCCGCTCTGGGTCGCGACACTTGAGGAAATCGCGCACACCCCGAGGTTTGCCGTTGTTCAGCGGGCGTTGGCTGGACGGTTACCCAAAGCTCTGGCAAGTTGACATCATGCCGAAAAGAAGTACTGCGGCCATCTATTCGGCAGAACGGCCATACAAAGAACCACCTCGGTTACGCGGGGCCAACGCGCGCCTGTGTGTGAAACTATCATCTCGATAGAACCATGTCCGGTGATGAAATGGACCAGTTAGATGGGCAGGGTGGGCAACGTTGAAACCCGGTCAGAGTTTACGGAACACAAGGAAGCTCGAGCGTAAGGCTTGCGCCACGCGCGGCTTTGTTGATTGAAACCTGCCCACCGTGACGCTGTGCGACGGCGGCAACGATGGACAGGCCCAGCCCGCTGCCTTCGGAGTGCTCCAGTTGTGAAAATCGCCCAAAAGCTGCTTCGCTCTGGTCGGGGTCTAGGCCTTTTCCGTCATCGGCCACAGTCAGCTTCACGACCTTGTCATCGCGGTGCAGTGTAACCGAAATCCGGGTGAGAAGACCGCCGCCGTGCTTCAGCGCGTTGTCCAGAAGGTTTTTGACAGCCTCGTTCAGAAAAACCTGATCGCCCGAAACCATTACGGCTGTATCCGGCATGGCAACTTCGAATTCGATCCCCTTCGCCAGGATGTGGACACCCATTTCTGCGCAGGCCTCCTCGACAACCGAACGAAAGTCGAATTCTGCTACCTGTTCCAGATGTGCCGGATATCGGAGCCTTTCGAGGGACAGCAACTGTTCGGCCACAGTGGCCGAGTTTTTGGCAGCGGTCATGAGTTCCTGAATGCGCTGTTCCTTGTCGTCCTCCGTTTTTGCATCCCGCAGGGCCTCGGCCATGGACTGGACCGCAGCTGCTGGGTTCCTTAGCTGATGCGCGGCTTCGGAAATGAATGTCTGATGGGCGTTGATGCTGCGTTCAACCTGACCAAAAAGCCGGTTCAGCGTTTTGACGACACCCAGCACTTCGACCGGAACGGGGCGTTTGATTTCACTTAGGTCATCCGGCGATCGCAGGTCGATTGCGTCCTGCAAATCCAGCAAGGGCCGCAGACCGCGCGCCACACCGAACCAGACGACGATTGCCAGAGTGGTGAGCAGGATACCCATTAGGATCCCGGCCCGGATCGACAGCTGATTGGCAAAGGCGTTGCGGTCGGCCATGAGCTGCCAGACCGTAACAGTTGCGTCACCAGCGAGGTTCTCCAAAGTGACGCGTTCCGTCATCCGCAGGACGCGGACCGGTTCATCGCGATAAACAGCTTCGAAGAAAAATGGTTCATAAGGATCCTGATCGCCTGCGTCGGTTGAGGTCGGCGGATAGGCATAACCCGTAACGTAAATGCCGCCGGGCCCTGTCACGTGATAGAAAACCTCTCCGCCCGACGAGTCGCGGATCATGCTGCGCGTTGAGGGAAGCAAAGCGTCCCCCCCTGAAATGGCGACATCGCGCGAGATTGCGAGACCGGCAGACAGCAGACTGTCATCAAACAATTCCTGGGCCGTTTTCTGGGCGACCGTAAAGCGCCAGAACCCAAGCAGAACGGCAAGCAAGACCAGAGGTGTCAGGATCAGAAGAAACAATCGCAGCCTGAGCGATCCGTGCCCAATCACTGTTGCACCTCAAGCAGATACCCAAGGCCACGGGCAGTCTTGATCCTTATCCCCAATGGCTGAAGCCGCTTGCGCAGGCGCGACACGTGGGGTTCAACCGCCGAATCCTCGACATCTGCACCGACACCATAAACGTAGTCGTTCAGCTGGCTTTTGGGGACAATTCTGCCGCGTCGTTCCAGCAGGCATTCCAGAACCGCCAATTCCCTGCGCGGAATGTCCAATACCTCTCCCCGCGCACTGGCTTGTCTTGCGGCACGATCGAATTCCAGGCCTCCGATGGTCTCTTTCGCGCCATAGTCAAGCTGCTTGCGGCGTGACAATGCCCGGATTCGGGCCTCCAGTTCGTCCATTTCAAACGGCTTCACCAGATAATCGTCAGCCCCCATGTCCAGGCCAGACACGCGGTCGCTGGTTTCGGAACGCGCCGTCAGCAGTATGACCGGCACGCCATCGCCTCGGTTGCGAAGGGTTCGCAGGATTTCCAGCCCGGACTGCCCCGGCAGATTGATGTCCAGTACCACCAAATCTGCGCCCTCCTGCTCAAGGAAATGGTCGGCTGCGTCGCCGTCGGTCAGAATATCTGCCGCGTGACCACGATCGCGCAGCCGGTAGGCAATGGCGTTGGCCAGCGTTTCGTTGTCCTCGACAATGACGATCCGCATCGGGTCTCCTGCAAGTTTCGCGCAAGGTTGGCCCCTCATGATTGCCAGATGGGAGGGGGAATCAACCCCGCAGTTCTATTTGCAATCACGGTGGCGCGAGAGCCGTTGGCGTGGTTGTCTGGTCAACAGGGAGGAACCAATGACCATTTCCAGCTTTACCCGTCGCGCCGTCGTGGGGCTGATCGCCGCTGCCGGTATCGCGGCACCCGCCACTGCCGAGGTCGATTTCTCGGGCAAGACCATTGAATGGGTTATACCGTTTTCGGAAACGGGCGGTTCGGCTAAATGGGCCAACTTTTTCGCTCCGCTTCTGTCCGAGGCACTGCCGGGTCAGCCGACTGTGGTTGTGAAATTCATGCCGGGCGCAGGGTCGACCAAGGGCGCGAATTGGTTTCAGGAGCAAAAGCATGATGACGGCACGCTGCTGTTCGGTACGTCGGGATCGACGCAGTTTCCTTATCTGCTGAGCGATCCGCGCGTGCGCTATGAATACAATGATTGGATTCCGGTCATGGCGTCGGGAACCGGTGGTGTTGCCTATCTGAACGCTGAAGATGGCGCCAAGTTTGACGGTTCCGCCAATGCGCTGAAAGATATCAACTTCATCTACGGATCGCAGGGCGCCACCCGGCTGGACCTGGTGCCGCTGCTGGCATGGCAGATGCTGGGCATGAATGTTGAGCCTGTCTTTGGCATCAAGGGTCGCGGTGACGGTCGCCTGATGTTTGAACGTGGCGAGGCCAATATCGACTACCAGACATCGTCCGGCTATCTGGGTGGCTCGGCCCCGTTGGTCGAATCCGGTCAGGCCGTGCCGATGATGACATGGGGTGCCCTGGATGCGGATGGCAACATCGTGCGTGACCCGACTTTCCCGGACATGCCGACCTTCAAGGAGGTCTGCGAAGCAACCGAAGGATGCGAAACCAGCGGCGAGGCATGGGATGCCTGGAAAGCCTTCTTTGTAGCCGGTTTTCCGGTTCAGAAGCTTGCGTTTTTGCCCGGTGATACACCTCAGGACGTTGTCGACGCATATACTGCGGCCTTTAAGGCTGTGACCGAGCGCGGCGACTTCGCGGAAATCTCCTCGAAACGCGTTGGCAAATATCCGGTGTTTGTTGGTGACGGCTCAAAAGCGGCCCTGCAAACCGCGACAAGCGTTGACGACAACGCCAAGCAATATGTCCTGAACTGGCTCAAGGAAGCCTACGGCGTCGAGCTCAACTAAGCCGGCCCAATTCAGCGCGCGCCCTCACTACGAGGCGCGCGCTTTCTGAGTTCCATCAAATCATATGAAAGGCGGCCGCTATGGAGGTTTTCGCCACCGCTCTTCCTGCGCTTGGTGACGCGTGGGGTCTGATCCTGCAACCCATCGTTCTGGGCTACCTGGTGCTTGGTGTCGTCATGGGATTGGCCGTTGGGGTGTTCCCGGGACTTGGCGGAATCGCCGGGCTGTCGCTGCTGTTGCCTTTCATGTTCGGAATGGACCCGATCCTGGGTTTGGCGCTGATGATAGGGATGGTCGCCGTTGTCCCGACATCTGACACTTTTGCGTCGGTTCTGATGGGAATACCCGGCAGTTCCGCATCTCAGGCGACGGTGCTCGATGGTTTTCCGATGGCCAAGAAGGGCGAAGCGGCGCGGGCGCTTTCCGCCGCCTTTGCCTCGTCCCTGTTTGGTGGTCTGGTCGGGGCGACCTTCCTGACCATGTTCATTCTGGTTGCACGACCGATCGTTCTGGCTTTTGGCCTGCCCGAAATGTTGATGATTACCATCCTCGGCCTGTCTATGGTTGCCATTCTGGCCGGTCGCATACCGCTAAAGGGCGTTGCTGCGGCCGGACTTGGCCTGATGGTCGGAACTATTGGTGAGGCCGACGCGGGCGGGTCTCTGCGCATGGCGACTTATGACATCCCGTATCTGACCGACGGTCTGAAACTGGTCATCGTCGGCTTGGGTATCTTTGCGGTACCCGAGATTGTCTCGCTCTTGCGGCAGGACCGGTCGATTGCCGAAGGGGCTTCGCTGGGTGCCGGATGGCTGGACGGTGTCAAGGATTGGTTCGCCAATATCTGGCTGTCGATCCGCTGTTCGATCATCGGTGTGGTTGTCGGCATCATCCCCGGTTTGGGAGGGTCGGTCGTTGACTGGATCGCCTATGGTCATTCGGTGCAATCGACGCCGGACAAAAGCAACTTCGGCAAGGGCGAAGTGCGCGGGGTCATAGGCCCGGAAAGCTCGAACAATGCAAAAGAGGGCGGCGGTCTGGTTCCGACCTTATTGTTCGGTATTCCGGGTTCCGGCTCCATGGCGATCTTCATCGGCGCGGTCGCTCTGCTGGGGTCCGGCGATATCGAAGTCGGTCCGAGCATGCTCAAAGACAATCTCGACATCACCTATTCGATCGTCTGGCTGCTGGCGTTGGCCAATGTTGTGGGGACGATCCTCTGCATCGCGGCCTCGGGCGGGATCGCAAAGCTGACCACGATCCGCTTTACCTATCTTGCACCGTTCCTGTTCATGCTGATCAGCTTTGCGGCCTTTCAGTCCGGTCAGAATTTCGAAGACCTGCTGGCCCTGTTCGTGATAGGTCTGATCGGCATTTTCCTGCGCCGCTTCGACTGGTCGCGCCCGGCCTTCCTGATCGGTTTCGTGCTTTCGAACCCGGTTGAGAAATTCACCAATCAGGCTTTCCAGATCGCCTCGTTCCGCTTCCGCAAGAGCTTAGGTGAGGGCATGGAGTATGTTTTCAGCCCCATCGTGATCGTCCTGATCGTGGTCACAGTCGTTTCGGTCATTCTGGGCATCCGACAGGCCAAGATGATCATGGCCGAGGGCGATGTTCAGGCGGGCACCAAGCGCGCGCCGCTGGTCTTCCTGCTGGTGATCATGGCCTATCTGATCTTTGCACTGGTCAATGCCAACATGATCCCCGACTACAACATGACCGACAAGATCATCCCGCTGGTGATCGGCAGCGTTTCACTGTTCTGCTGCGTGATCCTTTTGCTCCAGATGATGCGTCGGCCCGAGGGGGATGCGATTTTCGCGGACAAAGAAGTAGCGGGTGAGGACGCCAGCGCCCCACACGGTCTGTGGTCCACACTGACCTGGTTTGCCAGCCTGATCGCGGCAACATGGGTTGTGGGCTTTATCCTTGCACTGATCGGCTTTCTGATCGCGTTCCTACGTGTGCGCGCCGGGTCAAGCTGGCCGATGACTTTGATCCTGACCGCCTGCGGTGTCGGCTTCATGTGCTTTATGGCGGGCGCTCTGAACCGCGACTTTCCGCCTGGTCTGCTGCAGGACATGCTTGATCTGCCATGGCCGCTGAAATGAGCCGCGCGATGCCCCAGACAGCGATCCCATTTGTCTTCATGCGCGGCGGCACCTCGCGCGGCCCGTATTTCCGGCGTTCTGACCTGCCCGAGAATCTGGATTTGCTGGCCGAGGTTCTGATTGCCGCCCTCGGTGCCGGGCACCCGCTGAATATCGACGGCATAGGCGGCGGCGCGGCAGTTACGACCAAGGTCGCTATGCTGTCGGCCAGCGACGATGACTGGGCGGATGTCGACTATTTCTTTGCCCAGGTGTCGGTTGAAGAAAGGCTGATCGATTTCAAACCTACCTGCGGGAATATCCTGTCAGGGGTCGGCCCGGCGGCGATTGAGATGGGATTGATCACGCCGAAAGGTGGTGCAACCGAAATCCGCATCCGCGCCGTCAATACCGGGGCGCGGGTGGTGGCAAAGGTGCAAACGCCGGCGGGCCATCTGACCTATGATGGCGCCGTTGAAATAGCCGGTGTCCCGGGATCCGCAGCGCCGATACAGCTTGGTTTCATGGGGGTCGTCGGATCATCCACCGGCGCGTTCCTGCCCACCGGTAACCTGCGTGATACGGTCCAGGGGATCGAACTGACCTGCATGGATGTCGCGATGCCGATGGCCATCGCCCGGGCTGCCGATTTTGGTTTGACCGGATATGAAAACGCAGAAGAACTGGACGCAAACCGCGCGTTCTTTGAACGGATGGAGGCCATTCGGATCGAAGCGGGTCAGAGGATGGGAATGGGCGATGTGTCGAAATCCGTGACGCCCAAGTTTGGTATTTTGGCCCCTGCGAAAGATGGGGGTACGATCGCGGTCAGGTACTTCATGCCCTGGAAGACTCATCCAACAATGGCCGTTACGGGCGCGCAATGCATGGCCTCCTGTGCATTGACGCCGGAAACGGTTGCAGCCGGGTTAGTCGAACAAATGGAAACCAGTCCGGCCGAGGTGGTATTGGAGCACGCTTCGGGCAAGATCGACGTCCTTGTGGATTTCTCCAACGAGGGCGGATTTGCCCTGAACTCAGCTGGATTGGTGCGCACCGCACGCAAACTGGCGGATGGTCATGTCTATGTTCCTAGCAGTGTGTGGGATGGGAGTTGATCGGGTAAATCTAAATTGGTATACTTTGGTATACAATTAGGAGGTGTCACGATGGACCACTATTCCGAATGCCTCGACATTGCTCGACAGGAACTCAAACTGGCGCAAGCCGCGCTGCGACGGGACATGACCGAGTATCCGACACCGATTGCGGGCTGCGATGAACAGTTCAATCACCTGCTTGATCAGAGCGAGCGCGTTCGCAACGCATTGGCAGCGCTTGAGGCAGCGCATTTTGTCCCAACTCCAAGAAAGCTCGAAGCCGCGCAGGGTATTGAAAGCCGATGAAAGTCCATGTTCTCGATGATTGGTTCGACACATTGCGCGGCTTGCCCTGCTTTTCAAAGCTGGCCGACCATGAGGTCACGGTCTGGACAGATCACGTCGAAGATACGGATACCCTGGCCGCGCGCCTGCAGGACGCCGAAGCGCTGGTCCTGTTCCGGGAGCGCACCAGGGTAACCCGTGAGTTGCTTGAGAAACTTCCCAACTTGCGCCTGATCAGCCAGCGTAGCGTCTATCCGCATGTGGACGTTCAGGCATGTACTGACAACATAGTGCTGTTCTGTTCGAACATGCACGCGGGCACGCCGTCTTACGCTGCTGCTGAACTGACCTGGGCGCTGACCATGGCCGGAATGCGGAACCTGCCGGCGCAAATGGAATCGGTCAAGGCGGGGCGCTGGCAAGCCGGGGTCGGCAAGACACTGCGCGGGCGACAACTGGGCCTTTATGGCTATGGGCGTATTGCCCGGGCCGTGGCGGGCTATGCCGAGGCGTTTGGCATGAGCGTTGTTTGGTGGTCGTCTGAAGATGGCCGCGCCCGCGCAGCCGCCGATGGTGCGGCGGTCGCATCCAGCCGACAGGAGTTTTTTTCCGGCAGCGATGTCGTTTCGATCCATGTGCGCCTGAAACCGGAAACCCGCGGTATCATCACGGCAGCCGACTTGCGGGCGATGCAGCCCGGTTCGCTGTTTGTGAACACGTCGCGGGCCGGTCTGATCGAACCCGGCGCGCTGTTGAAGGCGCTCAATAACGGCCGCCCCGGAAATGCGGCAATTGACGTGTTTGACACCGAACCGCTGACCGATCCTGACGACCCGTTGCTGTCGCATCCCAACCTGATCGCAACGCCGCATATCGGTTTTGTGACCGAAGATGAGTTTGACCTGCAATTTGCGGATATCTTTGATCAGGTGAACGCCTTTGCCGAAGGCGCTCCGATCCATATGATCAATCCCGAGGTCTGGACCAGCGCAAAATAAGATTGGCCGCGATGGGCGCCCCAATGATCACCAGCACAATCCGCGTCAGGTGATGAGTGATCACGAATCCCAAATCCGCGCCTGAAACAATGGCCAGCACAGTCATCTCGGCCTGACCTCCGGGCGCAAAAGCAAGGAACGCCTCGACAGGGCGACCCAGCCCGAGTGTGGTGACAACAGCCGTAAAACCCGCAGCCAAGATGGCAAGAACAACGACATAGGCAACACCGGCGGCAACGACACGGCGCAATTCGCCCCATGTGACGCCAACGAATTTCACTCCGATCCCGCACCCGATGAAGAACTGCGCAGCCAGAATAGCTTCACGCGGAGGACGGGAGTGGATGAAATCCCCCAAGGACAGAGCAGCGGTCAGGATCATCGGCCCGAGGATGGATGCGCCGAACAGGCCAATTCTCTCTCCGCCTTTCCAGCCGACCAAAGCGGCCAGAACCATGAGCAGAATTTCGTGCACCGGCAGATTGCTTGCGGGCTGCCCGATGGGGTTGGTCAGTTCAGCATCGTAGAACACTGTCAGAAACAGCGGTGCCAAAGTGACAATAATTAGAACGCGCGTGCCGTGAATCAGCGACAGGGTGCGTGGATCGGCGCCGGCTTCGGTCCCGAAGATGATCATGTCCTGCAATCCGCCCGGCATTGCGGCGTAGAATGCGGTTTTCTCATCGAACCCCCACACCTTGCGAAAGAACGGAACGCCGACCAGCGCGATCAGAATGATGAAGAAGGGGATTAACATGATCGATGCTGCCATCTTGGGCAGATCGGCGAACAGGGCAGCCGTGATCGAGGCACCAACAGCGACACCCAGAATGGTCCGGGCTGCGACAGAAACCTGACCAAAGCCTTCCATTGGTGCGTGAGCCAGTGCCGCAATCAGGCAAGCGGTCATTGGACCGAACAAAAACGGCAGCGGCAGGTCCAGCGCCCAGAAGATCGCAGTGCCGAACACCGCGAGGCCAAGGGTCATCGACCGCTTCACGAAGAGCGAAGTCTGGTTTCCTGGGGTGGACAAAGGTTGGTTTCCGACGCTGTTGACTCACTATGTATCCAAATGTATACAAGTGGACGCAATATGCAAGTGTGAGTGTTATGACTATTCAGGACGACCCATTACAGCCCGGCCCGCAAGGCAGCTCTGCCTATCAGAGATTGCTGGACGAGATCCGCGAAGGGTCGTTGTTGCCTGGTGAACGACTGCGGGAGATTGAGCTGTCCGATCGGCTGGGCGTCAGCCGAACGCCGGTCCGCGAAGCCATCCGTCAACTTGAGGCCGACGGGTTGGTCACGCATGTCCCACGATTGGGCGCGACGGTCCGCAGCCTGGATTACGCCGAGGTCATGGAACTGTACGAGATGCGCGCCGTGCTTGAAGGCACTGCAGCGCGCCTTGCTGCGCGGGCCGCGTCGGACGTGGAACTGGACGAGCTTGAGGTTTTGAATGAGCGTCTGGCCGAGGCGGGAACAGGTCCGGATGCGGCGCGGATCAACCGGATTTTTCACGCAACGCTACTGGATGCGGCCAAGAACCGGTTTCTGGCAAAATCCATGCTGTCCTTGCAAAAGGCTTTGTTGATCCTTGGCCCATCGCAACTGCTGGACAGCGATCGGGCTGAGGCTGCCGTGGCCGAACATCGCCGTATCATGGCCGCCCTCAAAACACGTGACGGGGCGGCAGCCGAGACGGAAATGCGAGCGCATATCCAGGCTGCGCAACGCATGCGCATTCGCGCATTGCAGGAACGAGATCGCACCAGCGATCAAGGCCAATAGGACAACCGGAAATGGCACCTCAAACCGAAGCTTATGATATTGCAGTGATCGGCGGGGGAAATGCCGCCCTCTGCGCCGCGATGACGGCAGCCGAGGCGGGCGCCCGTGTCCTGATCCTGGAGGCAGCACCGAAACCCTATCGCGGTGGAAACTCGCGCCACACCCGCAACTTTCGCTGCATGCACTCGGGCCCACTGGGCCCGCTTGTCGAAGCGTATGGCGAGGACGAATACCTGTCCGATCTTTTGAAGGTGACCGACGGACAAACTGACGAGCGTCTCGCACGGCTGGCGATCCGCACTTCCGAGGAATGCCTGCCTTGGATGGAAGAACACGGGGTCCGGTTCCAGCCGTCGCTTTCGGGGACCCTGTCGCTGGCGCGAACAAATGCGTTTTTCATGGGTGGTGGCAAGTCTCTGGTTAATGCGTATTACAGAACAGCGGCAGGGCTGGGCGTTGAAGTGCTGTACGAGGCTGCCGTCACCCATCTGGAACTGAATGGCGACAGGGTCGAATGGGTCGACTATACCCACGAGGGGCAGTCCCACCGCATCGCACCGAAGGCCGTCATTGTCGCCTCGGGCGGGTTTCAGGCCGACACCGATTGGCTGACCCGTGCCTGGGGACCGGCGGCGCAAAACTTCCTGGTCCGTGGAACGCCCTATAATCGCGGTGTGGTGCTGGCCGATCTGCTGGATCAGGGTGTCGAGAGTGTCGGCGACCCGACCCAATGCCATGCCGTTGCGATCGACGGACGCGCGCCCAAGTTTGACGGCGGCATTGTCACCCGTCTTGACTGCGTGCCGTTCTCCATCGTCGTGAACAAGAACGCCGAGCGGTTCTATGACGAGGGCGAGGATGTCTGGCCCAAGCGTTACGCGATCTGGGGTCGTCTGGTGGCAGCTCAGCCGGAACAGGTGGGCTACGTGATCATCGACGCCAAATCGCTGAACCTGTTCATGCCGTCTGTTTTCCCGCCGCTTCAGGCTGATACTCTGGATGAACTGGCCGACACAATGGACTTGCCTGCCGGAAAGCTGAAGGCAACGGTCGCCGAATTCAATGCCGCCTGTGGCGACGTCAGCGGCTTCCATCCAACCGAGCTGGACGGAGTTTCCACATCCGGCCTGACACCACCAAAGACAAACTGGGCCCGCCCAATCTCGGAACCGCCGTTCTATGGCTACTCGCTGCGCACCGGTGTGACCTTCACCTATCTGGGGCTCAAGGTCGACGAGACGGCACAGTGTTCGACCCCTAACGGCAAGATCAGGAACCTTTGGGCGGCCGGGGAAACCATGGCCGGCTCGATCCTGGGGCAGGGGTATCTGGCCGGGTTCGGCATGACCATTGGAACGGTTTTCGGACGTATCGCAGGACGTGAGGCCGCCGCTTATGCAAACTGAACTGATACAGGAAGCCCGCCGTCAGGCCGAGATTTGCAATGCCTGCCGGTATTGCGAGGGTTACTGCTCGGTTTTCCCGTCATTGCACGCCGAGCACGCGTTCTCGGATGGCGACATCACACAACTTGCCAACCTCTGTCACAATTGCAGGGGTTGCTATTATGCCTGCCAGTACACCGCCCCGCACGAGTTTGATCTGAACCTGCCTGCTGCTTTGGCCGAAGTGCGCCGGGACAGTTGGGAAAGCTTCGCCTGGCCCCAGCCTTTGGCGCGTCGCTTCCACACCCAAGGAGGGGCAATTGCGCTTGCGCTGGTCCTCGGTTTTGCCGCGCTGTTTTGGGCGATCCGGGCAATCGGGTCTTCTGGCGGCGAAGGTTTCTATGCGGCTCTTTCCCACAATGCGATGGTGGCGATCTTTATGCCCGCCTTCCTGCTGCCGCTGTTCAGCATCGCCATCAGCTTGCGCCGCTATTGGCGTGCGGTTGACGGAAAACCGGTCCAATGGGCCGATCTGAAAGCGGCGTTCAAACGCGCCGGGACGATGCAGGATCTTGCCGCCGGCCACGGCGAAGGCTGCAATTTCGAAGATGAAGACCGGTTCAGCCACGCCCGCCGACACGTGCATCAGGCGATCATGTATGGGTTCCTGCTTTGCTTTGCCTCAACCTCGGTTGCGACAGCGATGCATTATGGCTTTGGCCTGCATGCACCCTACGGATTCTGGTCATTACCCAAGCTGCTTGGCGTCTCAGGCGGTATCCTGTTGACCATCGGCTGTGGCGGCATGGTCATGTTGAAGCAGAAATCGGATCGTGACCTTGGCGACACCTCCGCGTGGGGCGGAGAAATGGGCTTTATCCTGTTGCTGGGGTTTGTTGGCCTCAGCGGCCTTGTCCTCTACGTGCTCGGCTCGACCACAGTGATGCCCGCACTTCTGGTCATCCATCTGGGGTCGGTTCTGACCTTCTTCCTGTTGACGCCCTATACCAAGATGGCACATGGGTTCTATCGCCTCGCCGCACTTGTCAGAGATGCACAGAGGAAGCGCGGCACATAAATGGTTCGCACCAGCCGCTGCTTGCGTCCTGGGTGGAAGGTGGAAAGGGTCCGGTCAGCGGGCTCTGTTCCTGAACAGGAGCAGGAACACGAACGCCGATCCGATTGAGGTTGTCACGATCCCGACAGGCAATTCCTGTGGGGCCAGCAACAAACGGCTGATAATATCCGAGCCCGTCAGCAATGCCGCGCCGACGAGAGCTGCGGTCGGCAGCAGATGGCCATGCAGCGGCCCCGCGATTCCGCGGGCGATGTGAGGGACCATCAGACCGACGAAACCGATGACACCGGCGACCGAGACGAACACCGCCGTTGCCAGCGCCGCAACAAAGAACATGCTGAACCGCAGTCCGCGCACGGGTACGCCGAGGGTTGAGGCAGTAAGATCGCCGGTCAGCAGCGCGTCGAGCCAGCGGCTGCGGTAGAGAGAAAAGCTCAGGATCAGAAGCAGGCCTGCGCAGACCAGCGGAAATGTCTCCCAGCGGGCCAGGCCCAGACCGCCCAGCATCCAGAAAATCACGGAATGTGCGGCGCGGCTGTCGCCTGCAAAAATCAGGTAGTTGGTGATGGCCGAGAACAGGAACGAAACCGCAAGGCCTGCCAGGATCAGTTTTTCGGGCGCGCTTGTGCGTAAACCGTGAACCAGCGCCAGCACGATGCCCGAAGCCACAAGCCCGCCGCAGAACGCGGCCAACGGCAGGGTCCAGAAGCCCAGCACGTCGCCTGTCACGGTGATCACGAACACGGCGCCGGCCGCCGCACCCGAGGACAGGCCGAACAGGAACGGATCAGCAAGATCGTTGCGCGTTGTGGTTTGCAGGACCACGCCGACGATGCCCAACCCGGCGCCGATTACGGCCGCGAACAGGGCGCGCGGCAGGCGCAAATCAAACACGATCCGGTGCAACGGCGACATGTCCCCGTCACTCAGACCTGTTCCCAGCAAGACAGCGGTGAACGTGTCGGAAACCGGAATGGATGTGGTGCCGTAGATGGTTGAGATCAGCAAAAGGGCGGCCAGAACGACCGCCCCCAGCAGAAGTGTCAGGCCAAGTCGGCCCATATCAGTTGAGATCCGGACGCATGGCCTGCGCCATTTTCAGGATCGCCTCGATATTTGCCGGTCCCGGGGTCAGTTCCTCGTACCGCAGGCCAATCCAGGCTTCATTCTTGACGGCATCGGTCTGGGACATCACCGGATGCTCCTGCAGAAATTTGAAGGTATCCTCGGCGCCGTTGCCGGTCTGGTAATCCAGCAGCACCAGAAATTCGGGGTTGGCGGCCGCCACCGTTTCCCACGAGGTGCGGCCCCAGCTTGTATCCATGTCATGGGTCACGTTTTCACCGCCCGCTGCGGAAATCATCGCATCGGGAATGGCAAACTTGCCCGCGGTGAAGGGCGCATCAGCGGGACCATCTAGAAGGAAAACGCGCGGTTTGGGCAGATCGGCGGTCCGGGTTTCGATCTCGGTCAGTTCTTCTTTCCAACCATCAACCAGTTCCTTCGCCTTGTCTTCGACCTGCATGACCTGGCCCAGGCGCAGAACGTCATCAAACAGCAGGTTCATGCTGGCTTCGGGGCGGTCCTTGTCCAGATGCACGCAGCTTTCGGACAGGATCAAGGTCTTGATGCCAAAGGGTTCCAGCGTGTCAGGAGTCACGTCTCCGCCCGGCTTCATCCCGTAATACCAGCCCGCGAAGAACATGTCGGGTTCGACGGCCACAAGGTTCTCGACCGTTGGGTATTTGGGCGCAAGCTCGGGAATGTCGCCGCGCAGCGTATCGAATTCCGGGCTGGTCTTGTACCATCCGGTGATGCCGGTCAGCCCGACGATCTTGTCCTGCAGACCCAGCGCAAAGGCCATGTCGGTCATGTTCATATCGTGCACGACAATCCGCTCGGGTGCAGTTTCAAAAACCAGCGGCTTGCCGCAATTGTCGACGGCAATTTCTTGTGCCGACGCACCGCCTGCCAGGGCTGTGGCCAGGACCACCGACCAGATCTGTTTCATTCAAAGATGCTCCTAGGGTTAGTTTGAGACCGAGGTTTTTCGGATGTCCAGCGCCGGAATCACGCGGCCCTCATGGTGAAAGTACAGGTAGTCGACGCCAAAGGTTTCCCGAACCTGGTCCGAGGTCAGCACATCGGCCACGGGACCAAAGCCCGTGAGCCGCGCGGATTTCATCATGGCCACATGGGTGGCGAATTCGGGGATCATGACGAGGTCGTGGACGATCATGACCACCGTTATGCCCAACTCGGCAACCAGCGACAGCATCCGCCCCTTGGCGTCGGGGTCCAGATGGTTTGTCGGTTCGTCCAGAAACAAAAGCGAAGGGTTCTGTGCCAGAGCGCGCGCAATATGCGCACGTTGACGTTCACCCCCGGAAAGTACGCCCATTTGTTTGTCCGCCAGATCACTCAGACCTGTCAGGTTCAAAACCCTGTCCAGTTCGGCGGCGTGGCCCTCTTTCGACCGATCAGCCCGGATCGGGATTTGCCCCAAGGCCACATATTCCCGTAAAGACAGTCTGCTATCCGGCAGTTCGTGCTGGCTGACAACAGCGATCATTCGGGCGCGCTCGTTGGCGGGCATGTGCTTCAGGCTGCGCCCATTGATCAAAACGTCGCCCAGCACCAGTTCGGCCGTGCCGCACAACAGGTTCAGAAGCGTCGTCTTCCCGGCCCCGTTCGGCCCGGCAATTGCAAGGATGGCACCTTCTTCCAGTTCGAAAGACGCCGCTTGCAGCAGTACATCACCATTCAGTGCATAGTACTCGACGTCACGCACGGCAAGAAATGCAGAGGTCGTCATGAAGGCTCCTCCAAAATCATTCGGGGCAAACGGGAAAGGGTTTTGTCAAAAAGCGCGCTCGGCCTGTCGGACGCGCAGGTCCATCCATCGGCACTGTTCTGATATTGCAACGCGAATTCGGCCAAGGCCGCGATGTCATGCGGGGTCCGGATGTCACCGAACAGGTATTGGGCTTTGCCGGCGGCCTGAAACCCAACAGTTGTCGGCTGCGCACACCCGGCCATGCAATCGACCGTGCGAATGGCAAACCCGGAAGGTAGCGCATCTGACAAAGAAGAGCGTATTTTGTCCGCAGACAAATCACCGTTGCATGTCGAACAGATCAGAAGAATATGATCAGTGGCGTCTGACATGGTCCGCTCCACTTGTTGCCAAGCGCGGACAGAAGGTGCTGATCATGTAAACACGTGACTGACGTGCCATCTAAGCCTCCTTCCAGGGCGCCCCGCCCCGGGTTGGTTGAACACTGATGGCAGGTCTCCTGACTCGCGGGTCCTTGCTTGGCCTTCCTTCCCGGCCCATTCGGCCAGTGGGTGTTTGGCGTTGCTCACCGCTTACAGTTGCGGGGGCAGTTACGGACTTGGCCTTCAGGGCCGCACCGTATTCCCTTTTCATCCCTCGGGTCTTCCTTCGGGAACCATCTACTAGCTAAGTGCCTCAGACCCGGGCATGCGTCAATACAGAATTATTGGCAGGACAATCGGATCGGCTGGGCAGGGCGGTGCTCGAATTTCACCGCCCGAGGTCCTCGGATTCAGCGTAGGGGTTCAGTTTTCCAGCAGTTTTAAGACTTGCTCGCGCTCGGACAGGACCAGCAACAGGGCAAGATCGCCCGGTTCGATCTGATCCAGTATTGTCCTGCTCGCCTCGACCGGGGAAGGCGCGCTCAGGATCTGCTCATCCCGAAGACCGTTGTTCATTGCCGCCTGCTTAATCAGCTTTGGAATCTCACCAAGGTTGCGTCCCCGCAGATAGCCCTCAAGCTCGGCAGCGACGATCACATCCGGCTGGAACCGCAAGGCCGTTTGCGTAACATCGATGATGTCCTGATCGGACCGGTCCCCGGCATGGCTTAGCAGTATGAAGCGGCGCTTTGCCGGAACTCCGGACAATGCCTCGCACACTGCCGCAACAGAATGTGGGTTATGCGCAAAATCGACAAAGACGCGGGCGCCGTTATGGGAAAACTCGTTGCACCGCCCCGGATTGTCTTTGGCGTCTGGTTTGAACCCGGACAATCCGGCGCGAATGGCCTGCATCGGGATATCGAGTGCGCGGGCCAGACACAGCGCAGTCATTGCGTTGAGAATATTGTAACTGGCGGCCCCACCCATGGCGAGCGGTACATCGTGAACCGAAATCACCGGTTGTTCCGAGAAGCCATCGAAGAACACAATCATCTCGTTGCGCAGGAAGGCACAACAATGTCCTTGCTCGCGGGCTTGGTGGATCAGTGCGTTTTCCGGGTCCAGCGAGAACCACCAGATCCTGCAGGACGTGTTCAGTGCCTCATCCCGGACATACGCGTCATCCGCGTTCAGGGCCAGAACGCCATCTTTCTTAAGGGTGCGGTGCACGGCGAACTTGGCCTGCGCCAACTCCGGAACCGTGTTGACGCCGTACTGACCCAGATGATCATTGGCGACATTTGTGACAGCCGCAGCCGAGGCCGCATGGGTTGGAAGACCCCGGCGCAGGATTCCGCCACGGGCAACCTCCAAACAGGCGACTTCAAGCCGCCGGTCGCGCAGCAGCATGCGCGCTCCGCCGGGGCCGGAATAATCACCACGGTCGAGGATGTCGTCGCCGACGCGGACAAACTCGGTCGAGGTCAGCCCGGCAACCTTGCCCGCCGCCCGGGCGATCGCCTCAAGCAGCCGGGTCGTTGTGGTCTTGCCATTGGTTCCGGTGATGAAGGCGACGGGGATGTTGTGCAAGGCGTCCCACTCGACTTCATCAGGCGCAGGCAGAGCGTTCCAGGCCCAGGTCCGGCTTCCGACCCCGTGGCCGATCGAAATCTCGTCGTCGTCACACAGGATATCGACGCCCCGCGCCGAGGCCGCCTGGATCAGGGCGATCAGGGCCGGATTTGCCTCTTTGGCCATGACGTCGCGGACGTTGGCGATCATCTTGTCGAAATCGCCGGGTGTTTCCCCGACCAGCGCCGCGGCACAGAAATGCCATGCGGTCTGGACCGCAAAGATCGCTGAATATAGCTGATCCATCGGCGCTGAAATCGCAAGGTTCACGCCGCCGGTGAATACCCGATATGTCAGCTTTTCCTGGTGCCAGCCGAGAGCATCCAGCACACGACGTGCATGATGCTGCCACAGCTCAATGACACGCGAAGACTGCTCCTGGTCAAAAAAGACGTCCATGATTGCGCCCGGGTGATCCCAGAGCAACCCGGGCCCGGTCAGCCGGCGCGCATCGTCTACCCGAAACGCGTCACTGGTCGCGCTGGGGATGGTCAGCGCGGTCTCAAGCTCTTCAATTCTGTCCATTCCGGTGCCCTCGGCTCAATCCGCGTCTTCGCTGATTTCGCGGGCCAGACGCACGCCGCGCTCGTCCCGGATCAGGGCCTGATCGCTGTCGAATATGTCCTCGAAAGAGGTCTCAACAGGGGCAGGCTTTCCGATTGCTTCAGCTTCAGGTGCGTCGCCATCCGAATTGAAGTAGATGATCTGTTTCCAGCAGCGGGTGGTGTCGTCGCCGAATATCACCAGCAGATCGCCGGGAGCTGCCATTTCAAGACCCGCCGTCACCGCTTCGACCTCATCAGGGATGATTGTGATCGCCTCATCCGGCGTGCCGCCTGCAATCAACGCCTGCCGCAGCATCTGAGGAATTTCGTCATGCCCGCGTCCGCGGCGGCGGTCGTCAGCCTTGCAGATGAAGTGGTCAAAATGACCGGCCAGCGCCGCGCCCGCATCCTCGACGTCCTCGTCACGACGGTCACCGGGCATCGATACGACGCACAGCCTGCGGCCCTTGATCTCTAGCTGGTCGGCCAGCGCCGCCATTGCCTTCAGGGCGGCGGGGTTGTGGCCATAATCCAGGATTACCTTGAACGGATGTTCGTCATAAACGTTCATCCGCCCCGGTGCCTGGAAATAGCTGGTGTCAAAGGTCCGCAGCCCGTGGCGGATGTTGTCCAGATCAACGCCAAAACTATAGGCCATGGCGGCAGCAAACATGGCGTTCTGCACGTTGAAGATCGCCTTGCCTTCCAGTGTCGCCGGGATCAGGTGCGACCAGAGCACGGGGATATGCAGGCCATTGTCGTATATGGTCAGCATGTCGCCGTTCATGCCTTTTTCCAGCACGATGGCCTTGCCGCCTTCCTTGATATGTTCTTTCACAAGACTGTGGCCGGGATTGGTCGTGACATAGAAGATCTGACTTGCCCCGGCATAATCCGCCATCTTCAGGCAGTTGATGTCGTCGGCGTTCAGAACGGCCGTATCCGTGGCGCTTTCCACCACGACGCGTTTGACCACGGCAAGCTCTTCGACCGTGTTGATGCCACCCAGCCCCAGATGGTCGGCGGATACGTTCAGACAGGCGGCCACGTTCGAGCGTTGATAGCCCAGGCCCGAACGCACCAGCCCGCCACGCGCGGTCTCCATCACGGCGAAATCGACCATCGGATCGCGCAGCACGATCTGGGCCGACTTGGGCCCGGTCATGTCGCCCTTGACGCTCAGCTTGCCATCCACATAGACCCCGTCGGTCGAGGTCATGCCAACGGTCTTGCCGCTGGTTTTCATGATATGGTTCAGCATCCGCGATGTTGTGGTTTTCCCGTTGGTTCCCGTGATTGCCGCAATGGGGATGCGTGTCTTGTCCCCGACCGGGAACAGCATGTCGATCACCCGACCGGCAACATCGCGCGGTTGGCCTTCGGACGGAGCCACGTGCATCCGGAATCCGGGGGCTGCGTTCACCTCGACAATCGCGCCGCCGATATCCTTGTAGGACTTGGTGATGTCGTCGATCAGAAAATCGACACCGCCCACATCCAACCCAACCGCCATGATGGCGCGTTCAGCCATGTCGCGGTTGTCGGGATGAACCACATCGGTCAGGTCGATGGCCGTGCCGCCTGTGGACAGATTCGCGGTAGAGCGCAAATAGAAAACCTCGCCCTCCGGCAAAACGGTTTCTTCAGTCACACCGGCGTTTTCCATCAGGCGTTTGGCCTGATTGTCGATCTCCAGCATGGTCAGCACTTTTTCGTGCCCGATGCCCCGGCGCGGATCCTGGTTCACGATAGCGACCAGTTCCGCAATCGTATGCTTGCCATCCCCCATCACATGACCCGGAACCCGTTTGGCGACGGCGACCAGCTTGTTGTTCACCACCAGCATCCGGTGATCAAATCCTGTAATGAAGCTTTCAACCAGAATGGCGCGGCTTCGCGAGTGTTCCTTGGCCTCGGCAAAACCGGCCTCGACCTCGGATTCCGAGTTCAGATTGATCGATACTCCGCGGCCGTGATTGGCATTCAGCGGTTTGACCACCACCGGAAATCCGATCCGGCCAGCTGCTTTTGCGGCTTCGCGGGCCGAATAGACCATGCGCTGTTGTGGCACCGGCAGGCCCAGATCGTTCAGCAGATTGTGGGTATCTTCCTTGTCGCAGGAAATCTCGACCGAGATATGTTTGGTCTCGGACGTGATGGTCGCCTGAATGCGTCGCTGATACTTGCCATGCCCGAACTGAACCAGCGATCCTTCATTCAGGCGGATCCATGGAATGTCACGTTCTTCGGCGGCCTTGACCAACGACCCGGTCGAGGGGCCGAATTCCTTGCGCTGGGCGCGCAGAACAAAGCTGCGCAACTCGTCGTCCCAATCGAAATCGGGATCGAAATCATAGTCCAGGGCTTCTTTGAGGTTTTGCGGCAGCAGGTGCATTAGCAGGCGCATGGCCAGTTTCCCGGCATCAAGTCCCACGTCGCGCTGGCGATATTCGTAGACCATATTGTACTGGCCGGGTTCGCCAGTGCCCCGCGTCCGGCCAAATGTCACATCCGTGCCGGCCACGTTCTGAACCTCGATGGCGCAATGTTCCAGCACGTGACCCAGCCAGGTGCCTTCATCCTCGCGCAGACGGCGGATAAAGCCGCCCGGCTCGCGGTAGGAACAGCCATGCTCGGCAAGGCCGGGGAGGGCCGCGACCAATGCGTCGATGAATTCGGGGCCTATTCGGGCCGAGGGCCAATCTTCCAACAATCCCAGATCAATGACGTGTCGAATAACCGGAAAACTTGCCCAGACGTTGGGACCGACGAAGACATTGGTAGAGATTATTTTCATAAGGCTCCTCGTTTATTAATTGTTCATTTCCCCCCCGAAAGTGTCCTCATCGCCGGACAAATCGGGCAAGGTGCAGAACGCCATATGCTCATCTGGCGGAAAAGCCTGGCGAGCCATCAGGTCATAACGGCACCCTTCGCCCAGAACGTCAAGCCGAAGACCCAAAAGGCTCAGTGCTTCGCCCCGGCGTGCGTCCCACATCGACGAATGCGTCAGATGGCTGGCATCCACGACCGTGACCGTGCCGCTGCCAACAACCTCCAGGACGTTGTCGGGGCCGATAAAGGCGGCGGTGTCCTCGTCAATTCCAAGGCCGATCAGAAAAGGGTTGAAAGATGAGGCGGTTAGAAGGCGCCCCAGCCGGTTGCGCTGGGTAAAATGCTGGTCGATGATCACCGCGTTGGTCAGGCCCATGCCCGGTGCAAGCGTGATGTTGCCTTCGGCGGGGGCCGAGTTGCTGCTGCCTCCGGCGACCATATGTTCGGACATGATCGACGCCCCGGCAGAGGTTCCGGCAACCGGCACGCCCGCCGCATTCCGGCGGCGGATTTTCTGCGCTACCAGCGTTCCGCCGAGAATCGCGGACAGGCGCAACTGGTTGCCACCAGTCATGAAAATGCCGGTCGCCCGGTCCAGCATTCCGGCGTAATCGGGGTTGTCACAGTCGGCGCGGCGCGAGATGGGCAGGAATTCGACCTGACCCGCGCCAAGCTCGGAAAAGATGCGGTTATAGTCCGGCCCCGTTTCTTCCAGCATCGAGGCGGTCGGGATCACAACGATGTCGGCATCCGCGCCGCCTGACAGCTCCACGAACTTGCGGTGGATCTGCATTTCCTTCACGCGGTCTTCGCCGCCACCAATCGGAATGATGAACCCGCGAGGGGTGTCTGCATCAACGGGTGCAGGGCACATGTCAAGATTACCTTCTTCGTCCTGAAGCGGGGCAGCCGCCGGGGCCGCACAGGCGCTTATATCTGTTCATACATGCCGCGCCGGGCTATCTGGGCGCTGCGGACATGCCATTCCCCCCGCGCCATCACATGCCGTATGCCAAGGTTTTCGTCAAGAACCACCAGATCGGCGTCTTTTCCGTTGCTCAACCGGCCTTTTCCATGCAATTTCAGCAGGTCGGCGACATTTGATGTCAACGGGCGCAGAGCCTCATCCAGAGGTACGCCCATGCCCACCATCTCGGCCAGCGTTTCGGGCAATGTGTCAGACAGGCCAACGCCAAAACGGGTCAGATTGCCCTCATGGTCGAATGCGGGCAGGCAGCCGCCACCATCGGAGCTGATGGTGAAGCGGTCTGTCCGCCCGCCGGCATCACGAAACTGAACATAGGCTTCGGCAGCGGAAATGCCTGGATCGACATGCGCGCAGGGAAAGGCCGTGGCATCAATGAAACAGCCATGACGGGCAAGGGCGACGGCCTGTTCGAACAGCGGCTTGTTGCGGTTGACATGGGTCGGATTGAAGACCCGGGCCGGAATTTCGCTGGTCTCGATCGCCTGTTCCAGCATCGAAAGCCCGCGCACGCCATCCCCCATATGGCAATGAACGATCCCGGCCTTGCCTGTCATCAACCCTGCAACATGCGCCTCGCTGGCAATGCGCAGGAACTCGTCCAGTGTCGGCTGGCTGGAGCGATGATCGCTGATCGCCAGTTCACCGACACCGATGACCGGGTCAAGGAACACGATGTCGCCACGGGCGGACCCGGTCAGCGTGGTCAGCGGGACGTGATAGCCGCCCGTGTGGCACCAGGCCGAAAGTCCTTCTGCGCGAAGACCGTAGGCTTGCTGCACCAGTGTCTGCGTATTGCGGGTCAGATCGTCGGTCCCCAAAACCCCAACGACCGAGGTGACGCCCGCCCGCGTGAACGAGGACAATACCATCGGCGGCACTCGGCTGGCAGGTCCGGTTTCGCCGCCCCCACCCGTGATGTGGGCATGGCCGTCGATCAGACCGGGCACAACCGGCGCGCCTTCGGCATCCAACACGTCAACCTGCAAGGGCCTGCCCAGATCAGGCAGGTCCCGGCCCAGATAAACGATCTGTCCGGCAGCGACCAAAAGATGACCTATCCCAAAGGGCTTGGGTGTAAAAAGATTGGCATTCCTGATCAGGATCAGCATATCGGCGGTCCGTCATATACAAAACGAACGTTCTTTATTTGACCCTTTCGCAAAGCTCAAACATTTCCGTGCGATTGCCTTCGGATCATGTTCCGCCAGATTCAGTTCAGGAAGGTTTCGATTTTGTCCAGTGTGGCAACATTGACTGCAACCCCATCGGCCTGTGACGCAGCGCGCTTCGCGCCGCGACCGTCCCCCGGAAGATGGGCGCCCGACTGCGCCCTGATTGCATCTACCAGCGCGCCTATCCCGGTGGCGAAACTGTCGCCGGATGTGGCGGCGGGATCGATTGCAATAAAGAACTGGCCGGTCTTGGGTGGGCCACCGGCGGTACCCGAAAACAGCGATGCATGGATGCCCAGTGTGGCTCCGGTCAGCGCGGCGGCCATGACCTCGGTCAGCAATGCAACGCCCACGCCCTTGTAGCCGCCGGACGGCGCCATCGAGCCTTTGAGGCCGACATTGGGATCGGTTGTCGGGTTGCCATCGGGGTCCAGCGCCCAGCCGACAGGAATGGCCTTGCCTTCGCGCGCGTGTTTCATCACTTCGCTTTTGGCGATGGTGCTGGCGCTCTGATCAATCAGCAGCGATGGCTGCCCGTCCGGGCCGGGAACCGCAACCGAGAACGGGTTGGTGCCAACCACAGGTTTCGATCCTCCGGATGGTGCGATCGAAGCGGGGGCGTTGGTAAAGCCCAGACCCACCAGACCGGCCTGCGCCAGCCGGTAGGTATGATACCCCAGAACACCACAGTTATAGCTGTTGCGGATTGCAAGCACTGCCACGCCTTGATCGCGCGCAGCCTTTGTCAGCGCCTCGAACCCGAGATCGATGGCGGAATGTGCAAAACCCGTCGCCGCGTCGACGTTGATGACACCGGGGCGCGGGCGGGTCAGAACGGGCTCGGCCCGACCATCCACCTTGCCGCACTGCACATGCTCACAATAAATTGGGATATAGGCGAGGCCGTGGCTTGCAACACCATCCGCTTCGGTTGCAGCGGTGGCCACTGCCAGCGGGCGGGCGTTGGCCTCGGTGGTGCCCGCAGCGACAAGCGCGCGAAAGGCCAGATCTTCGATTTCTGCGAGGGTCAGGGTGCGGGTCTCGATCATGGGTTTCTCTTCAGTCATTGTCGGAAAGCCCGGCACCAGCACCCAGAAGGCGGGAGGCATCGGTGGCGGGGGCGTAGGTGCGGTGGGCAAACCTGTTCAGGGTCTCCCAATCCCCTGGGTTGGGGGTGGCGCGGGATCGATGTGGCGCGATGCTGGTCAAATCGCCGCTTGGACGGATTTCAACGCGATCGGCACGATTGGGCAGCGCATCGTAGGTTGAAACAACGGCTCCGTCAGTAACAATCTCAGCGCCATCGCAGGTGATTGCAACACAAGACTCCAGTCGACGTGCGGCATAGGCCGCAAACGGCACCAGAAGCAGTGGGCATTCGACTTGCCGCAACACTATAGGGTCTGACTTCAGAATATGCGCGCTGTCGGACAGATATGCGCCGTTTGACAGAGGGCACGGACCGCGTTCGCCTGACCGGATCGTTTCTTTTTCCAGCAGCCGCGCCAACGCTCCGGTACCGTCCAACCCCTGCGCGCATAGCCAGCGTGTTGCCTTGCCGGCTTCCTCGGCCAGTCCCCAACTGTAGCCCGCGCCGCGTGCGGCCCGTTTGGCCGTGGCTTCAACCTCGTTCAGGGAATAGCTCATTCCACAGCCTCCGGGTAAACCCACAGATCCGCCGTTTGAGGCGTCAATTCCTCGGGGTAGGGCGCGCCTGAATACATGCAGATGCGAACCCATCGGTCTGACCGCGGATCGAAATGGGTTGCTCCGAAAAACGAGAGTTTGGCACGTAACATGTCGATGGGCAGAACATCTGCACTGATCGTATTGTCACGGATTTCGCCGTAGGGTGCGACGCATGACATCTGAGCCCGTCGAACCGTATGCCGGTGTTCCGGGTGTTGCAGCAGAAACTCAGCGATGGGTGCGTTGTCCTGCCAACTGGCAAGCTGCTGGCAGGCAAGTGCCGCATCACGTGCTGGTGCCAGCGGTTGTTCATAGTCCGAGATCGGCTCCTCGAACCGCTCACCCAATCTGGGTTCCAGCTTTTCTTCCGAAACATACCAGGCCCGGGCGCAATTCTGCGGGTTGGTCCAATCAACATCCAATGCCCAGTCGAAGCTTTCGCGGATCAGCGAACGGACCTGATTCACCGTCATCGCGCCGTCGATCAGATGTGCCTGCGTGTTGCTGTCGGCCATGCAGCTTGCCAATCCATCCACAAGCTCGGGGTAGGGTTCCATGATCAGCGAGACGACCAGTTCCTGACCTTCTTCGCTGAGCGTGTTCTCTGACCAGCGCACAAGCCGGTCCCAGGGTTGGTTCTGCGTCAGGTCATCCTGTTCCAGATAGTCCGAGATGGCCTTCAGATCAGCGTTCAGAGTCGCCAGTTTTTCAATCTGTATCGGGTGATCCGACCGCCACCATGAGGTCGACAACATGCTGCGGTCAAAGATGTTCAGGAATTTTTGAACTTCGTCGCTGGATGCAGTTTCGATGCCGCGCACGCGGGCGATGGCCTCTTCCCGTGCCATGATCCAGTTGTTGAACAGGATCGGATGGTTGACGATAAACGGCGCCATTCCCAACCCTGTGGAATTGCCGATGCCCAGCCAGCGTGCGATTTGCGGGTCAAGCACCGCAGCCTGTCCATTGCCTTTGACATTCGCCATATGCTGTACCAGATCGCGCACAAAAACCCGGGTCAGGTAGACTGACAGCATCTCGATCTGGAACGGACCGCTGACCTCGGAACGATCTGCCGTTATCTCGCGATCCGCCGCGCCGAACTTGCCGGAACCGTAAACCGCCGTGGTCCGCATCAGATAGCCGACCTTGTAAATCTGCTCCAGCTCGGGCTGTTGTCCGGCGGCAAGACTGTCGACAACATGGGCCCACAAGCGAACGGACCGGTTGGCCCGGGACAAGGACAGTTCGCTTTCGCTGACGCGCCCCGCCTCTTGCAGCGGGACATTCCTTGACAGTCGCGCGATATCCTCGGACGTCGGAACCCCGTCAAACAGTGTGAAAGTGGCATCCCACGCCTCGGCAATCACCCGGTCCGAGCGTTGTTCGGGCGGCAGGTCATGGGCAAACGCGACCAGAGAATACGCGCGCTCGGGACCGCAAGCGGTATAAACCGCATGGCCGACACCGTTGTCATCAATCTCAAAGACCGGGCGAGAGAAAACCCAGGCCTCCTCCGCCATGCGCCGCGTCAGTTGCCGCATGAAGCTGAGGCGACATTGATGCAGCGAGCCCAGGCGGGAAAGGCGCATCACCTTCGCAGGATCACGTCGCGCGATATGAGGGGCGGGGGGTGTCATGCGTGTTGAGGTCCGAAGCTTTCATTAAAGAACCGATACCAGTTACCGCCCATGATACCGGCAATTTCGTCTTCGCTCATGCCGACGGTACGCAATCCGGCCTCGATGTTGCCGAAATCGCGATTGTCGCGGAACCAGTCCGGCATCGGCGGAAAGCCGGGATTGCTGGCCGAGCCTTCGCCGTAATCGATCTCTTTCGTCCAGCGCCCTACACGCATCCATTCGACCACACTGTCGGGCTGGTCCTGGCACAGATCGGTGCCGATCCCCAGATGCTGAACGCCGTATGTGTCGGCGGTACGCGCGATCATCTCACAGAAACTTTCAATCGTGCATGCGGATTTGTCTTTCAGGTGATGAGGGTAGACCGAAAAGCCGAGCATCCCACCATTTTCCGTCACCGCACGAATAACCTGCGCGCGCTTGTTGCGCAGGGCCGGAGACCATTCGTGCGGATTGGCGTGAGTGATGGCAATGGGACGCTCGGACAGTTCGGCGGTCTCGATAGTCGACCGGTCTGCCGAATGGCTCATGTCGACCACAAGGCCAACGCGGTTCATCTCTTTGATGACCTGTTTGCCCATGCGGGTAATACCGGTGTCTTCGGCCTCGTAACAGCCGGTCGCCAGAAGGGACTGGTTGTTGTACGTCAGTTGCATGAACCGCGCACCAAGGTCATGCAGGATTTCCACCAGCCCGATATCGTCCTCGATGGGGCTGGGGTTCTGAAATCCGAAGAACACTGCCGTCCGGCCGGTATCGCGGGCTGTGTCGATGTCGCTGGCCCAACGGCCTTTCATGATCAGGTCCGGATACTGCTCGAACCAGCGGTTCCACTTTTCAAAGTTCAGAACCGTTTCGCGAAAGTTCTCGTGATACGAAATGGTGACGTGGATCGCGTCCACACCACCTTCGCGCAGTTGGCGAAAAATCTTTTCCGACCAGTTGGCGTATTGCAGCCCGTCAATCCGCATCAGACGGGACCCGCGCTGATATAGGCTGTTTTGACGGTGGTGTAGAATTCGGCCGCCGCCTTGCCCTGTTCACGCGGGCCATACGAGCTGTCGCCGCGCCCGCCAAAAGGCACGTGATAGTCGGTTCCGGCGGTGGGCAGGTTGACCGTGACAACACCGGTACGTGCATTGCGGCGGAAGTGTGTGGCGCGGGCCAGCGACTTGGTCACAATACCCGAGGTCAGGCCAAAATTGGTGTCGTTCACCACGCTCAACGCTTCGTCATAGCTGCCGACTTTGATGACGCTGGTCAGGGGCGCGAACATTTCCTCACGGTTGATGCGCAAATCGTTGGTCGTGTTCAGGAACACGCCGGGGGACATGTAGAACCCGTCATGCGGCATGTCGAGCAACTGGCCACCACAGGCAAGCTCAGCGCCTTCGGATTTGCCAAGCTCCACATAGCTCAGGTTTTCCTTGAGCTGCTGCTGACTGACAACCGGCCCCATCTGCACCCCATCCTGCAGGGCATGGCCGACCTTCATGGCCTTCGCACCGGCCACGAGCTTTTCGGAAAACGCATCATGCACACCGGCATGAACGACCAGACGCGAAGACGCAGTGCATTTCTGGCCAGTGCCGCCAAAAGCGCCGCCAAGCGCCAGTGTGACGGCCAGATCCAGATCAGCGTCATCCATCACCGCCAGAGCGTTCTTGGACCCCATCTCCATCTGCACCTTGGTCAGGTTCTGGATGGCGGCGGCAGCGATGCCCTTTCCGACCGGAACCGAACCGGTGAACGAGATAGCGTTGACCTTTGGGCTTTCCACCAGTCGTTGGCCAATGGACCGGCCTGAGCCCATGACAAGGCTGAACAGACCCTTGGGGATGTCCTGTCGTTCGATGATTTCGGTCAGGGCCACAGCCGACGCCGGGGTGATGTTCGCGGGTTTCCAGACAACCGCGTTGCCATAACACAGCGCCGGGGCAATCTTCCACGAAGCGGTCGCGGTTGGGAAATTCCACGGGCTGATGATGGCCACGACGCCAACCGCTTCGCGGCGTACGTCAATCTCGACACCCGGCCGGACACTGTCTGCATTTTCACCGATCTGACGCAGGCATTCTGCGGCGTAATAGGTAAAGAACTGGCCTGCGCGATAGACCTCGCCCTTGCCCTCGGCAAGCGGTTTGCCTTCCTCTCGTGACAGCAGCGTGCCTAACTCTTCGGCGCGTGACATCAGCTCATTCCCGATATTCATCAGAACGGCTTGCTTGCGTTCGGGCAGATAGGCCTCCCATTCGGTCTGCGCAACGCGCGCCTGATCCAGTGTCGCGTCCAGCTGGTCCGGGCTGGCCTGCGCGAACATGCCGACCAGATCGCTCAGGTCCGAAGGGTTGCGGTTTTCAATTTCGCTTTCGCCCGGCAGCCATTCGCCGGCGATCAGGTTCAGTTTGGTCACAATGCGCCCCAGAGTCGAAAAACAGGATTTCTGTCAGGATGGCTTTTTGCAGCAATATCAGTCAAACTCAAATAAGTGAAGAAAACTTCAGGAATATTGAACTATGGCAATCAAGATCGAAACTTTGCGATGTTTTTGCACCGTTGCCCAAACCGGTCAGCTGAATGAAGCCGCCGACAGGCTTGGGCGGACGCAATCCGCCGTGTCGATGACATTGAAGCAATTTGAGGAACACCTCGGCAAAAAACTGTTCGAGGGCGAGCGCAAGAACCGTCTTTCACCTTTGGGGCAGCAGGTGTTCGAGCTTGCACTGAAACAGGTTCGTCAATTCGATCAGACCGTGCAGAACATTGAGGCGGCAGCGGATGCCGAACACGGCCTGTTGCGGATCGTTTCGGTCCCGTCGGTTGCGGCGCTGGTTTTTCCGGCGGCGCTGGCGCATATGACGCTGCGGTTTCCGGGCCTCAAGATCGAACTGCGCGATACGGATACGCAGCAGGTGCTTGATGCGCTGGTCGAGGGCAAGGCTGATATCGGAATTGCCTCAGGCCACCACGCACTGAACGGGTTCCGGGCGATTGCCCTGTTTGAAGACCTGTTCGGATTGGTTTGCGCGTCGGATCATCCGTTGATCAAAGCTGAAGCCGCACCGACAATTGATGATGTCGCATCGGCTCCGTTCATCCGGAACGCATTGTGCGGCCTGATCCGCTCGCCGCGATTTGTGCAGGCCATCGAAAGTGCGGATGTCACCATCCACAACACACACTCGCTTGTAACGATGGTGCGAACAGGCAGATGGGTGACGGTTCTTCCGCAAACCGTTGCCCGGTTCATCCCCGAGGCGACGGCCTTCCGACCCATTTCGGACCTTGCAGACAAAAGGCAGGTCTATCTTTATGTCAGCGAACGGTCACGGTTTCAGGACATGACCGATGAGATCAGTGCCTTCATTCAGGGCCTTGATCTGGGAGGCGGGCAATGATGACGCGGTAGGCATGATGACTACAAACCCACCACAGTCTTGCAAGGGAGACCCCCGCCGATGCCTGCCTGCAGGACTGGCGGAAGTCTCCAATAAAACTCAGGACTTATAGGGGTCAGACAGCGCCGGCAGAACGGTTCCGACGCAATCACCGAACCCGATGACATACCCATCCCCTTTGGCCGCACCTTTCAGGGTCAGTGTGTCACCGTCCTCGATGAAACTGCGTGTCTCTCCGCCGTCCAGCGCAAGTGGTTCCTTCCCACCCCAGCTGAGTTCCAGCAAGGATCCACGTTCGGGTTTTGTCGCGCCCGAAATGGTCCCCGACCCAAGCAGATCACCTGCATTCATCGGACAACCCGATGTGGAGTGATGGGCCAACTGCTGCGCAGCGGAATAGTACATCTCGTTGTAGTTCGTTCGCGCGATGGTATTGGCTGCCTTGCCTTCGGGCGCCATCGTGACCTCCAGCTCAATGTCATAGAGCATCGGGCCGCAATCCTTGAGGTGATCCAACAATTCGAACTCACGCTCCGGTGTGTCACACCGGAAGGGTTCAAGCGCTGCCTTGGTGACGATCCACGGGCTGATCGAAGTCGCGGTGGCCTTGGCCTGAAACGGGCCCAGCGGCTGGTATTCCCATGCCTGAATATCGCGCGCGGACCAGTCATTCAGCAGGACATAGCCGAAAATGTGGTCATCTGCCGTCTGAACCGAGATCGGACCATCGGACGGAGTGCCGACAATTGCCCCCATTTCAAGCTCGATATCGAATCGGCGGCTGGGCAAAAATGCCGGCAGATCCTGATCGGGCGATTTGAGCTGCCCCCAAGGACGGCGAATATCGGTGCCCGAAACCACCACGGAGGAGGCGCGCCCGTTATAACCGATCGGGATATGCAGCCAGTTCGGCGGCAACGCATTTTCAGGGCCACGGAACATTGTCCCAACGTTGAAAGCGTGATTCCGGCCCGCGTAGAAATCGGTGTATTCGCTGACCGCAAAGGGCATGTGCAACTCGGCTTCATCCTGTCGCACCAGCAGTGGCTCGACCTTTGCCTGTTCGTCCGACCCGTCGGCCAGCAGGGCAGTCAGCCGATCGCGCAATGCGCCCCAGACGGCCGGGCCTTCCTCCATCACCGGGTTCCAAAAGGGCAAATCGAAAAGCGGCTCGTCACCCAAGTTGATCAGGCCTTCGGCCTCGGCAGTGGTGACGTCCAGGATCATGTCTCCGATGGCGACGCCGCAACGGGGTTCTTCACCCTCGGTCGAAAAGACCCCATAGGGCAGGTTGTTCAGCGGAAACGGGTGCGTCGCGTCATTGGCCGAAGCCACCCAGGATTTTTTCAAAGGCATGGTCTGTCCTTTTTCGTGTCTTGTGGCGTGATGCCGCCGTTATGCTGTCGGGCGGAGGGACTTCAACCCAAGCAGGATTGCCGCCAGTATCATGAAAATGCCGCCCGCCCGGTCAAGCCAAAGCCGCGCCTGTCCACTGAGCCGTCTGGCCAGCCAGCTTGCGCTGCCGCCATAGGCCGAAAGGAACAGGCCGTCCATGACCAGATAGGTCGCCGACAAAACGGCAAACTGCGGCCAGAACGGGTAGGCGCCGTCGATGAACAACGGGAAAAGGGCGGCAAAGAACACCACGGCCTTCGGGTTTGCCGCAGACGTGATAAACCCTTGCGCCCAAAGTGATTTCCGGCTTGTTCTGACGGCTTTCTGAAGCGTCTTTCGTTCAGCCCGCAGGATGGACCGTGCGCCAAGAAAAACCAGATACGCCACGCCGAGCCATTTGATCACGGTCAGTGCAATGCCCGATGTGGCAATCAGCGTCGCCAGCCCAAGACCCGCCGCCAGCATTTGCAGCAGATTTGCCGTCAGATCCCCCGCTGCCGTGAACAGACCCCGGGAAAAGCCGTTGGCCGCCGAGTTTGACAGCATCAGCAACTGGCTCGGCCCCGGAGTGCTCATCAACAGCAGGACGGTTCCGACATAGGTGATCCAGATGTCCAGGCTCATGGCTGACTACTTCTTTCCAGGCGTTCCATCGAACTTTTTCTCAAGCGAAGTCCAGCAATCGATGTAGTCATCCTGCAAGGGCGCCTTGTTGGCTGCGAAGGGTGTCAGATGCTGCGGGAACCGCGTTTCGAACATGAAGGACATGGTGTTGTCCAGCTTGTCCGGACCCAGGTTGGAATTCGATGCTTTTTCAAAGGCATCCTTGTCGGGTCCATGTGGCAGCATCATGTTGTGCAAGCTCATGCCGCCCGGAACAAAGCCCTGCGGTTTGGCGTCGTACTGACCGTAGATATTGCCCATCAGTTCGGACATGATGTTCTTGTGATACCAGGGCGGGCGGAACGTATCCTCCATCACCATCCAGCGTTCGCGGAACAGAACAAAGTCGATATTGGCCGTGCCGGGTTGCCCGGACGGGGCGGTCAGGACGGTAAAGATCGACGGATCGGGATGGTCGAACAGGATTGCGCCGACAGGGCAGTAATTGCGCAGATCGTATTTGTAGGGCGCGTAGTTTCCATGCCAGGCCACGACGTCCAGCGGGCTGTGCCCGATCTTTGTCGTGTGGAACTGTCCGCACCATTTGATGGTCACCGTCGATGCCGTCTCGCGATCTTCAAAAGCCGCAACAGGTACCTTGAAATCGCGGGGATTGGCCATGCAGTTCGCGCCGATGGGGCCGCGGCCGGGAAGTTCGAACTTCTGCCCGTAATTTTCGCAGACAAAGCCGCGCGCCGGGCCTTCCAGCACTTCGACCCGATAAACCAGACCGCGCGGCAGGATGGCGATCTCTTTCGGCTCCAGGTCGATGATGCCCAACTCGGTCGCAAAGCGCAGGCGGCCTTCCTGCGGCACGACCAGCAATTCGGAATCGGCAGAATAGAAATAGTCATCCACCATGGACTCGGTGACCAGATAGATATGGCTCGCCATTCCGACTTGCGTGTTTACGTCGCCTGCTGTCGTCATGGTGCGCATTCCGGTCAGCCAGGTCAGCTTTTCCTGAGAATGCGGGACCGCGTCCCAGCGATACTGGCCCAGGCTGATCACATTTGGATCAACACAGGGCGCAGATTTCCAGTGCGGCAGGTCGATCTTTTCATAACGGTGTGAATGCTTGACCGAAGGGCGGATGCGATAACACCAGGTCCGCTCGGGCGGGTTGGCGGTAAAAGCTGTGCCGCTTAACTGTTCGCCATAAAGGCCATAGTTGCATTTCTGTGGGCTGTTCATGCCCTGCGGCAGCGCACCCGGCAAAGCCTCGGTTTCGAAGTCGTTGCCAAAGCCGGGCATGTAGCCCGCGTGGGTCCCGACCGGAGTGCTGGCCTGGGTCAGTTTGTGTGGATCAGTCGGACGGTTCATCCTGTGTTCCTCCATTTGCTGCTTGTCGGGTAATAGTTGATTTTGTAACTAACAAGTATGGCAAAGCCCGATTCACACAAAAAAGATGACTTTGATCTGCAGGAATTCCTGCCGTTTCTTCTGAACATGGCTGCGGAAGAGGTTTCGCTTGAGTTCCAGCGCATTTACAAAGGGCGGCACGGCATGCTGCGCACCGAATGGCGCGTGCTGTTCCATCTTGGCAACTTCGGGGAAATGACCGCTAAGGAGATCGGCCAAAGGGCCAAGGTGCACAAGACCAAGATCAGTCGGGCGGTTCAGCGGCTGGAACAGCGCCGTTACCTGGCGCGCACCCAAAGCAACACGGACCGCCGGGTCGAGCATCTCAGGCTGACGGACGCCGGCACGCGCGTATATCGCGAACTGCGCGACATTGCCGAGCAATATGACGCAAAGCTTGCCAATGCGTTTTCCGATGACGAGGTTATCCTGTTGCGGCAAATGCTTCGGAAGCTGGCGGGAATGGTTTGAGCACTGGTAATTTGCCGTCCCTTACCCCAGATGATCAAGAGACTTGATACAGGACTTGAATATGACGGCCCCCGACACCGAAACGGCAAAAGCGGACTCTCTGATCGAATGGCTGGTCGACCGGGGGCTGGAAGGGGCCGGAAAAGAAGAGTTGCTGGACGGGTACTGCGCGCGACTGGTTGATCTGGGTGTGCCCCTCATGCGATTTCACGCGGCGCAATCCGCCCTGCACCCCGTGTATGGCGGCACAGGATACAGCTGGTATCACGGGCATGGCGGAGACTATCAGAAGTTCGAGTATTCCGAAGAACCCAGTCCGCAATGGCAGCAAAGCCCGCTTTATGCGTTGATGACAGAGGACATGCAGAACCTGCGTGAACGGCTGGTCGATCAGAACACGCCCAGCCGTTTTCCGTTGCTCAATGAACTGCGCGAGCAGGGCGCCACGGATTATTACGCGACAGGCGTATCCTTCGAGCGTCCCATGCGCGAGGCCCTGAAAGAACCGGACACTTCGGTTGACGGAGTGCTGATGTCCTGGACCAGCGACGCGCCCGAGGGGTTCCGCGATCATGATCTGAACCTGATTAATTCCGTCTTGCCCCATCTGGGACTTGCGCTCAAATCGGCGTCCAACAGCCGGATGGCCAGGGATCTGATGCGCGTCTATCTGGGCCGGGACGCGGGGCGCCGGGTGCTGTCAGGGGAAATTCGCCGCGGCTCGCTACAGCAGATCGACGCCGTGATCTGGAACTTCGATCTTGAAGATTTCACCAGCCTGTCCGAGCAATTGCCCGGCCCGGAAATCATCGAAATGCTGAATGACTATCTGGCAGTTGTGGTGGCGGTCGTGCACGAATGCGGTGGCAACATCCTGAAATTCATGGGCGACGGGCTGATGGCCATGTTCGATGTCGGGGAAATCGACGAAGACGCCCGCGCCGCGCTTGCTGCCGTGGCGCTGTTGCAGGATCGAATGGCCGCAAGGAACGCGCAGCGGCAGGCAGAGGGTCTGCGCGTTGTTGGTTACACCCTGGCGCTGCACGCAGGTGAGATCCTCTATGGCAATATCGGAGCGGAAAACCGGCTGGATTTCACCGTGATCGGACCTGCTGTCAATCAGGCCGCCCGTATCTCCGGCATGCACCGGTCTCTGGGGCAGCGAATCCTGATATCAGACGACGTCGCCCGGGCCGCCGAGCCTTGCAGTCACGAGCTTGTATCGTTGGGCCGCTACATGTTGCGCGGTGTGACCGAGCCGAAAGAGCTGTTTACTGTCTACAGGGCCGCCGAATAACGGCGGCCCGTGGGATTGCACCGGTCGTAAGATGTCATCCTTGTCCGGTCAGGTCCTGCGCCAACATCATGGCGTTGCCGTCCAAGTCGTAGAATGTGGCGGTGCTGACCATCCCCTCGATGGTTTCTGTGTCGCCGTCGAATTTGACCCCGGCCGTTTCCAGCGCGCCCCTTGCCGTGTCTATGTCGCTTACTCCAAATACAGGGACGGTGTTGCCGGGCGCGGGTTCGGTTTGCTCGCCCAGTCCCAAGGTTACGCCGTTGGTCTTTGTCTGCATTTCGCTCCAGCCGGCCTCGTCAATGTGATGGATCAGTTCAAACCCAAGCATGTCGCTGTACCATTTGGCGCTGGCGTGACGGTCGCGGACTGAGATCGCAAGCGTGATCGTGTTTTCCAAAGAAACTGGCAGCATCGGTCTTTCCTACTATCTAATAATAAAGTAACTATACTTTATGGACACAAAGTCACTTGTCAAGCTTACGTCGCGGGCATGGTCGCTGAGCATTCTGGCAAAGCTGCACGCAGGCGTTCCGGGGCGGCAGGCACCGCTGATTGCGGCGACGGGGGCAGGCCGCAGTTCGTTTACCCAAAGCCTTGGGCACCTGATCGAGTTAGGGCTTCTTGAGAAAAACCCTGGCCACGGTCATCCACTGCGCCCCGAATTCCGGCTAACACAGAGCGGTAAAGAAATGGCCGAGGTTGCAAGCAGAATTGTTAAAGCTGTGCCCGACGAAGACGACTTTGCCCTTCTGAGGCGAAGCTGGACCGTGCCGATTCTGGCCGTGACGCAAAAACCCCAGCGCTTTTCTGTCATAAAATCAGATCTGTCCACGATCACCGACCGCGCGCTGTCGAAGTCGCTCTATCTTTTGGAAACGCATGACTGGCTTAGGCGCGAAATCGATGTCTCAGGCCGGTCGCCCTTTCCGACCTACCTTGCCATCAATCGTGGCATCGAAGTCAACAAGGCGATCGCCCTGGCAAAATGATCAGGATGTTCAAGGCAGCGGTGAAGATGTGCCCCGTCAGAAGTCGATCTCGACCCCCGGCAGGTTCAGTTCTTTCATCATGTCGCGCAGCTCTTGTCGCGCGGCTATGTTCGAGATGTTCAGCTGTTTGACCCCGATATCCTTGAGGTCCAGCAGGGTCAGGCCGCGCGGAAACAGCTCGCGGAAAATCACCCGTTCGGAAAAGCCGGATGCAACCCTGAAACCGATCCTCTGAGACAGCATCTCGATCGCGCGCTGCATCTTTTCTTTGTTTACCATGCGCTGTGTGCCGACCCGGTTGCGGACCACAACCCAGTCGATGGGTTTCAGCCCTGCCTGCGCCCGCAGCTGACGCGCATTCCACACCATTTCCGAATAGACCGACGGCCCGAGGATCTTTTCACCCTTCGAGTCGATCCGTGCCAACAAGTCGAAGTCGATGAAGCTGTCGTTCAGCGGTGTGATCAACGTGTCGGCCAACGAATGCGCCACCTGGCTGAGGCGCGTGTGCGAGCCGGGGCAGTCGATCAGGATGAAATCGCTGTCGCTTTCCAGTTCAGCAACGGCGGCGGACAGGCGGTGGTCATAGATATTCTCGCCCGGCTTCAGCGTGGCCGCATCGATTTCGGGCAGGTCGTGATGACGCGGGCTGGGCAGGCTCAGGTCCGAACTTCTGAGAAAGTTCAGGCGGTTTTCGAAGTAACGCCCAAGGCTGCGCTGCCGCAGGTCCAGATCCAGTGTGCTGACCTTGTGCCCCAGCCGCGCCAGCGCCGTCGCCACATGCATCGAAACGGTCGATTTGCCTGCGCCGCCCTTTTCGTTCCCGACCACAATGATATGTGCCATGCTTGTATTCCCAAGTCCCGCCGTGTTTACCCACACGTTGTTTGTCGCCACTATATGTTGTGTTTGGTGGGAAGGAAAGAACCTCAAGCGGTGTATTGGCCTATTATTGGCGAGGAAACCGGAAAACAGCGCGGCCCGGGCGGGTTACGCCATGTAACAAGACGGGCGGCTTGCACCGTTTCTCAGATTTGCCAAAGAAACGATGGGCCAGACAGGCAAAAACAGCGCGTGGTTGCGAAGGCCGTGACCTGCACTTTCCCAGTGGCTTTCAAGGTCAGTCGATGCCGGTTTCGTGACTTGTATACCTGTGGCACCTGACGGACAGTGCGTCGCAAATAGCTAAGCAATCAACAAAGGACATCCTGAATGATCGGATATGTTACCATTGGTGTTTCCAACATGGACAAGGCCAAGGAGTTCTATACTGCGCTTTTCGCGGACAAAGGCGCGCAGGTTCTGATCGATGCCGGTCGGATTGCGTTCATCGGCAACGATCCGACTGCACCCATGCTGGCGGTTTGCGAACCCTATGACGGCGAAACCTGCGCGTCAGGAAATGGCAACATGCTGGCCTTTGTCGCCGAATCCAAAGATGCGGTCACCACCATGTATGACAGGGCCATCAGCCTTGGCGCGACGGACGAGGGCGAGCCGGGCCAGCGTGTGCCTGACCGTTTCTACGGCGCATATGTGCGGGACCCGGACGGCAACAAGCTGTGCTTTTACGTGTTCGGATAATCCCAACACGCTCCAAAAAAAGGCCGCCCAATGGGCGGCCTTCTGCATTCGGAACCGGTCAGGCTTAGAAGCCCAGACCTTCGTATTTTTTCTTGAACTTCGACACGCGGCCGCCGGCGTCCATCAGACGCGACGAGCCACCGGTCCACGCGGGGTGCGAGGAGGGGTCGATTTCCAGCGCCAGCTGGTCGCCTTCGGCGCCCCAGGTGGATTTCATCTGAACCACGGTGCCATCGGTCATTTTGACGTTGATGACGTGATAATCGGGATGGATGTCTTTTTTCATCTTTCCGCTCCTTACGCCTCGGCGCCAGCCTTGGGCTTGTAGTTGGTGACTTCTGCGATACGCGCGGACTTACCACGGCGCGAGCGCAGATAGTACAGTTTGGCGCGACGGACGCGGCCACGGCGGACAACGGTGATGCTGTCGATGTTGGTCGAATGCAGCGGGAAAACACGCTCCACGCCTTCGCCAAACGAGATTTTGCGAACGGTGAACGAACCGGCGATGCCGCTGCCACCTTTGCGCGCGATGCAGACGCCTTCGTAGTTCTGCACACGGGTACGCGACCCTTCGGTCACTTTAAAGCCGACACGGATGGTGTCTCCGGCTTTGAAATCGGGGATGTCTTTCCCCAGGGCGGCAATCTGTTCCGCCTCAAGCTGTGCGATCAGGTCCATCGCAGGTACTCCTATCTGCTCGTGGTTGGTCCACGAAGTTTGGGCACGGCCTGAGAGCTCTTGGTCTTCACCGGGTCCTGCGCACAGCCCGCCAGAGGTCAGATCGAATGTTCCTTTGGTCTGGCTTGCCGCATCGCGTCCGGGCCGAAGAAAGCGGGACGTCACGCTTTGAAACAAACCAAAACACCGGAGTCGCATGACGCGGCACCGGATTGCGCTGCTTTAGGCGTTTTGGTGCCCGGGATCAAGCATGAATTGTCAATTTCTGAAGGTGCCCGGTGTGCAAGCGGTAAGTTTCCGCCGTCACGCAATTGTAGCGTTGTCTTATCACCCAGATTTGTCATTCTGAACCCAACAATACGAGCAGATATTTCAGGCAGGTTAGAATAATGCGCTTAGTGGTCTTACTGGCACTCATCGGGCTGACACTTGTATCATGCGGGCGGCGTCCTCCGCCACCACAGGTGGTCGAGCACTTCGAGGTAACGGACCCGAAACCGCCATTGGTTATTCACCCTCGCTTTGGCGATGCGGACCCTCATGAGTGGGAGGGGCGGCAACCCGGAAGCTACCCGGTCCATGGGCTGGACGTGTCGCGCTGGCAGGACTCGATCGATTGGCGCACTGCCCGCTCTGCCGGGGTCAGCTTTGTGTTCATCAAGGCCACTGAAGGGGGCGATTTCGCAGACCCGCGCTTCAACGAACACAGGCAGGGCGCGCAGGCAGCGGGTGTGCCGTGGGGCGCCTATCACTATTATTACTTTTGCCGTCCTGCTGCCGAACAGGCCCGCTGGTTTATCCGCAACGTGCCCAAGGGTGCCGATCTGCCCCATGTTCTCGACATGGAATGGACGCCACATTCCAAGACCTGCACTTTGCGGCCCGATGGCAAAACAGTGCGGGCCGAGGCCGAGAAATTCCTGAATATTCTCGAGCGTCACTACGGGCGCAGACCGATCGTCTACACCACCGTGGATTTTTATCAGGACACCAATATCAGTCGCCTGCCCAAAACCGAGTTCTGGTTGCGTTCGGTTGCCGGGCACCCTCGCGACGTTTATCCGAATACGATCTGGCGTTTCTGGCAATACACTGGCACCGGGCTGGTCCCGGGGGTCCAGGGCAAGGTTGATATCAACACATTCAACGGAGAGCCGGAAATCTGGGCCCGCTGGAAGGCTGGAGGCAACTGAGTTTTCTTGGGGGGTGAGATCCGGACGTTTGCTTTTGCGAATTCCGGGTAACAGCAAAAGCACGGATGATCCGGTCAGGCTTGCCCATTTGGGCATGCCTGTTTTGGTAGGTGTCTCAGCTATTTTCAGGCGAACTGCTTTCGCCTTCTGAAAGCACCAGAAAAGCGCCGAGCCCAAGAAGGACGGCGGGAACGATTGACAAAAAGCTCAGGCCGAAGGCCCATAAAATTCCGACGGCGGACAGGCCCATCAGGCCAGCTCCAACCTGCGCGTTCCTGCCGGCGATGCCTCCGCCCAGAAGGCCGGCGACCGGCAACACCAGCGACATGATGCTGTAGAACTGCGCGGATGATGCGCCCTGCTCGTACCCGATGCCGCTGGACAACGAGCCTAGGGCGGATGAGGCGCTGTAGCCCACCGCACCGACCAATAAGGCGATAACACCGCCGATAATTCCAAGTATCATTCCAGTTTTCATTGTAATCTCCTGCTTGAAATTGTTGGGTCTGCGACCCTGTTCAAACGCTAAGAGACCACCCGTCTCGCGGGCAATGGTTTCGCAATGACAACTTTTGTAATCCGGTCAGATATCCTGTACCGATCGGGCAGGATATCCGTACTTGCAATGACTTGCCACGCGCATGCCGAGGCGCAGACGTTCCCCGCCACGGATGCCGTCAGGCAAGTGCACCCATCAATTCAAAGTCGGTTTGTAGCTTTCAACGGTGCCGCCGCCGATGAGGTGACTTAACCGGTTCTCGCGTTCCGTGCCGTAACTGTCGCCCAGCCAGAAGACTTCACCATCCGTCAGGTCACGGCGCTCAAAGCCGTGCTTGGCCAGGCAGCGGTCGACGCCGTCGATCTTGCCGTTTTCATAAATGGTATCCTGATTCAGCCCGACAATCGCCGGGCCCAGGATGACGCCCACCAGAATGACACCGGTTGCATAGCCACCGACAACGGCGCTGGTGCCGCCGGCCTCGGCATTGGCCGAACAGCTCTGAACTGCCCTGCGGGCAAAGGCAAGATCGTGGCCGGGCTTTACGGGGATGGATGGTCCGGGATTGGCGGCACAAGCACTCACAACAAGTAATGCACCAAACAATAACTTTTTCATTTTACAAACTTATTCACTCTTGGGAGGTCGATTCCGACCAGTATTCTCCAGGCTGAGTACCTGCATTTTCGAGCAACCTCAAAGTGAATTGCTTCATTGCTGCTTTCTGCGACTTTCTGGTCACAATCGCCCGGATGAGGCGGCCAAAGAGGGGGGTGATCGTGTCCCTGAATGTCAGTGGGCTGTGTGCTGAAACTCTTTGAAAAGCCCGGAAGTATCGTTTTGAAATGGCAAAAGCACAACATTCCTGTGAATGCTGCAATTCGGTCTTTTTTCCGACCAATTCTTAATAGATAAATACGCATCGGTAACGTGTAGTTTGTTGAAAGGTCGGGCGGGCAAATGAGAACCGGACAAAACGGTCGCAAAGCTATCTTGTGGACACAAACTGAAATCGACGGGCTTGAGGCTGCGCCTCTGGAATCGTTGACGGTAGGTGCGGCATGGTCCTGGCGCGGCGTGGCACGTCGACTGGGCGTGGCTGCCGAGATGATGCTGGGCAAGGCAGAAAGCGTCGGCAGCAGGGTTGTTGCTGAAAGTGTATATTCCTCTTCGGAGATACCCGGTGATGTGTTTGGCACTGTTGTTCTGACCAACGGTGCACGGCAATATCGAGGGGAGTTGATTGTCCCCGAAGGTGAAGACGCGCCGACGCTGGTTTTTGAACAGGATTTCCCCGAGCGGGATCAGGATTACTGGGTCAGCGAAATCTGGGAAATCAGCCTGCCATTTGACGCCATCGATCACAGCAACAGCACAGTGATCGCATTTCCGGCACGGAACGGCCTTCGGTAACTTCCCCATTATTGGTGCAACAGGCCGGCTGTTTCCCTGCGGGTTAAAAAATCAAAGCCCCGAGACCTGTTGACTCTCCGAAATTCACGGATATAAGCGCTGCTTCATTGGTGTTGGTGGCCCCCGCAAGGGGATGCCTGTCATGGGGGAAACCTCAAGAGGACAACGCCCTTCATAGTGGCCTGAATGGGCCTCGACCTGAACGAAGGAGATCAGCCGTGACCAAACGCACGTCTGCCAAGTACAAAATCGACCGCCGGATGGGCGAAAACATCTGGGGTCGTCCGAAATCCCCGGTCAACCGTCGTGAATACGGCCCCGGCCAGCACGGCCAGCGCCGCAAGGGCAAACTGTCGGACTTCGGTCTGCAGCTGCGCGCCAAGCAGAAGCTGAAAGGCTATTATGGCGACCTGACCGAGAAGCAGTTCCGCCGCATCTACGCCGAAGCCGAGCGTGTCAAAGGCGATACCGGTGAAAACCTGATCGGCCTGCTGGAGCGTCGCCTCGACGCTGTAGTCTATCGCGCCAAGTTCGTGGCGACCGTGTTTGCTGCACGTCAGTTCGTGAACCACGGCCACGTCAAGGTAAACGGCCAGCGCGTCAACATCCCGTCCTACCGTGTCAAGGAAGGCGACGTGATCGAAGTGCGTGACAAGTCCAAGCAACTGGCCGTTGTTCTGGAAGCCGCTGCTCTGGCCGAGCGTGACGTGCCTGACTACATCGACGCCGACCATTCGAAAATGACCGCGACCTTCGTGCGCGCGCCGGGCCTGAGCGATGTGCCTTACCCGGTCGTCATGGAGCCGAACCTGGTCGTCGAATTCTACGCGAAGAACTGATCTTCGCCGATCCCAAGTTTCAAAGGCCGCGCTGTTCTGCGCGGCCCTTTTTTGTTGGGGGCTCTGCCCCCATCGCGGCAGGCCGCGCTTCCCCCGGGATATTTTTGGCCAGATGAAGTGCGGATCAGAGCGGTAGCGGACGCCCCTCGGCAATCGCTTCCATGGCGAAATACGAAGTCACGCTGTCCAGTTCCACCTTTTCGATCAGGCGCTGATAGACCTTGTCGTAAGATGCCATGTCCTGGGTCACCACCTTGAGTTGATAGTCATAGTCGCCGCCGATCCGGTGGAAATCCACCACTTCAGGGATGGTCAGGACGTGGCTGCGAAAAGCCTGCAGCCATTCCGTTGAATGGTGCCGAGTGCGCAGCATGACAAAGACAACTAGGCTGAGCCCCAGCTTTTCACGCGCGATCCGGGCACTGGAGCCTTGCAGCACGCCATCGTCGGTCAACGCCTTGAGGCGGCGCCAGCACGCATTCTGCGACAGGCCGACCCGGTCGGCCAACTCGCGTTGCGACAACGAAGCATCCCGTTGCAGCTCTTTCAGAATGCGTATGTCCAATTGATCTAATTTTGAGGTCATTCCTGATCATATGACACAAAAAAGGAGAAAATAAAGCAAAAATAGGTGAAGTTTTTAGAACATAGTTCAATCACATTGGTTCCAAAGGAATGGAGCAGATGCAATGACCTTGTCCGAATTTCGAGCAAACCTTCAGACCGCCGCTCAAGATTCATCCCTGCGTGAAGGGCTGATCGGAGAGAACGTGCTGATCCCTGGTCTGCTTCGGGGCGTACCGCTTGTCTATGCGGATTACGTGGCCTCCGGCCGTGCGTTGCGGCAGGTCGAAAACTTTGTGGCCGGGCATGTGTTGCCGTTCTATGCCAACAGCCATACTGAGGCCTCTTTTTGCGGATCCTATATGACACGTTTGCGCCGCGAAGCACGCGCAGAGATCGCCCGCATTGTTGGCGCAAGGGGAGAAGACGCGGTGATTTTTGCCGGGTCGGGCGCCACTGCGGGTCTCAACCGGCTGGTCAGTTTGCTGGGGATAGAGCAAGCTGACCAGCCAGTTGTCCTGATCGGGCCGTATGAACATCATTCGAATATTCTGCCATGGCGGGAAAGCAAGGCGCGTGTGATCGAAATTCCCGAAGCCCCAGAGAGTGGCCTTGATCTGGATGCACTGAAAGAGGCGCTGGTTGCAAACCAGGATGCGGATCTGCTGATTGGTTCGTTTTCGGCGGCATCAAACGTGACGGGCATCATCACCGATCCCGATCCGGTCACACGGTTGCTGAAGGCGCATGGTGCTGTGTCGGTCTGGGACTATGCCGGTGGCGGACCTTATCTGCCGATGGATATGGGGCCGGCGGACGCGCGCAAGGATGCGATAGTCGTGTCACCACACAAATTTCCGGGCGGGCCGGGGGCGTCGGGCGTTCTGATCGTGAACAGTCATGCGGTTCAGCGCACCTGCCCCAGCTGGCCCGGTGGCGGAACGGTCAGTTTCGTGTCGCCTTGGCGCCATGATTACAGCGAAGATCTTGCCACCCGGGAAGAGGCCGGAACGCCAAACGTCATCGGAGATATCCGCGCCGCGCTGGCCTTCATCGTCAAGGATGTCGTTGGCGCCGAGGAGATCGCAAAGCGCGAGGCGCTTTACAATCAAATGGCGCTGGACGGCTGGCGTGGCAATCCAAACCTGACATTGCTGGGCGTGGACAACTCGCACCGCCTGCCCATCTTTTCGTTTCTCGTACGCGACAATTCCGGCCAGCCCGTGCACCAGCAGTTGTTCACCCGCATGCTGAGCGATGTGTTTGGCATTCAGGCCCGGGGCGGATGTGCCTGCGCCGGGCCTTATGCGCACCGACTGCTGGGCATAGACCGCGCGACATCCGAGGTTTTGCATGCCGAATTGTCCGCAGGGAAAGAGATGAAGAAACCCGGCTGGGTGCGGTTGAACTTCTCGTACCTGATGACCGAAGAGACGGTTCAGTTCATCATCGACAGTGTTAATGACCTGTCGCACCGGACCGAAGAATTCGTGCCATTCTACGACGCTGATCCGGCAACGGCCCGCTTCCGGGCGGCCTAAGGGAATTGCCGCTTTTCTCAACCCGTTGAGACGGGTATGAGGGGCTCGGATAACGGAGCCCCTCATGACCAAGATTACCCCGCAACCCGGCATCATGGACATCGCGCTGTATCAGGGCGGCCAGTCGCATATCAAAGGCGTGGCGGATGTCATCAAGCTGAGTTCCAACGAAAACCCCTTTGGTCCGGGCCCAAAGGCGATTGAGGCCGTTCGGGAAACTGCTGCCATGCTGCATCGCTATCCTAGCACGGATCATGCCAGTCTGCGCAGTGCAATCGGCGAGCGGAACGGGCTGGATGCGGCGCGGATCATCTGTGGCGTCGGCAGCGACGAAGTTCTTCAGTTCGTGGCGCAGGCCTATGCGGGACCGGGCGATGAGGTGATCCATACCGAGCATGGGTTTTCCATGTACCCGATCATCGCCCGTATGGTCGGCGCGGACCCGGTCATGGTGGCTGAAACGGATCGCACGGTCGATGTGGACGCCATTCTGGCGGCGGTCACCGAACGCACACGGATCGTTTTTGTCACCAATCCAGGCAATCCGACTTCGACCATGATTTCCGAGGCCGAACTGACGAGATTGGCGGAAAACCTGCCCGAAAGCTGCCTGATGGTGGTTGATGGCGCCTACGCCGAGTTTGTCGATGGGTTTGATGGCGGCGCGGCATTGGTGGACCGTTTTGAAAATGTGATCATGACGCGGACCTTTTCCAAGATCTACGGTCTGGGCGGGCTGCGTGTCGGCTGGGGGTACGCGCAGCAGCCGATCATCGATGTGCTCAACCGAGTACGCCAGCCCTTCAACCTGTCGCAGACTGCGCTGGCCGCGGCAGAAGCGGCGGTGCGGGACACCGATTACATGACGTTTTGCCAGACCGAGAACGCCCGCTTTCGCGTTTGGCTGTCGGATGAACTGGCGAAGATCGGCGTTCCGTCAGACCGGTCTTGCACCAATTTCATCCTGGCGCGCTTTGCTGATCAGGCCGAAGCCGAGGCCTGCGACGACTACCTGAAAACCCAGGGTTTGATTGTTCGGCGGGTTGCAGGCTACAACCTGCCGAACGCGCTGCGGATCACCGTTGGCGATGAAGAGGCCTGCCGCCGTGTCGTGGCAGCAATCACCGCGTTCAAAGGGGGCGCAGCATGAGCCAGATATATGACCGTGTGGCGCTGATCGGGCTGGGTCTGATCGCTTCCTCGATGTTCTGGGCCATCAAGCGCGCCGGTCTGGCCGGCGAAGTGACGGGCTATGCAAGGTCCGAAGCCACACGCGATACGGCGCGGCGCATCGGATTGTGCGACCGCGTGTGCGACACGGCGCGCGAGGCCGTTGAAGGGGCCGATCTGGTGGTGCTGTGCGTTCCCGTTGGTGCGATGGAAGCTGTTGCGCAGGATATCGCGCCGGTTCTGAAACCGGGTGCCACCGTGACGGATGTCGGTTCGGTCAAGCGCCACGTTATTCAGGCCGTGTCACCGCACGTTCCCGATGGCGTGCATTTCATTCCCGCCCACCCATTGGCCGGAACCGAGCATTCCGGCCCCGAAGCCGGGTTTGCGGAACTGTTCGACAATCGCTGGTGCCTATTGGTGCCGGTGGAAGACGCTGACCCTGAAGCCGTTACCCGGCTGCGTGCCCTGTGGGAGGGGATGGGCTCGAACGTTGATGAAATGGATGCCGACCATCACGATCTGGTTCTGGCCGTGACCTCTCATGCGCCGCACCTGATTGCCTATACGATGGTGGGCGTCGCGGACGATCTGCGGCGGGTCACAGATAGCGAGGTGATCAAGTACTCGGCAGCCGGTTTCCGGGATTTCACCCGGATTGCAGCGTCTGATCCGACTATGTGGCGCGATGTGTTTCTGACCAACAAGGATGCGACGCTGGAAATTCTCGGGCGCTTTACCGAAGAACTTTTTGCCCTGCAACGTGCGATCCGCACCGGGGATGGCGAGCATCTGTTCGATTACTTCACCCGCACCCGCGCGATCCGACGCGGCATCATCGACGCGGGTCAGGATACGGACGCGCCCGACTTTGGACGTGGCAAGGCCCATTCATGACAAAGATCTGGGGGCGCATACTGGTCGGAACTGCGGTGTTGATCGCCACCGCAACCACGGCTGCGCCACCAGAACAATCGCTGTTTCCATTGACACGCCCGGCGGCTTTTTCAGGGGGCGCAGTGATTTCCAAAGCGGCAGCAACCGTTGCGGCGCTGTCAGAGATGCGGCCCCAAACACGTCCGGAATCGCCTCAGGTTTTGGCCGCTGCTGCGCGACCTTCGGATCTGCCGCTGCTGGGACCGGACACGTCACTGATGCCGTACCTGCGCCCCAAAGAGTTGGAGCAACAGGCTTTTCTGAAGAAACGCAAACTGCGCAAGGGGTCAGTTTGCGGTGACATCGCCATTCAGGGCAAAGCGGTGGGCAGGGTGTCGGGTAAGATCAAGGCCTGCGGGATCAAGGATGCGGTCCAGATCACATCAGTTTCGGGTGTCGCGCTCAGCCGCCCGTCGACGATGGATTGCGGCACGGCGATCGCGCTCAACAAATGGGTCGACAAAGCCGTCATTCCCACCTTCAAAAGACGTGGTCCGGTAGTCGAGTTGCAGGTGGCGGCCCATTACGCCTGCCGCACGCGCAACAGCCAAAAAGGTGCCCGGATTTCGGAACACGGCAAGGGGCGTGCCATCGACATCTCGGGTTTCACAATGGCCGATGGTGAGGTTGTGACGGTTTTGAACGGTTGGCGCAAAAACCCCTCGCAAAAGCAGCTGATCAAGGTTTGGCGCGGTGCCTGTGGCCCGTTCGGAACCGTGCTGGGACCAAACTCGGACAGGTATCACCGCGATCATTTCCACCTGGACACGGCGCGGTACCGCAGCGGTACGTTCTGCCGCTAGTTCCGGCGCGCTTGCGATTTCAGGTTCATTGCCAGCAGATCGGTCTGTGCGTGGATGTGATTGAAACTCTCACGGGTCAGAACCTTTTGACCGTTCGCAAAATCAACGACGTGATCATAGGCCTCAAACAGAATATCCCGCAGCTTTTCGTTTTCGGAGGCATCCTTTTTGGGGGTGTATTCCAAATAGACCGGGGGTTTGACTTCGCCCAGGGTTCGCAGTGCGCCTTGCAGGACCTGCAATTCATGCCCTTCGACGTCGATCCAGATTAAACGAAGATCCTGAAGCGATTGGGCTTGGGTCTCGAGAAGTGAATCAACGGTGGTCACATCCACCATGATCGCATTATCCTGCGCCTCTCCGATTTTCGAACCGCCCCGGTTCAGTTCACTTGTGACGAAGGGCAACTGCCCGCTTTTGTCAGATGCGCCAACGCGCAGAATGGTCACTTTATCGTTCAGGTCGTTGATCTGAACGTTCCGGCACAGCAATTCGTGGTTTTCGGGGTCGGGTTCGATTGCAACGACCGAGTTGCAGTGCAGATCCCTGAAGAAATAAACTGTGTGTGTACCGATATTTGCACCGACCTCCAGCACGGAACCGCCTTCCGGGGGCTGGCCCGAACGGGTCAGATATTCGGCCAGTTCACGCACCGGTTCGCGACTGAACTCACCGAATTTCGTCAGGTGTTCTCCAATGACATCATGAGGGTAATAGACCAGGCTGTGATCGTCGAAATTGCGAAAGAACAGAACGTCATCTGTCCACAACTGCCGCAGCAGTTCGCGCCTGATCTTCTTGTGTCCCAGCGCCCAGTTCGAAATCCGATTGGAAATGAGTGTTCTTAGTCCCATTGACCGTTCCCGTAAGCGCTGAATTCTGTTTCGTGTCTGCCCAAGGTATCGCCGGGCATCACCGCAATATCAATCGGGGTGCAGGTCCCAGGGGCAAGGGGCCCAGTGCCACGAAACCGTCGCGGAAATTGAGCTGTAGGTCCAGCGCATTCGGATTTCCGCCCAAACCGGCCATAAAGTTCAGCGCCCGCGTGACCGGATCAACCGCCTGATCCGGCAAGGCACCGGCGGCGTTGGCCATGGCGATCATGTCGCGCCAGTTTTCCGCCTTGATGGCGATTTCGCCGGTTGGAATGCCCTGCGCGTCAACATCCAGCTCGCCAGCAGCAAACAGGCGCAACTCACCCCATCTGATTTCCGCCAGCCTCAGATCGATGGCTACCGGCTGCGGCCTGCTTTCCTCAAGCGCAGAACGGTCCCAGGGCTTGTCAAAGGTGACGGTCATGTCAATCGCCAGCGTTTCAAATGCCTGCGGCAGCGATGTGGCCGACCGCATGAGGTCGCGCAGATCCATGCCGGGACGAAAGCCGTCGATCCGGGCGCTGACCTTGTATGCTTCGGGCTGGCCGGACTGTTCCATAAGCAGATCAAGGGTTTCACCACCGGCCACCGCAGCAGCTTCGCCAGCGACAATCCACTTGTCCGCAGTCAGGGCCATCTTTTCCAGAACAAGTGCGACACCCGGCTGCAATTGCAGTTCTGCCTGCAAATCCGTTGCCTGAACGGTCGCCGTCTGGTCGAAATAGGACAGCCGTTGGGGCGTATCCGCAAACCGCAGCACCTGCCGACCGGGCCAGATCGCAGGGCTTTCGAACTCGATCCAGTCGGCGCTCCAGGCGGTGCCGTTGACCGGATCGGCCAGCCCCGGGTTGTTCAGCCGGGTCACGTGATGCGTCGGGTAACCCGCTGTTGCGACTTCGGAAAAATCGGCCTGCCAACCCAGTTTCTGTTGCTTGTCGAACCAGGCGGTTATCGCGCTGCGCAGCCCGTAACCGGCGATGAACCAATAGGCACTCCAGGCAACGGCAACAAATATGAGTACTCGTATCAGACGGCGCATGACAAATGGCCCTTTTTCCTGCGTCGGATTTGATGTTTATAGGCGCAAACGGGCAAGGACCAGTGTAATGACGATGTGGGTTTTCGGATATGGATCGCTGCTGTGGAATCCGGGGTTCCCGGTGGCACGCAGCGAACGCGCAACCTTGCATGGATATGCACGCTCTTTCTGCATGAGCTCCATCCACCACCGCGGAACCGAGGACAACCCGGGTCTGGTGCTGGCGCTGGACGAGCAGACCGACGCCCATTGCAAGGGTCTGGCACTGGCGGTCGAAACGGGGCACGAAGAACGCACCCTGCACGAACTGCGCGAGCGCGAACTGATTTCCTCGGCCTATGTCGAGAAGATGCTGGATGTGCATCTGGACTGCGGTACGGTGGTGAATGCCGTGACCTATGTGATCGACGAAGCCCATGTGCAGTATTGCGGTGGCATGCCCTTGGAAGAACAAGCTCAGATTATCGCCCATGCCGTCGGCGGGCGCGGTCCGAACACCGAGTATCTGTACAATACGACTGAACATCTGGCCGAGATCGGTCTGCGCGATCCCGATCTTGAGTGGTTGTCGCAACGGGTGCGCAGCATTACCGCATAAACCCTTGGCGTCACCGGCGGAAGTTCGCTAGATTCAGCGCAGAGCAGGCAAAAACCGGGAATGACGCGCATGGCGCAGGCACATCAGGGCGCGAGACCCCATTTCTCGCATCCCATCCGACAGATCGTGATGATGTTGATCGCGATTGGCCTGTCAGGGCTGGGTGTGTTCATGGCGCTGCCATACGTGCTGCCGGTGTTTCAGGCGAACCCCTATCTGAACGGGTTCATTCTGCTTGTTTTCGTCATCGGCGTTCTGGCCTGTTTCTATCAGGTGGGGCAGCTGATCGGCTCCGTCCGCTGGATCGAGGCATTTGTCGGCGGTGTTGTGCGCGAGGATGCCCGGACACCGCAGCTTTTGGCACCGCTGGCCTCGCTGCTGCGCGAACGCGGTGCGCGGTCGCAGATCAGTTCCAGTTCAACCCGGTCAATTCTGGATTCCGTCGCCGAACGGGTCGAGGAAGAGCGTGAGATCACACGCTATATCACCAACGTCCTAATTTACCTTGGCCTTCTGGGTACATTCTTTGGCCTTGCCACCACCGTTCCGGCCATAGTCGACACCATCCGCAGCCTGAACCCGCAGGAAGGCGAAGAAGGGTTGGCGGTGTTCAACCGGCTGATGACCGGGCTCGAGGCGCAGTTGCAGGGTATGGGCGTCGCATTTGGATCCTCGCTGCTTGGGTTGGCTGGCTCCTTGATCGTTGGCCTGCTGGAACTCTTTGCCGGGCACGGCCAAAACCGGTTCTATCGCGAGCTTGAGGAATGGCTGTCATCGATCACCCGCGTCGGGTTCGCGGCAAGTGAAGAAGGCGGCGCAGAAATCGCGGTTCTGACGCCGGTTCTGGATGCAATGTCCGAACAGATGAATGCGCTGCAGGATCTGTTTTCCGCGCAGGAAGCTGACCGCGCCGACCTTTCGGCCAAGATGGGTCAGCTGGTTCGAACCATCGGGGACATGAACCAGCGGCAGTCTGAAACCGAAGGTGTGACATCTGCTTTGGAACGCGTGGCCCTTGGTCAGGACGCGCTGCTGGATCACATGCGCGAACATGGCGCCGGCGACGGGATCGACGCCGAAAGCCGGATGCGCCTGCGGTCGATGGACGTGCAGCTGCTGCGTATCCTCGAGGAAATTTCGGCTGGCCGTCAGGAAAGCATGAACGAGATGCGCAAGGATATCGAATTGCTGGTCAGGGCGCTGACCCTGCCCAAGGGCGCCGTGCGCAGCACACCGGAAGGCGAGTAAGCCATGGCTCTGTCCCGCCGCACAGGTCAACGTTTCCAGGGTTCGGTCTGGCCGGGCTTTGTGGATGCGATGACCGGGCTGCTGATGGTTCTGACCTTCGTTCTGACCATCTTCATGGTGGTGCAATTCGTCCTGCGCGAAACGATTTCGGGGCAGGAGGATGAGCTGACGGCCCTGTCCGACGAAGTCGCCGCTTTGGCGGGCGCACTGGGACTGGAAGAGCGTGAAAACAGTCGTTTGCAGGCCCGTCTGGGTGCGCTGAACGCGACCTTGACGCAGGCCGAAGATGACCTGTCACAGGCACAGACCCGGATCACGGATTTTGAGGCTCAGGTCGCGGCTCTGCTGGTGGATCAGGAACAGGCGCGCGGGGCGATTGCTGATCTTCAATCCCAGCGCGAGGAATTGCTGAGCGAACAGGAGGCCCTGAACCTTGCGCTCGCCCAACGCCGGGCCGAAATCGACGCGCAGGCCGAAGCTGCCCGTTTGGCTGCCGCCCGCCGGGAAGCGCTGGAAGCACTCGTTGCCGATCTTGAGGCGAGCGATGCAACTCAAAGCAGCCGGATCGCTGAACTTGAAGAAACGCTGAGTGCGGAAGAGGCCGCGAAACTGGCCGAATCCGCCGCCGCCGAAAACCTGCGCAACCGTCTTCAGGACGCCGATGCCGAGCTGACGGCGATGACCCTGGCACTTGAGGCGCAGCGCAAGGACGCCGAGGATACTCTGACCCTGCTCGCCGCGGCGCAGGCGGCCAAGGCCGAGCTGGAGCGTCGCTTTGGCAATCTGGATCCGGAAGAATTGAAGGCGCAACTCAAGGCCGCACTGGCCGCGCAGACCCAGGCGCAAGAGGATGCCGAGGCGCAGAAGACACTGGCAGAAGAGCGGGCAACATTGCTGGCAGTGGCACGCAACACGATTGCGGATGAAAAAGAAATCTCTGCAGAAGCGCAGCGGCAAACGGCGCTTTTGAATCAACAGATGGCTGCACTGCGCGGGCAGCTTGGATCGTTGCAGGCCCTGCTGGATGACTACGAAGAGCGTAACGCATCGGCCAACATTCGCATCCAGACACTGGGGCAGGACCTGAACGCCGCTCTGGCGCGGGCGGCCTCGGAAGAACGCCGTCGCCGCTTGCTGGAAGAGGCCGAGCGGATACGGCTTGAGGCCGAAGCCGAAGCGCTGTCGGGTCAGAACCAGCAACTGGCGGCGCAGGCGGAAGATCTGCAACGGTACCGGTCCGAGTTCTTCGGTCGCCTGCGCGAGGTTCTTGGGGATCAGGAAGGCGTACGGATCGAAGGCGACCGGTTCGTGTTTTCATCCGAGGTTCTGTTCGACACCGGCTCGGCCGTCCTTTCCTCGGAAGGGCAATTGGAGGTCGCCAAGGTGGCCAATATCCTGCGCAGCGTGGCGGCGGAAATCCCTGAAGGTTTGAACTGGGTCATTCGGGTGGACGGGCACACCGACAACGTGCCGCTGGCCGGGACAGGGCGGTATCAGGACAACTGGGAACTCAGCCAGGGGCGCGCCTTGTCCGTTGTTCGCTACATGGTCGACGCGCTGGGCATCCCGCCAGACCGGCTTGCCGCAAACGGCTTTGGTGAATTCCAGCCCGTCAATCCGTCAGATACGCCCGAAGCCCGCGCCCAGAACCGGCGGATCGAGCTGAAACTGACCGAGCGCTGATCCCTTTACATCACGTCAGCCCATGCACGCGGGCAAACGGATCGCGGGTCTTGTCCTTGTGCCAGGTATACTCACACCACACCGACACCTTTTCGGCTACATCCATTCCTTGCATCCGGGCAATGGCACCCAGGGCCATATCCATTCCGGCGGAAACGCCGGATGAGGTCAGGAATGGCCCGTCTTCAACCCATCTGGCCCGGGGAACCCACTCCACGTCGGGCCCTTGGGCGCTGACCCACGAAAAGGCCGCCTTGTTGGTCGTGGCGCGCCGGTTGTCCAATACCCCGGCCCTAGCAAGAAGGGCGCTGCCAGTGCATACGCTCAAGGTGAATTCCGCCTTATCCGAACTGTCCGCAATCCAATCCAACAAGCGTGAGTTGTTGACTTCCTTGCGGGTGCCGGCTCCGCCCGGCACAAAAAGAATGTCATAGCCCTGCGCCGCGTCGATCGTCGTGTCGGCAAAGGCCTTCAGCTTTTGATTGCTTTCAACCGGCCCACTGGTTTCCGCGACAAGCTCCAGGGTGAAGTCATCGGTGAGCAGGCCGAACATCTCCATCGGGCCGAACACATCCAGCAACTCAAACCCGGGAAAAATCAAAGCGCCGATTTTGCGCATCCCTGTCTCCTGTCCTTTGAACGAAAATCGCCTGCCAATTTGGGTTGGCAGGCGATGGCTGTCGTTTCATTCTTAGGGTCAATCGGCCGTCAGCAGCGGAGGTTTGTCGCCCGGAATACGCGGCTGATCGGGGCCGAGGATTTCCAGATCAAGTTCGCCGTCCTTGACGGATACGCGGACCACACCGCCCTTGGCGAGTTTTCCGAACAGCAGTTCCTCGGCCAGCGGTTTCTTGATGTGCTCCTGAATAACCCGTCCCAACGGGCGGGCCCCCATCTTGTCGTCATAACCCTTGTCGGCCAGCCATTCGGCTGCGTTGGGGGTCAGATCGATCGAGACGCCGCGATCCAAAAGCTGCGCCTCAAGCTGCAGGACGAACTTCTCGACCACCTGCAGGATGACCTCTTTCGGCAGCGGCGCGAACGAGATCACCGCATCCAGACGGTTGCGGAATTCCGGCGTGAACATGCGCTCGATTGCGGCGGTGTCCTCGCCCTCGCGGCGATCACGGGCAAAGCCAATGGCGGCTTTGGCCTGTTCCTGCGCGCCCGCGTTCGAGGTCATGATCAAGACCACGTTGCGGAAATTCACCGTGCGGCCGTTGTGATCGGTCAACTCACCGTGGTCCATCACCTGCAACAGGATGTTGAACACGTCCGGGTGCGCTTTCTCGATCTCATCCAGCAGCAGGACGCAATGCGGATGCTGGTCGACGCCGTCGGTCAACAGACCGCCCTGGTCGAACCCGACATAGCCCGGAGGCGCACCGATCAGACGGGAAACCGCATGTTTCTCCATGTATTCGGACATGTCGAACCGCAGCAGTTCCACACCCAGCGTATCGGCCAGCTGTTTCGCAACCTCGGTTTTACCCACACCGGTCGGGCCGGCGAACAGGTAATTGCCGATTGGCTTTTCAGGCTCACGCAAACCCGCGCGTGCCAGTTTGATCGCGCTGGACAGCGCCTCGATGGCTTCGTCCTGACCAAACACCACTCGTTTCAGCGAAGCTTCGAGGTCTTTGAGAACCTCGGCATCATCCTTGGTGACGTTCTTGGGCGGAATGCGGGCGATCTTGGCGACCACCGCTTCGATCTCTTTCACACCGATGGTCTTGCGGCGTTTGCTTTCCGCGACCAGATGCTGGGCCGCGCCGGCCTCGTCGATCACGTCGATCGCCTTGTCGGGCAGTTTGCGGTCATTGATATAGCGCGCCGACAGTTCCACAGCGGTTTTGATCGCATCAGCGGTATATTTGATCTCGTGATGCTTTTCGAAATAGGGTTTCAGACCGCGCAGAATCTTCACGCTGTCCTCGACCGAAGGCTCATTCACGTCGATTTTCTGGAAACGGCGGCTCAGCGCGCGGTCCTTCTCGAAATGCTGGCGGAACTCCTTATACGTGGTCGAGCCCATGGTACGCAGCTTGCCGCCCTGCAGTGCAGGTTTCAGCAGGTTCGACGCGTCCATCGCGCCGCCCGACGTGGCGCCGGCACCGATCACGGTGTGAATCTCGTCGATGAACAAGACCGCGTCAGGATGGTCTTCCAACTCGGTCACGACAGCCTTGAGACGCTCCTCGAAATCACCGCGGTATCGGGTTCCGGCCAGCAACGCACCCATGTCGAGCGAGTAGATCGTGGTGTTGGCCAGAACATCCGGCGCTTCACCCGCGACGATCTTATGCGCCAGACCCTCGGCGATGGCTGTTTTGCCTACACCCGGATCACCCACCAGCAGCGGGTTGTTCTTGCGACGGCGGCACAGCACCTGGATGCAGCGTTCGACCTCATCTGCGCGCCCGATCAGCGGATCGACATCTCCAGCCCGCGATTTGGCGTTCAGATCGATGCAATACTTGCCCAGCGCGCTTTCCTTTTGTTCGCCTTCACCCGCGCTAGACTGAACCTCTTCCTCAACCTGATCCGCGCCGGAAACGGGACGGTTTTCACCATAGGCAGGATCCTTGGCCACGCCATGTGCGATGAAGTTCACCGCGTCATAGCGGGTCATGTCCTGCTCCTGCAGGAAATAGGCCGCGTTGCTTTCGCGTTCGGCGAAGATGGCGACCAGAACGTTGGCCCCGGTGACTTCGGTCCGGCCAGAGCTTTGAACGTGAATCGCCGCGCGCTGGATGACACGCTGGAAGGCTGCGGTCGGCACCGCCTCGGATCCGTCAATATCCGTCACCAGATTTGACAGATCCTCGTCGATGAACTCGACAAGGGTGCTGCGCAACTCATCCAGATCGACGCTGCACGCCTTCATCACGCGCACTGCATCAGGTTCTTCCAGCAGCGCCAGCAGCAGATGCTCCAGCGTTGCAAATTCATGTCGCCGTTCGTTCGCCGCAGCCAGGGCCGCGTGAATGGCTTGTTCTAATGTGCTCGAGAATGAAGGCACGCGGGTGCTCCTCTGTCTTGGGTCAGAAGGGGGCGCGTTAAAGGTCGGATCCCCATCCCAACCATGTCCTCATACTATTAGAGTTTGGTTGATCGTGGCGCGGCTTCAAGGGTTTTCTTACTCTTGACAGTCACATTTCGTGTGACCGTGACCGTGACGTGGGGCAAATAGGTCCTAAAACCGGTCTTTTCTAGCCCGAATTTCGGCAAATACCGATACAGGATCGGCATTTTCCATCCCCAGTTGAGTCTTGATCCCCGGATCCGTGGCCCGCAGAAACGGATTTGTGGCCTTCTCAAGCGCCAGAGTCGACGGAACAGTTGGCTCGCCGGCAGCCCTTGCGCGGTCGATATCCTGTGTGCGCTGCTGCAGCGCCGCGTTGTCCGGGTCGACTGTGATCGCGAACTTTGCATTGGATTGTGTGTATTCGTGACCGGAACAGACGATCGTCTCGTCGGGCAGGGCGGCCAGTTTGCCAAGCGAAGCCCACATTTGCGCAGGTGTGCCTTCGAACAGACGGCCGCAGCCCAAGGCCATCAGGCTGTCTGCTGTGAACACAGCCGTGCTCTCCGGCATGTAAAACGCGATATGTCCGATCGTATGGCCCGAGACGTCCAGCACATGAACCGGTTCGCCGCCGATTTCGAAAGTATCGCCTTCGCGCACCTGCAAATCCAGAGGCGGCAGACGATGGGCGTCAGCGGCGGCTCCGATCAATTTGGCCGGGTGATGTTCGAGGATTCCGGCCAGACCATCCACATGATCCCAGTGGTGATGGGTCAGCAGGACATGAGACAATTTCCAGTTGCGGGCGTCAAGCGCGGTCAGGATCGGTCCAGGTTCAGGCGCGTCGATCAATGCGGTCTGGCCACTGGCCGCATCATGCGCCAGAAAGGCGTAATTGTCGCTGAGGCATGGGATGGTGACGATCTCAAGAGGCATGGCCTTTTGCCCTTTCGTTGCTAGACTGCCGACAGCTAAGCCGATTGACCGGGTGTCCGCAATGCATCTTGATGTGCAGGATCTGAGGAATTTCTACTACCGCAGCACTTTGGGACGTGCCGCGCAGGCGGCGATCCGTGGTCGAATGGTCGAGCTGTGGCCCGAGGCCAAGGGGCAGACTGTTGTCGGGTTTGGATTCGCCGTGCCCTTGCTGCGCCCCTATCTGAAGGATGCGCGGCGCGTGATCGGGCTGATGCCCGGCCCACAGGGTGTGATGCCCTGGCCTGCAGGAATGCCCAACGTCTCTGTCCTAACCGGAGAGACGCTTTGGCCCATCGAAACCGGTCACGTGGACAAGCTGGTGGTTATGCACGGTCTGGAAACCTCTGAGCGTCCGACCCAGTTGCTGGAGGAATGCTGGCGCGTGTTGGGGCCGGGGGGGCGTATCCTGTTTGTCGTGCCCAACAGGGCGGGTCTGTGGTCGCGGTCCGACCGGACACCGTTCGGGTTTGGTCGCCCGTATTCCGCATCGCAGCTGGAATCCCAGCTCAAGGCCCATCATTTCGTCCCGGAAACGCATTGCTCGGCTCTTTACATGCCGCCATCCTATCGACGGTTCTGGTTGAAATCCGGCAATCTGATCGAAAAGACAGGGCAACGTCTGCCGACAATTATGGCGGGTGGCGTTCTCATGGTCGAGGCGACCAAGCTTATCCGGCCGCCAAGTGGCACCGTGACCAAAGATGCGGTCAAACGCCCGATCAAAGCGCTGGACGGCCTGCTCAAGCCGGCCTGACAGAACGGGTGATGGACACCCATGTCTGGTGCCTAAATCTGAGGGAAATAGGCCACAGGAATCGCCAAAAGCTGCAATTTGGTAACATTTTTCACCCATTCAGACGTGTCCAAAGGGTCGCACTTTGCGTAAGTGTATGAAATCAAACAATTTGTGGATAACATCGTAATCACTATACTATATTGCGAGGTTGGAACACCTCTGCTACATCCCCGGTGATTTTGATCCCCGCCCTACAAGGACGGGGTTTCTTCACGCCCCCGGGGTAGCTGCCGCACGCGAATTCGGGGCCCAAAATATCGGAAGGGTGGACGTGTCCGAACCAGCTTCGATTTCCACAGGCATCGCCGAGCGCTATGCCACCGCAATCTTCGAGATTGCCAAAGAGAATAATGACCTCGCAGGTCTGGAAACCGGCATCAATGATCTGGCAGCAGCTTTGGGCGAAAGCGCAGATTTGCGCGACCTGATCGCCTCGCCTCTGGTTTCCCGCGCCGAACAGGAAGGCGCAATCACCGCAATTGCCGCCAAGATGGGGCTGAACTCCATCCTGCAGAACACGCTGGGCCTGATGGCGCAAAAGCGTCGCCTGTTCGTTGTGCCGCAGCTGGTGCAGGTTCTGCGCGATATGCTGGCGGACGAGCGCGGCGAAGTGACCGCCGATGTCGCCTCGGCCAAGGCGCTGACCAAGACGCAAATGGAAAAACTGTCCAAAACGCTGTCCGAGCGTGTGGGCAAGACCGTGACAATCAATGCGACCGTTGATGAAAGCCTCATCGGCGGTCTTGTCGTTAAAGTGGGCTCGAAAATGATCGACAGTTCGATCCGTTCGAAGCTGAACTCCCTACAGAATGCAATGAAAGAGGTCGGATAAATGGGAATCCAAGCTGCAGAGATTTCTGCAATCCTGAAGGACCAGATCAAGAATTTTGGTCAGGAAGCCGAAGTGGCCGAGATCGGCCGCGTGCTGAGCGTCGGTGACGGGATTGCCCGTGTATACGGCCTGGACAATGTGCAAGCCGGTGAGATGGTCGAATTCCCCGGTGGCATCATGGGCATGGCGCTGAACCTGGAAAGCGACAACGTCGGTGTCGTTATCTTCGGTTCCGACCGTGACATCAAAGAAGGTGACACCGTCAAGCGCACCAACTCGATCGTTGACGTTCCGATCGGTGACGAACTGCTGGGTCGCGTTGTTGACGGTCTGGGCAACCCGCTGGACGGCAAAGGCCCGATCAACGCTTCCAAGCGCGGCATTGCAGACGTGAAAGCCCCGGGCATCATCCCGCGTAAATCGGTGCACGAGCCGATGGCAACCGGTCTGAAATCGGTTGACGCGATGATCCCGATCGGCCGCGGCCAGCGGGAACTGATCATTGGTGACCGTCAGACCGGCAAAACCGCCGTTGCTCTGGACACCATCCTGAACCAGAAAGTCTACAACGACGCAGCAGGCGACGACGAGTCGAAGAAGCTGTATTGCGTTTACGTTGCGATCGGCCAAAAGCGTTCGACCGTTGCGCAGCTGGTGAAGAAACTGGAAGAATCCGGCGCCATCGAATACTCGATCGTTGTGGCCGCAACCGCGTCCGACCCGGCACCGATGCAGTTCCTGGCGCCTTACGCCGCGACCGCGATGGCCGAGTACTTCCGTGACAACGGCCGCCACGCGCTGATCATCTATGATGACCTGTCGAAACAGGCCGTGTCCTATCGTCAGATGTCGCTGCTGCTGCGCCGTCCGCCCGGACGTGAAGCCTATCCTGGTGACGTTTTCTACCTCCACTCCCGCCTGCTGGAACGTTCGGCGAAGCTGAACGAGGACTTCGGTGCAGGCTCGCTGACCGCTCTGCCGGTTATCGAAACTCAGGGTGGTGACGTTTCGGCGTTTATTCCGACCAACGTGATCTCGATCACCGACGGTCAGATCTTCCTTGAAACCGAATTGTTCTACCAAGGCATCCGTCCTGCCGTGAACACCGGTCTGTCGGTTTCGCGTGTGGGCTCGTCGGCCCAGACCAACGCGATGAAGTCGGTCGCCGGTCCGGTTAAACTGGAACTGGCCCAGTACCGCGAAATGGCTGCGTTCGCGCAGTTCGGTTCCGACCTTGACGCCGCGACCCAACAGCTGCTGAACCGTGGTGCGCGTCTGACCGAGCTGATGAAGCAGCCGCAGTACTCGCCGTTGACCAACGCGGAAATCGTCTGCGTCATCTTCGCAGGCACCAACGGCTACCTCGACAAGATCGACGTATCGGATGTTGGCCGCTACGAGGCCGGTCTGCTGGCGCACCTGCGCGGCAAGCACGCCGACCTGCTGAAGTGGATCACCGACGAAGATCCGAAGGTCAAAGGCGACGCGTCCGACAAGATCAAGGCAGCGATCGACGAATACGCCGCAACCTTCGCTTGATAGGGGGTTCCGATGCCTAGTCTGAAGGACCTAAAAAACAGGATCGAGTCGGTCAAATCGACCCGCAAGATCACCAAGGCCATGCAGATGGTCGCGGCAGCAAAACTGCGCCGCGCCCAGGAATCTGCCGAAGCCTCGCGCCCCTATGCCGAGCGGTTCAATGCCGTGATGGCGGGGCTGGCGGCTTCGGTCGGGGGCAGCGACAGCGCCCCCAAGCTGCTCCGGGGTACGGGCAGTGATGATGTCCATCTGCTGGTTGTGATGACAGCTGAACGCGGCCTGTGTGGCGGCTTCAACTCGAACATCGCCAAGCTGGCCCGCCAAAAGGCGGAAGAGCTGCGCCTGAATGGCAAGACGGTCAAAGTTTTGACCGTCGGCAAGAAAGGCCGCGACGCGCTCAAGCGTGATTTTGGCGATCTGTTCGTTGGACATATCGACCTGAGCGAGGTCAAGCGTCTGGGGTATTCCAACGCGCAAGACATCGCCAAGGACGTCCTGTCTCGTTTCGACGGGGGAGAGTTCGACGTTGCCACGATCTTCTACTCGAAGTTCGTCAACGTTGTTACCCAGATCCCGACGGCACAGCAGGTCATCCCCGCCTCGTTCGAGGACGAAGCGGCAGGTGACGACAGCGGTGCCATTTTCGACTACGAGCCCAGCGAAGAGGCCATCCTGGCCGACTTGCTGCCCAAGGGGGTTGCGACCGCGATCTTCTCGGCTCTGCTCGAAAACGGAGCGTCCGAACAGGGTGCACGGATGTCCGCGATGGACAACGCGACACGCAACGCGGGTGAAATGATCGACAAGCTGACGATCCAGTTTAACCGCTCGCGCCAGGCCGTGATCACCAACGAGCTGATTGAAATTATTTCCGGCGCCGAAGCGCTGTAAGAAAACCGGAGACGAAACATGGCGAATGCAAAAGGCAAAGTCACACAGATCATCGGGGCCGTCGTCGACGTGCACTTCGACGATCAGCTGCCTGAAATTCTGAACGCGCTGGAAACCACCAACAACGGCAAGCGCCTGGTGTTGGAAGTTGCTCAGCACCTGGGTGAAAACACTGTCCGCACCATCGCGATGGACGCGACCGAAGGTCTGGTCCGTGGTGAAGAAGTGACCGACACCGGCGCACCGATCTCGGTTCCCGTCGGCAACGCTACTCTGGGCCGCATCCTGAACGTGGTCGGCGAGCCGATCGACGAAAAAGGCCCGGTTGAGGCGACAGAAGCGCGCGCGATCCACCAGCCCGCACCGACCTTCGCGGAACAGTCGACCGAGTCGGAAGTTCTGGTCACCGGCATCAAGGTTGTTGACCTGCTGGCTCCCTACGCAAAGGGCGGTAAAATCGGCCTGTTCGGCGGCGCCGGCGTTGGTAAAACCGTTCTGATCATGGAACTGATCAACAACATCGCAAAAGTGCACTCGGGCTTCTCGGTGTTCGCGGGTGTTGGTGAACGGACCCGTGAAGGGAACGACCTGTACCACGAGATGATCGAATCGAACGTTATCAAGCCGGACAACCTGTCGGAATCGCAGGTGGCCCTGGTTTACGGTCAGATGAACGAACCTCCGGGAGCGCGTGCGCGTGTTGCTCTGACCGGTTTGACCCTGGCCGAGCAGTTCCGCGACCAGTCCGGTACCGACGTTCTGTTCTTCGTCGACAACATCTTCCGCTTCACGCAGGCGGGTTCCGAGGTTTCGGCTCTGCTGGGTCGTATTCCTTCGGCCGTGGGCTATCAGCCGACCCTGGCGACCGACATGGGTGCCCTGCAGGAACGCATCACCTCGACCAAAGCTGGTTCGATCACCTCGGTTCAGGCGATCTACGTGCCCGCGGACGACCTTACCGACCCCGCGCCGGCAACTTCGTTTGCGCACCTCGACGCGACTACCGTTCTTAACCGTGCGATCTCGGAAAAGGGTATCTACCCTGCGGTTGACCCGCTCGACTCGACCTCGCGTCTGCTCGATCCGGCCATCGTCGGCGAAGAGCACTACAAGGTTGCGACCGACGTTCAGCAGATCCTCCAGCGCTACAAGTCGCTGCAGGACATCATCGCCATTCTCGGCATGGACGAACTGTCGGAAGAGGACAAGCTGACCGTGGCCCGTGCCCGTAAGATCGAACGCTTCCTGTCGCAGCCGTTCGACGTGGCCGAAGTCTTCACCGGTTCTCCGGGTGTTCAGGTTCCTCTGGATGTCACCATCTCGTCGTTCAAGGCCGTTGTGGCCGGCGAATACGATCACCTGCCCGAAGCGGCCTTCCTGATGGTCGGCGGCATCGAAGACGTGATCGCCAAGGCCGAGAAGATGGCTGCAGCGGCTGCCTAAGGAGAAACCCTGATGGCAAACACGATGCAATTCGACCTCGTCAGCCCGGAGCGGAGCCTTGCTTCGCTCGCGGTGACGGCGGTCCAGATTCCCGGCGCGGACGGGGACATGACGGCAATGCCCGATCATGCCCCCACCATCACCACACTGCGCCCCGGTCTGCTGAAGGTTGAGGCGCCCGAAGGGTCCAGCGAATATCTGGTCACCGGCGGGTTTGCCCAGATCAACGGTGACAGCTTGTCGGTTCTGGCCGAAAAGGCCATTCCGGTTTCAGAAGTGACCCGTGCGCATATCGACGATCTGATCGCCGAGGCCCGCGAGTCGCACGAAGCGGCAAAAGGTGGCGACGATCAGACCATCGTCGACGACGCGGCCAAACTGCTGGCCGACATGGAAGCGCTTGGAACGCATATGAGCCTGTAACGCGGGCTTGATCGCTTATGAATTAGAACGGCCTCGCGTTTGCGGGGCCGTTTTTTTGTCGTGCTTTTGCCCGAATGCCGGAATAAGTTGCGGGAATTCAAGAACAACGACGACAGAATGAAAACTTTTCAAACCCATCCGATTGGCATTGATCAAGGCGAGGCCCTGTTGTTTTCCGATTTTGCCAATGGCGGTGAAATGTGGACAGGCGAGGGGGCGCGGGAACGCCGGACAACAGTTGCATTCAGCCAACCGTTTCGCTCGGCACCGATGGTACAGATCGGCATTTCGCTGTGGGATGTGGACACGTCCTCGGCGCTGCGCGCCGAAATCAAGGCCGAGAACATTACGCCCGAAGGGTTCTGCGCCGTCTTCCGCACCTGGTCGGATACGCGCGTTGCCCGCATCCGCGCCTCGTGGACCGCGATTGGCGAGGTGCCGCACGAGGATGACTGGCATATATCCTGAGCGCTCCTTCAGAACGGAAGCCGCGCTCTTGTCGTCAACTGCTCACCTGAAGCCCGTTTCTTACGCGTCGGTGCCTTCGATCATGTCCACGCGTGTTGCGTGGCGGCCACCTTCGAACGCGGCCCCCAAAAACGCGTCCACGATATCCAGCGCCTGACCTTCGCCAATGACGCGCGCGCCCATGGACAGCATGTTGGCATCATTGTGCTGCCGGATCATCCTGGCTGAGAATGTGTCGGAACACACACCGCAACGGATGCCCGGAACCTTGTTTGCCGCCATCATGATGCCCTGACCGGTGCCACACAACAGGATGCCAAGAGCACAATCGCCCGAGGCGACGCGCTCGGCAGCGGCCTTGCCATGCAGGGGATAATGTGTGCTTTCCGGGGTGGTCGGGCCGATATCCACGACCTCCCACCCGGCGTCCGCGATATGTGCGGCGATTGCCTGGCGCAGTCCGATGGCGGCATGGTCACTGGAAAGGACGACGCGTTTGTTGTCAGTCATGAAAAGGCTGTCCGTTCTGAGATGCGCGTGTAAGAAAGATGGGCCCTGTCCAGGCGCCCCTTTCCGGTCAGTTCATCTGATACAGGGATTCGTAGATTGGTGTCAGTGTCTTGTCTTCGAACAGCGAAGAAACGCTTGTGCCGTTCCAGATGTTCAGGATCGCCTGGGTAAAGATCGGTGCCGTCGGGACGATCCGGATGTTCTTGGCCTTGGCGATTGCGTCGGTGGGCTGGATCGTGTCGGTCAGCACCAGCGACTTCATGACCGAGTTGGTCACACGTTCGACCGCCGGGCCGCTCATGACGCCGTGGGTGATGTACGAGTGAACCTCTTTCGCGCCGTTATCCAGTAGCACCTGCGCCGCTTTGCAAAGCGTACCGGCAGTGTCGCACATGTCGTCCACGATCAGGCAGATCTTGTCCTTGACGTCGCCGATTACGGTCATCTCGGCCACTTCACCGGCTTTCTCGCGGCGTTTGTCCACGATCGACAGGGGGGCGTTGATCCGTTTGGCCAGTTCGCGCGCACGGGCCACGCCGCCGACGTCGGGCGACACCACCATGATTTCATCCAGGCTGTCCTTGAACTGGTGTTTCACATCCAGGGCAAAGATCGGCGAGGCATAGAGGTTGTCCACCGGAATATCGAAGAAACCCTGAATCTGGGCCGCGTGCAGGTCCATGGTCAGGACCCGCTCGATTCCGGCACCGGTCAGCATGTTGGCGACCAGCTTGGCAGAGATCGGCGTACGCGCCTTTGTGCGGCGGTCCTGACGGGCATACCCGAAATAGGGGATCACGGCAGTGATCCGCTGGGCCGACGACCGACGCAGCGCGTCGGCGATGATCAGAAGTTCCATCAGGTTGTCATTGGCCGGGTTCGAGGTCGGCTGGATGATGAACATGTCCTCGCCGCGCACATTCTCGAACACCTCGACGAAGATCTCGCCATCGTTGAACCGTTCGACCCGCGCATCGACCAGCCCCTGATCGACGCCGCGGTAAAGGCTCATGCGGCGGGCTATGGTTTTGGCAAGCGGAAGGTTGGCGTTCCCAGCGATTAGCTTGGGTTCGTGAAGTGTCGGCATCGGCTGAGGTCCCCGGGCAGCAATGGCAATGTGACAGATTCGTGATGTTGACACCGCTTAGCATGGCCTTACCGTCCCGCAAAGGTAACGCAGCGGAGAAAGTGCACATGACCCAGATTGACTACTATTTTGCGACACTCTCGCCCTATTCCTATCTGGCCGGAACCCGGTTGGAGGAGATCGCGGCAAAGCGCGGTGCGACGATCAACTACAAGCCGTTGGACATTATCGCTCTGTTCTCGCGCACTGGTGGGGTTCCGCCAAAGGATCGGCACATCTCTCGCATCGAATACCGGGCTCAGGAATTGCTGCGCCAGTCCAGAAATCTGGGAATGGAATTCAACCTGCAACCCGCGCACTGGCCAACGAATATGGCCCCCTCATCCTACGCCGTGATCGCCGCCGTTCAGGACGGGTCCGGCGATGTCGGGCAGCTTTGCCATTCAATCCTGCGTGCCTGCTGGGCCGAGGAAAAGGACATCGCTCAGGATGATGTGATCCGCGATTGCCTGTCACAGGCCGGGTTCGATCCCGGACTTGCCGACAGCGGCCTGCTTGTGGGTGCGGAAACCTACGCCGCCAATCTTGAAGAGGCCGTTGATCGCGGCGTGTTCGGCGCGCCGTTTTATATCACCCCGGATGACCAGCGGTTCTGGGGGCAGGACAGGCTGGACGATCTGGACCGGCACCTGTCGACGCTGAAGGCATGACAGGCCGTACCCTGCCGCAAGATGTCTTTGTGCGAACACTGGGCAAGGGCGCGCATCAGGTGCTCGCCCTGCATTGCACCATTGCCCATTCCGGCGCCTGGTCGGGCCTTGCAGCTGCGCTGAGCGGGAAGGCAAGCCTGATTGCGCCGGACATGCTGTCACACGGCCGCAGCCCCGATTGGGACGGGCGCGGCGACTTTTTTGACCGGATGACCGAACTGGCGGCCAGCCAGCTGCAAAAACCGATGGATGTGATCGGCCACTCCTTCGGTGCGATGATCGCGTTGCGCCTGGCGGTCGAACACCCCGACCTCGTGCGCCGCGCTATTCTGATCGAGCCGGTCTTTTTTGCCCTGGCAAAGCTGGACGCCCCGAACCTTTACGATCAGCATGAGCGAGATGCAGAACCCTTTGTCTCCGCGCTCGCCACAGGCAACGCATCGCAGGCAGCCCGCCTGTTCAACCGCATGTGGAGCACACAGGACAGCCCCCGCTGGGCGGATCTGCCGGACCGTACCCGCGCCGCAATGATCCGCGGGGTGCATGTAGTCCCGGCCTCCAACAATGCCCTATACGAGGACGGTGCGGGCCTGTTGCAACCGTGCAAACTTGAACGCGCCCAGATGCCGGTCCGGATCCTCAGCGGATCGCTGACGCACCCGGTCATCCCCGCAATATGCAACAGCCTGCAACGCCGTCTGCCTGCGGCAACCACCGAAATCATCCCGGGGGCAGGGCACATGCTGCCGATTTCCCATCCAAAAGAGACGGCGCGCAGCCTGTCGGAGTTCTTCCGAATTCCGTTGGCTTCTTCTGTCTGAATTTGCTGCGGCGGGGGCGACGCCACCGACAACCGTCAGAAAAGGGCCAGAAACCGGTCGATCTGTTCCGCACTGATGGACCAGTCGCAGACAAGGCGGCAGGCCAGCATCTCGTCTTCGTCCGCCCCGTCCAGTTCATCACCCCACATGTGATAGACCGCGCCCTTTTCGTGCAGGCGACGATGCAGGTGCCTCGGGAAACGGGCGAAAACGATATTGGCTTTCGGCTCGTGCAGGAAATCCGCACCGGCCGCCTGCAATCCTGCCGCCAGCCTTGCGCAATTCGCGTTTGCCTGCCGGGCTGCGCGCAGCCACAGATCGTCCCGCAGATAGGCCGCCATCTGCGCGGACAGATAGCGGTGTTTGGAAAACAGATGCGCGCCCCGCTTGCGGCGCAATTCGAATTCCCATGCTTTGCTTTCGTCAAAGAAAACAACGGCTTCGACGCCCATTAGCCCGTTCTTGGTGCCGCCAAAGCTTACGGCGTCCACCCCGGCTTTCCACGTCATTTCGGCAGGCGAACAGTTCAGCGCGACCAGAGCATTGGCGAACCGTGCCCCGTCCAGATGCACCGGCAGGCCGTATTCCCGTGCCACACCGCACAGCCCCTGCAATTCGGCAAGCGAATAGACAGAACCGCGCTCGGTCACCTGAGTGATCGATACAGGGCCGCGCTGCGGACCATGTACGCCGCGGGTCTCCTCGCCCAGAATGCTGCTGCGCAATGCCTCTGGCTGCATCTTGTCGCCGCCGGGCACCAGCGTCAGCTTGGCGCCGCTGTAGAACTCGGGCGCGTTGCACTCATCCTCGTGAATGTGGGCGACGGGCGAGCAAAAGACGGTGTCCCAAGGGTTCGCCAGTGTCGCCAGCGCCAGCGAGTTTGCAGCCGTGCCTGTCGCCACCAGGTATACCGCCGCGCCCGGCGCCTCGAAGACGCCCCGGATCCGGTCGCGCACCTCGTTCATCAGCGTGTCGGCGCCATAGGCCATCTGATAGCCCTGATTGGCTTCACTCAGCGCGGTCAGCACTTCGGGATGGACTGGTCCGGAATTGTCAGAGGCGAAAAACATCAGACGGGCTCCTCGATAATATGGTCTTCCCACTCTTCCAGAGGGGTCTCGAATTCGGAAACGGTGCGCCCCTGAACGGAAACCCCGGCCGCATGAACGCTGTCCGGCGTCCCCGATATCAAGGGGTGCCAGTCATACAAGGGCTTGCCTTCCCACAGCAGCCGGTAGGCACAGGTCTGCGGCAGCCAATAGGCGTGATCGTCAATATTGTCCGGGGTCATCACGATGCATTCCGGCACGAACTGATGGCGGATGTCGTATTGCGTGCAGCGGCAGCTTTCGTCGTCCAGCAGGCGGCAGGCGACGCAGGTCAGGGCGACCTCGCCCGTGTCTTCATCTTCCAGCTTGTTCAGGCAGCATTTACCGCAGCCATCACACAGGGCCTCCCATTCGCGCTCGTTCAGGCGACGCAGGGGCTTACGCTCCCAAAAGCGATGCGACAGGCCGCCGCGTTCGATCGGGTCTTGTTTCATTGGCCCGCCAGAACCTCGCGGGCACGGGCACAATCCGCATCCATCTGCGCGACCAGCCCGTCCAGCCCCTCAAACGTCATTTCCGGGCGCAGATAGTCCACCAGCCCCACCGACAATGTGGCCCCGTAAAGATCGCCCGAGAAGTCGAACAGAAAGGTCTCGATATTCGGCACTGCGCCATTGAACATCGGGCGCGTCCCAACGGATGCGGCACCGCGATAGCTGCCCTGATTGGGTCCATCCAGAACGTCAACCAGCACCGCGTAGACGCCGAATTTCGGCGGGTGCAGCCCTTCGATGGACATGTTGGCCGTCGGAAAACCCAGTTCGCGCCCGCGTTGTTCCCCACCGATGACCTCGCCTTCGATCCGGTGCCAGTGACCCAGCATCGAGGCGGCGTCGCGCGGGCGTCCGTCACTCAGCGCCTGTCGGATCGCGGTGGATGAGACCACATGCTCGGACCGTTCCATCAGCGGCGCGATGGTGACCCCAAACCCCATGCCCTGGCCAAACCGGACCATGTCATCGGCTGTGCCGCTGCGTCCCTTGCCAAAACAGAAATCGGCCCCCACCACCACATGCGCCAGACCCAGGCCTTTGCAAATGACATCGCGCGCGAATTCCTCGGGGGTCAGGCCGGCCAGCGCACTGTTGAAGGGCAGTTCATACAGCTTCTGCACCCCCAGCTTTTCCAGCCGATGCGCTCTGCTGTTACCACGCATCAGCCGAAAGGGGGGGCTGTCCGGCGCGAAAAACTCGCGCGGATGCGGCTCGAACGTCATGACACCCAAGGGCGCATCCGGCGCGGCCTTGCGCGCCAGTTCGATGACCGACTGATGGCCGATATGAACGCCGTCAAAATTCCCGATCGCCACGCTGGCGCCCCGGTCCTGAGGCTCGACAAACTGAAAATCCCGGATGATGCGCATGGCGTCTGCCTAGCGGGACTGAGAGGCGGGTTCAAGACCTGCCGATACCGGACCAGTCAGAGTTCGCCTCAGTCGAATTTCCGCGAGGGGGCCAGAACCATGGCTTCGCCAACCAGAACCTTTTTACCTTCGACAGAACAATGGCAGTCCAGCTTGACGCGCCGCTTCGAAAAGTCGATGTCGATGACCTTGACCTCGGCATAAACCATGTCCCCGGGACGGACCGGAGCCAGAAACTTCAGCGACTGCCCCATGTACACGGTACCGTGGCCGGGCAGCTGTTCGCCGATTACCGCCGAAATCAGGCCGGCCGTCAGCATCCCATGCGCGATGCGCCCTTCGAAAATCGTGTCGCGGGCATAATCGTCGTCCAGATGAACCGGGTTCCGGTCGGTCGACACCTGGGCAAACATCTCGATGTCCTCGTCCGTCACCACTTTGCGCAGGTGGCGGCTCATGCCCATTTCAATGTCTTCGATACAGATCGTTCCGCGCGGAAGATTGTCCAACATGTTGCCCTCACTTGCAGTTGGCGGAGAAATAAAAAACCGCCCGTAGTCATCGATTGGCAACTTTATTACTTCGCAAGTGCAGAAAATCAAGCCCTATTTTATTACCTCAGACGGCCGATCGAATAGGTTGGGTTTATTTTTTCTTTTTCAATATAGCTGTTTAGCGCATCCGGGTCAGGCTGGTATGACGTTTTTGTCTCGGATGCAGCCAGACCGCCGGATATGAACAGGGAATCAATCCCTTCCCCCATGCCGCCGGCGATGTCCGTATGTGGACCGTCACCGATTGCCAGAATATCGGCATCGGCAATGTCTGCGCCCAGTTCCTGCAGCCTGCGCCGGGCCAGATCGTAAATCGGCGGATGAGGCTTGCCAAAATACAGGCTCTCACCGCCCATTTCGGTGTAAAGGCGGGCCAGAGCCCCTGCACACCATTCCCGCACTTCACCACGATCCACGACAATATCGGGGTTTGCGCAGAGCAGCTTCAGCCCTTTTTGTTTGGCGTACAGAAAATCGGCCCGGTTGACCGCCGGGTCCGCCATGGGGTCGAACGGGCCGCAGCAAACGATCCCTTCGGCCTCATCCAACGGCACCCGTTCGATCTGGATTGGGTGATGCAACAGCTTGAGCGGTTCAAAGAACCCTTCGTCGCGCTCCCATTCGCCCATGAAAAAGACCTTCTGACCAACCGTTCCGCGGAACATGGCCGACCGGGCCGAGTCGCCACTGGTGGCGATGGTGTCATAGGCGTCGGCCGGTACGTTGAACTGCGTCAGTTGCATTGCCACACCGGCACGGGGTTTTGGTGAGTTTGTGACCAGAACCACCAAACCACCCGACGCGCGGTAAGATTGCAGCGCAGCAACCGCTTCGGGGAAGGCTGTAATGCCATTGTGCACGCAGCCCCACAGGTCGACGAACAGAGCTTTGTAGCGGTCGGAAACCTCGGCAAGCGATTGGATGATCTGTGTCATGTCAGGCCCCTGTTGACGCGGTGGGAAAGTCATCAAAGCCTATGGCAGAGGAATACCGGTTTGGCCAGTAGGGGCTTTGCCCCCGCCGCCCTTCGGGCGTCTCCCCCAGGATACTTTCAGCCAGATGAAGCAGGGGATCCAAACTTCATCTGGCCAAAAATATCCCGGAGCGCGAGGCAGAGCCTCGCAAAAAAAAGGCGCCCGATAAGGGCGCCTGACAATCTGAAAAGAGTTCGGTGTCAGACCTTGAGGTTCGGGATGATCTGTTTCTTGCGGCTCATGATGCCGGGCAAAACCACTGCATCGTCGTCGACCGAGGCGCCAAAGCTTTTTTCGGCAACGGATTTGACCAGATCGTTCGGAACCAACAGGGTGGCTTCTTCGTTCAGGATGTCCACAACGAACAGCAGAACCTGATCCACACCATCTTCCCTGGCGACATCCGCCATCGAGCCTGCCAGGCTGTCCTTGCGGTCCAGAACAACACCGGGCGCGGTGGTTTCTAGAACCGAGACGCGGAATTTGGTGCCGTCGACTTCGTATTCCTTGCTGTCCATGCGGATCAGTTCCGCGTCGGAAAAGCACGAAACGTCCGACTTCGCGGCGAACATGTCGGCAGCGTATTCCGAAATATCCAACTCAAGTTCGGCGGCGAGCTTTTCCGCGACCGCACGATCGCGCGGTGTTGTTGTGGGCGAGCGGAACTCCAGCGTATCGGACAGAATGCAGGTCAGCGCCGCGCCTTTGATGGCGTCAGGCATCTTGGCCGCGTCATCCCCGATCAGGTCGATCATGATGGTTGCGGTACAGGCCAGCGGGCGAACGGTAATGTCGATCGGGCCTTTGGTTTCCAGGCCGCCGACCAGCTTGTGGTGATCGATGATGGCGCGGATATCGGCGCCGTTGATACCGGCAGGCAGCTCGGCGGGGTTGTTGGTGTCGACGATGACGACCGGAGCGCCCTCACTCACGTCATCGATGATCCGCGGTTTCGGCAGATCCCAGTGGCGCAGCATGAAGGCGGCTTCGGTATTGGGCTCGCCCAGCAGCACCGGCTCGGCTTTCTCGCCCTGGATTTCGTTCAGATACCAGGCCCACAGAATGGGCGAGCCGGTCGAGTCAGTGTCGGGGGACTTGTGGCCGAAAACCTGAATTGTCATGTCAGTGTCCTGCAGAAATGGGATTTTGCGGGCCTTATAGGGTGGACAGACAGGCTTGTCACCCGGCTGTGCGCCAGATGCGACTGTTAGTCAAATCTGACTGTCAGATCAAAAGGGCGCGCGGGTCAGCGTGAAACCCGCAAGCTGTAATTGATGCAACAACCCCTGCTGACCTGCCAGATGCCCCGCACCCACGGCGATGACGGCCGTTTGGTTCTTCAGTTCCAGAATGTGCTTCAGCCAGTTGTCGTTGCGCTGGATCAGCAATTGCTGCTCGAACGCCTTCCATTCGGCATCAAATTCTTCCTGCGTCAGATCTGATGCGTCGAACCCCTGCAGCAAGGAAAGCTGGATGATTTCGGCATGTTTTTCTTCCAGATAGGCGTTGGTCATCGTGGCCAGCTGGTCTTCGCTGGCCTCCAGCGCGCCGGCAAGCCGGGCCAGTGACTGGGCCTGTTCTTCGATCGGATGACTTTCGAACATCGCAATGACATTCTCGACCTGTTCCAGCGAGTATTGCGGAATACCATGGGTATCGGCGAGTTCGGACAGGCGTGCATCCATGCCGCGGTCTCCGTCCGGGGTCTGGGCGACGCAGGATGGCACGCCCAATGTCAGGCTCAAAAACCAGGGGCGCAACTTGGCGGCGGTCCAGGCGGGAATGCCGCGTTTGGCCAAGGTGGCTGACAGGGCGGCCCAATCCTCGGCCGACATCAGATCAATCAGAGTCGGCCCCGATGTGATCAGCAAAGGGCTGGGGTCCTTGGCCAGAGCCTGCTCGAACGCTTTCATCTCGGCCTGCGAGGTTTCAAAGAAAAAGGCGTCGGCGTCTTTCAGGAGCGGTTCCAGCCGCTCGACCACGGCGGACATGCGCGGGTCATTGACGTGCAGGGTTCCGATCAGATGCAACACCGTGTCGCCCCTGACAGCAACCCAGTGGTTGCCTTCGGGAAAGGGGATGCCGTCCAAGGCGTGTTCAAGGCGGGTCGCCATCTCGGGTGTCATGTCCGCCCTCAGGTCGCGGCCTTCGCAAGCGGCGTGAAGGCTGGCAGGCAAGATCAGGCACAACAGAAATATCAGAAGGCGCATCGTTTTCCCCGGTTTGACGGTTATCCTATCGGGCGCGACATTGCCTTTCCTTTCGGCGGGGCGCAAGCTGAAGGGGGTGGCAACGTCTGGCAATCCCGGCCGAATAGCCTAGCATGGTGAGATGAAGCGCGAACAGGACCTATACCCGCCGATCAAGGCGTTGCTTGAACGTCAGGGATACACCGTCAAGGGCGAGGTCGGCGCAGCCGATATCGTCGCCGCGCGCGACGGCGATGATCCGGTCATTGTCGAACTGAAGCTGGGGTTTTCGCTGGCCCTGTTTCATCAGGCGATCACGCGCCTGAAAGTGACCGATCAGGTCTATGTCGGCGTGCGTAAACCCAAGGGCCGGACCGCAAGGCGGGCGCTGAGGGATAACCTGTCCTTGTGTCGCAGGTTGGGTTTGGGCCTGATTACCGTCCGGGAAGATGGCCGGGCCGAGGTGCATTGCGACCCGGGGCCTTACGCGCCTCGCAAGAACAAGGTAAGGGCCGCGCGGTTGTTGCGGGAATTCGACCGGCTGCAGGGCGACCCGAATGCGGGCGGGGCCACGCGGCACGGAATCGTGACCGGGTACCGCCAAGACGCCCTGAAATGTGCGGCCCATCTGGCGGAATGCGGCGCGACCAAGGGATCTGACGTGGCCAGCGCAACCGGAGTTACCGGCGCGACGCGCATCATGCGCGACAATCACTATGGCTGGTTCGAAAAAGTCGAAAAGGGGGTCTACCAATTGTCGGCCTGTGGATCCGAGGGGCTGAAGCACTGGGCCTACAGCTGGGAACAGCAGGACTGAAGCCTGAAACGGCCCCGCTGGAATCCCTGACGCAAAAAGTTTCTCACATCTTGTTGACTCGGCCTTTCCAACTCCCTAGCTATGCGTCGTTATCACTCGGGTGACTCGAGTGCTAACGCCTCGCCATTAGGTGAGGGGAGGATAAACAAACTTTGAGCCCAAGGAGCTGCAAAGATGGCATTGAAACCGCTTCATGACCGTGTGCTGGTCCGTCGCGTTGAAAGCGAAGAGAAAACAGCAGGCGGCCTGATCATTCCTGACAGCGCAAAAGAAAAGCCCAGCGAAGGCGAAGTCGTTGCAACCGGCGAAGGTGCACGCAAGGACAGCGGCGAACTGATCGCAATGGCCGTAAAAGCCGGCGACAAGATCCTGTTCGGCAAATGGTCGGGCACCGAGGTCAACGTCGGCGGCGAAGAGCTGCTGATGATGAAAGAAAGCGACATCATGGGGATCATCGAGTAAGCCCACGCGCTTTCTCTGATCTTCATTTCCAACATATTTCTCAAGGAGAAACGACATGGCTGCAAAGGACGTCAAGTTCGACACCGATGCCCGCAACCGTATGCTGAAGGGTGTGAACATCCTGGCTGACGCGGTTAAAGTGACCCTGGGCCCCAAAGGCCGCAACGTGGTTCTGGACAAATCCTTCGGCGCGCCGCGCATCACCAAAGACGGTGTTTCGGTTGCCAAGGAAATCGAACTGGAAGACAAGTTCGAAAACATGGGCGCGCAGATGGTGAAAGAAGTCGCCAGCCGCACCAATGACGAAGCCGGCGACGGCACCACCACCGCAACTGTTCTGGCACAGGCCATCGTCAAAGAAGGTCTGAAGCAGGTTGCAGCGGGCCTGAACCCGATGGACCTGAAGCGCGGCATCGACCTGGCAACCGCCAAGGTTGTTGAAGGCATCAAGGCCGCTTCGCGCGAAGTCAAGGACTCGGCAGAAGTTGCTCAGGTTGGCACCATCTCGGCCAACGGCGAAGCCGAAATCGGTCAGCAGATCGCAGACGCGATGCAGAAGGTTGGCAACGAAGGCGTTATCACCGTCGAAGAAAACAAAGGTCTGGAAACCGAGACCGACGTTGTCGAAGGTATGCAGTTCGACCGTGGCTACCTGTCGCCCTACTTCGTCACCAACGCAGACAAGATGATCGCAGAACTCGACGACTGCATGATCCTGCTGCACGAAAAAAAACTGTCTTCGCTGCAGCCGATGGTTCCGCTGCTCGAGCAGGTGATCCAGTCGCAAAAGCCGCTGCTGATCATTGCCGAGGACGTTGAAGGCGAAGCGCTGGCAACTCTGGTTGTCAACAAACTGCGCGGCGGCCTGAAAATTGCTGCTGTCAAAGCACCGGGCTTCGGCGATCGCCGCAAAGCCATGCTGCAGGACATCGCAATCCTGACCGGCGGTCAGGTCATCAGCGAAGACCTGGGCATGAAGCTTGAGTCCGTCACCATGGACATGCTGGGCACCGCCAAGAAAATCGAAATCACCAAAGACGAAACCACCATCGTCGACGGTGCTGGCGAGAAAGCCGAGATTGAAGCACGTGTTGCACAGATCCGCACCCAGATCGAAGAAACCTCGTCGGATTACGACCGCGAGAAGCTGCAAGAGCGCGTTGCCAAACTGGCAGGCGGTGTTGCTGTTATCCGCGTCGGCGGCATGACCGAAGTTGAAGTGAAAGAGCGTAAGGACCGTGTGGACGATGCTCTGAACGCAACACGCGCTGCCGTTCAGGAAGGCGTCGTTGTGGGCGGTGGTGTTGCTCTGGTTCAGGCCGGTAAAGCACTGGAAACTCTGAAGGGTGCAAACGCTGATCAGGACGCAGGCATCAACATCGTTCGTAAGGCTATCGAAGCGCCGCTGCGCCAGATCGCCGAGAACGCAGGTGTCGACGGTGCGGTTGTTGCAGGCAAAGTTCGCGAATCCTCGGATGCTGCCTTCGGCTTCAACGCGCAGACCGAAGAATATGGCGACATGTTCTCGTTCGGCGTGATCGACCCGGCCAAAGTTGTCCGTACCGCTCTGGAAGACGCGGCATCGGTTGCCGGTCTGCTGGTCACCACCGAAGCGATGGTTGCAGACAAGCCGCAGAAAGACGCACCTGCCGCAGGCGGCATGCCCGACATGGGCGGCATGGGCGGCATGATGTAAGACGTCGAATTCGCTCCGGCGAATTCTGACGACCCCGACAGGTGCCAGGCCCCATGGCCAGGTTGCTTCACGGGGACGCACAGTGCAAAGGAACGGGGTCGTCTTCGGGCGGCCCCGTTTCGGTTTCGATGGCCGCGATGCGGCCATGCCTCCGGCGGGAGTATTTGGGAAAAGATGAAGCGCCGGGTGTTTGCGGAAAGGACTGTCCAGTTCGCAGCGAACCAGCTATGCGGTTGATATGAGACTGTTCTTGCTGACCACCCTGACCATGTGCGCCTTCGCGGCGAACTCGATCCTGAACCGGCTGGCAATCGACAGCGGTGTCGCCGATCCGGCGGGATTTGCCGTGGTGCGGGTTCTGTCTGGGGCCTTGATGCTGGTGGTGCTGGTCCGGCAACAAGGCGGGCATCTGCCGGTATTTCACAAACGCAGGGTTATCGGGGCAGGGTCACTGTCCCTTTATATGATCGGGTTTTCGATGGCGTATCTGACCCTTGATGCGGGATTGGGGGCGTTGATCCTGTTCGGGGTCGTACAGATTTCCATGTTTGCCTTTGGCACCGTGACAGGTTCGGGCCCCACCGCGCGCCAGTTGGCCGGAGCGGGGATTGCACTCGCCGGACTTGGCTATGTGTTGTGGCCATCTGGTGCTGTTCAGGTCGACTTGTCCGGTGCCGCGCTGATGACAGCGGCGGGTGTGGGCTGGGCCGCCTATTCGCTGGCAGGCCGGTCCGAGCCCGACGCATTGCAGGGAACAGCTGCCAATTTCGTGGTGGCCCTGCCGGTCACGTCCGTTGCGCTGTTTTTGTTGGGCGGAGCGTGGCAGATGGCACCCGCTGGGTATGCGCTGGCGATTTTGTCCGGCGCCGTGACTTCGGGGCTGGGTTATGCGCTGTGGTACCGGGTTCTGCCTCAGCTTTTGCCTGCGACTGCGGCCGTGGTGCAACTGAGCGTTCCGATCATAGCCATCGCGGCTGGCATTGCCCTGCTGGGGGAAACGGCAGGTCTACGTCTGGCCGTTGGAACCGTCGCGGTTCTGGGCGGCATTGCGATGGCCATATCGCGACGGAAGACCGGCTAGGGGTTTTCACGATCCACGATAAGCCTTATCTGGCGGCTATGAGATTTCTGGTCGTATTGCTTCTTTGCCTCGCTCCATCTTTTGCCAGCGCGAAATGCGTTGTTTTGCTGCATGGGCTTGCGCGCACCAAGGCTTCGTTTTCGGTGATGGAGCAATTGTTTAGCGCCCACGGCTACAAAGTCGTGCGTCCGGATTACCCGTCAACGGATCTGCCCATACCCGAACTGGCCCGGCAAACCGTGCCGGGCGCCCTTGCCGCCTGCGGGGACGAGACCGCAAATGTCGTGGCCCATTCGATGGGCGGAATTCTTCTGCGGTACTGGCTGCAGGACAATACACCGGACAACCTGGGCCGCGTGGTCATGCTGGGCCCGCCAAACCAGGGCAGCCAACTGGTTGATGAGCTTGGCTCATGGGAGGTTTTCGGTATGCTCAACGGTCCAGCCGGGTTGGCGCTGGGAACCGGACCGGAGGGTATTCCCGGCCAGTTGCCGCCGGTCGAATTCGATCTTGGAGTAATCGCGGGAGAGAACTCGCTGAACCCTTTGTTTTCGTCGATGATCGAGGGGCGGGATGATGGAAAGGTGTCAGTGCGAACCACCCGTGTCGCAGGCATGGCCGATCACATCGTATTGCCGGTGACCCATACCTTCATGATGAACAACCCCCGGGTCATGGCGCAGGCGCTGCATTTTATCGAATTTGGCCGCTTTGATCCGCAGATCACCTGGCTGGACGGTGTCATGGATGTCATTGACGAGATCTGTATCGGAGAGGACTGTTCAGAACCTCCGTCGGAGCCGACGCGATGACCGCACTTGAACTGACCTTCACCCGGGCGGATGTTCTTGTGTCGGGTCACGAAGTGACGCGAACCGAACTGGCCGTGGCGGACGGGATCATTCAGTCCTCGGGGGCCGGACGGCAGATCGATCTGTCGGGATACACCATCCTGCCGGGGATCGTCGATCTGCACGGGGACGGGTTTGAGCGCCATCTTGCCCCGCGTCGCGGAGCGATGAAGCAAATGGCCGAAGGTCTGGTGTCGGCCGAGGCGGAACTGGCCGCAAATGGTATTACCACAGCCGTGCTGGCCCAGTTCCATAGCTGGGAGGGCGGCGTGCGCGGCCCGGGATTTGCGGGCCAGGTCTTTGACGCGATTGCCGGGGTCAGGGATACCGTCGTGACGGATCTGTTGCCCCAGTTGCGGTTTGAAACCCACATGCTGGACGACTATGCGGACCTGCCCGAGCGTATTGCCCGGTGGCAGGTGCCTTATGTGGTGTTCAATGATCATCTGCCGCATGACCGCCTGGCGCAAGGGCGCACACCGCCGCGTCTGACCGGGCAGGCGCTCAAGGCCGGGCGCAGCCCTGAAGCGCATCTCGAAATGCTGCAAGAAATGCATGCCCGGTCAGGGGAAGTACCGGCAGCGCTGGAACAGCTTTGCGCCACGCTGTCCGATCGCGGTGTCCGGTTGGGCAGTCATGACGACGCCACGGCCCGGGCCCGGGCAGACTGGCGCGCGCGTGGGGCCCGGATATCAGAGTTTCCCGAAACGCTGGAAGCCGCCGAGGCGGCCCGTGCTGCCGGTGATCACGTCATACTGGGGTCTCCGAACGTGGTGCGGGGCGGCTCGCACAAAGGCAATGCCAGCGCGCTTGACCTGATCACGATGGGCCTGTGCGACGCGCTGGCGTCGGATTACCATTACCCCAGCCCGCGCCGCGCGGCCCTGATGCTGGCCAAAAGCGGTCTGCTGGATCTGGCCGGGGCCTGGGCGCTGGTCTCGTCAGGGCCTGCGCAGGTGCTGGGTCTGACGGATCGCGGCACGCTTGCATCGGGCAAACGGGCCGATCTGGTGATCTTGGAAACCGCCACCAACCGTGTCGCGGCCACTCTGGCGGGTGGGCGCGTCAGCTACATGTCCGGGGACATCGCGGCGCGCCTGGTGGCATAAGCGCGCTGCGTCTCCTCTAGTTCACGAACAGCTTCGACTGAGGCATCGCACGCCGGCACGATACCCCTCAGCGGATGACCCGGTTGAAATGGCCCATCTTGCGGCCTGCCTTGACGTCGGCCTTGCCGTAAAGATGCAGCGCCACATCCCGCTCGCGGGCCAGATCGGGCACACGGTCCATATCGGCGCCGATCAGGTTCTCCATGACCACGTCGGAATGCCGCTGGCCATCCCCCAGAGGCCACCCTGCGACAGCGCGGATGTGCTGTTCGAACTGATCCACGGCGCATCCATTCTGGGTCCAATGTCCCGAGTTGTGAACACGCGGGGCGATTTCGTTGACGATAAGACCCTCGGCCGTGACAAACAGTTCAACGCCCATCACCCCGACATAATCCAGCGCGTTCAGAATATTGGCCGCCAGCAGCACGGCATCCGTTCGCTGCGAGGGCGACAGCCGCGCCGGTACGGTCGTTGTATGCAGGATACCGTCACGGTGGACGTTTTCACCGGGATCGAAACAGGCAACTTGACCGTCCAGACCACGGGCGGCGATGACGGACACCTCGTGCGAGAAATCCACGAAGCCTTCCAAAATGGCAGGCGCCCCCGCCATATCGGCCAGTGCGGATTCGGCGTCGTCGGGCGCGCGCAGCCGGGCTTGACCTTTGCCGTCATAACCGAACCGGCGGGTTTTCAGAATGGCGGGTGTGCCGATCTCATCAATCGCTGCGCGCAGGCTGTCCAGATCTGTGATGTCGGCAAAGGGTGCCGTTTTCAGGCCCAGTCCCTGCAGAAAGCTCTTCTCGGTCAGCCGGTCCTGACTGACCCGCAGGGCTTCGCGGCCCGGGCGAATGGGGCGATGCGCTTCCAGCAGATCCAGTGCCTCGGTCGGGATGTTCTCGAACTCATAGGTGATGAAATCCACGTCTTCGGCAAAGGCACTCAGGGCGTCGGCATCGTCATAGGCGGTAGTGGTCACGCGGTCGGCGACGTGGCCAGCAGGCGGGTTCGCGCCTGGCTCAAATATATGCGTGACAAACCCCAGACGGGCCGCTGCGACCGACAGCATCCGGCCCAGCTGGCCACCGCCCAGAATTCCGATCCGAGCCCCGGTTTGCAATGCTTCAGTCATCGGCAGGCTCCTCGGGGATAGAGGCCGACAGGGCCTCGCGCCAGGCATCCAGCCGTCCGGCCAGTTCGGCATCCTGCAGGGCCAGGATACCAGCAGCCATCAACCCGGCATTGGCACCACCCGCCGATCCGATGGCCATGGTCGCCACCGGAAACCCTTTCGGCATCTGAACGATGGAATAGAGGGAATCGACACCCGACAGGGCCCGCGTCTGAACCGGCACTCCGATCACCGGAATCCGTGTCTTCGAAGCCATCATGCCCGGAAGATGCGCTGCCCCGCCGGCACCCGCAATGATCACCTGCAAGCCGCGCGATACAGCGGTTTTTCCATAGTCCCACAGGCGATCCGGCGTGCGATGGGCCGACACGATGCGCGCCTCGTAGGCAACACCCAGTTCGTCCAGAATATCCGCGGCTTCCTTCATCGTGGGCCAGTCCGACTGGCTGCCCATGATGATGCCTACCTTGATCTCACCCATCCGCATTTTCCCCGGCTTTTCAAAGAGCGCGCACTATAGCCAAATCCACCTGTCTGGCAATGCGTCAGGCGATGATGTCGGGGGTCAGGCGGTCCTCGATCAGCCGGATGATGTCCTTCAGCCGCAGTTTCTGCTTTTTCAGACGTTTGATGGTCAGCTGGTCCGAGGTACCCGTTGCCTGCAGCGCCTCGATCGCTTCGTCCAGATCGCGGTGCTGACGTCGGAACACCTCAAGTTCAACCCGCAAAACCTCATCAGTTTTCATGGAAAGATCGGTAGGCGCATTCATAGGCGACTCAGTCGTAGTTGTGGTGCTTTCCACACAAGATAGTGTGTCAGGGTTTATCGGGCCAGACCTTGTGGACATCCCTGCATATTCCCATATTCTATTACACGCGGTTGCCGCAACGGGGCCGCACTACCCGTCGCTTTGACATAAAAGGACGAGAAAACGTGTCAAAACTTACTCTTGGCTCATACCCGCATCTTTTGGGGTTCGAGCAGTTGGAACGCCTTCTGGAACGGTCTGCAAAGGCTGGCAACGAAGGATACCCGCCCTACAATATCGAACAGACATCGGATTTTTCGTATCGCATCACCCTGGCCGTGGCCGGGTTCGCGGAAGAAGATCTGTCGATCACCATCGAGGATCGCCAGTTGGTGATCCGGGGCCGTCAACGCGACGACAGCGAGGGGCGCATCTTTTTGCACCGTGGCATCGCGGCGCGTCAGTTTCAGCGCATGTTTGTGCTGGCTGATGGGGTCGAAGTCGGCGAGGCGATCATGGAAAACGGTCTGCTGCACGTGGATCTGACCCGCGCTGTTCCGGAAACCGTGGTGCAGACGATCAACATAAAGAAGGGGTAAGAGCAATGAATACACCGATTGAGATTAACACCGAAGGCGACCGGATCGTGTATGTCAAAGCGGTCGATGTTGCCGATCTTCCCTTGGAAGTGCGAGAGCAGGCTGGTGATCTGGATCAGCTCTACGCGGTTCACGATTCCGACGGACAGCAATTGGCGCTGGTCGCCGACCGGAAACTGGCCTTTGTCCTGGCCCGTGAACATGACTTTTCACCGGTGGCCGTTCACTGAACGGCCCCGCCTCCGGCTGATTTTAGCGTGACAATTGCCGCCATAGCGGCGACATATGCGAACCGGAAGGGCCGGATGCGCCCGTAATTCATATGGTTCGGGGAAAGTGACGCATGAGCTGGTTCGATTTTGACTGGGTAGACGCCTTCAGCGACCGGGCATTTGGCGGAAACGGTTGTGCCGTGGTCCACGGTGGTGCCGTATTGCCGCAGGAAGTGTGCATGGCCTATGTCCGCGAAACCTCGCTTGTGGAATGCACCTTCACCGGCCCTTCGGAAGTCGCGGATGTGCATGTGCGTTACTTCCTGGCCAGCCGCGAAATCCCATTTGCCGGGCATCCCACCATCGCCACGGTTGCAGCCATGCGGTCGCGCGGGTTGTTCGAAGGCGACAGCCTAACGCTGGAAACCGGGGCAGGGATCGTATCGATCAACCTGAACGGCGATGAAATTGAGATGACGCAGGTTGCCCCCCAATTTGGCCAACACGTGCCCGCGGAACTTGTTGCCGCCGCGATCGGCCTGCCTGAAAGCGCCATCATCTCCCCGCCCCAGTTCGTGTCGACCGGATTACCGTTCTGCATCACCGTGTTGCGCGATCATGATGCCCTGCGCGCCGCAAAACTGTCCGAAGAGCCTCTGCGCAAGGTGGCCGAGAAGGCAGGTTTTTCGGGCTCAGATATGGCCGAACCCTTCCTAGTGACGCTGAAGGGTGCAACGTCTGCAGGTGACACATTCTCGCGCCTGCTGCTGGCGCCACCCAGCCCGCCAGAGGATCCGTTCACCGGCTCGGCCACGGGCGCCATGGCGGCTTACCTGTGGAAATACGGCCTGATGTCCAATGACAGCTTTGTGGCAGAGCAGGGGCACGACATGGGCCGCCCCGGACAGGCGACTGTCACGCGAGTCGGTCCCCCGGACGCGATGACCGGGATCAGGGTTGCCGGTCGCGGCCATGTCCTGATGCGTGGTCAGGTCGACCTGACTGAGATGTTGCAATGACCCGTCCCGCGATTGCCATTTTGCCCTACGGCCACCGTCTGGGTCCGAAACTGGGGGCAGTTCCACTGTCCGATCTCATCTGGCCCGAGGGCTGCCCGGAGCGCCTGACCGGCAAGACCATCGGCGATCTCGAGCGCACCGATCACCTGATCATGTACCCCAACTCTACCGTACATTTGCGGTTGCGTCGGGGCACACGCGCGCGCATTTCGTTGATGATGGGGGAACCTTCGGCCATTCACGCCAAGCACGACCGGATGCTGCGCTGGACCCATCGCCGTTTTTTCCGGGTGTTCACCTTTCACGACATCCTTCTGCAGACCATCCCGAACGCCGTGTTCCTGCCCTACGGCGATACGCAGGTGTTGGACTGGCAGGATCTGAAAATTGAAAAAAACCGCTCCTGTTCCCTCATCGCGTCTGCCAAACGGGATCAGGTTGGGCATGAATTGCGGCACGAACTGATTGACTGGGTCCGGGAAAGTGGCGCGGATGTCGATGTAATGGGCCGGGGTTACAAACCGTTTGAAAACAAGTCCGATGGTCTGGCCCCATACCGGTACTCGGTGGTTATCGAGAACGTCCGGGAACGGAACTACTTCTCGGAAAAGCTGATCGATGCGATCCTGTGTTCGACCGTGCCGATCTACTGGGGATGCCCGAATATCGACGACTTCATGGACACTTCGGGCATGATCCTGTGCGAATCCAAGGCTGAAATTCAGCAGGCGATTGCGGATGCATCGCCACAGGATTACACTGCCCGTCTGCCGCATGTGCAGGCCATTCAGGCCAAAGCCGCCGAATTTGGCGCCTTCGAACGCCGCGCGGTCGAGGCGCTGCGCGCGGAACTGAATTCCGGCAGTTAAGACAAAAAACCCCCGGCAAAGACCGGGGGCTTCCATGTTCAGGTTCTGAAACCGGCTCAGGTCGCGGCAATCAGGCCCATGCTTTCCAGTTTCAGCAGTACCTGGTGGGCGCAGTTGTCGACCTCGACATTCTCGGTTTCAACGCGCAGTTCCGGGTTCTGCGGTACGTCGTAAGGGTCCGAGATGCCGGTGAACTCCTTGATCTTGCCTTCCCGTGCCAGCTTGTACAGGCCCTTGCGGTCGCGGCGCTCGCATTCCTCGATCGTGGTGGCCACGTGAACCTCGCAGAACGCGCCGAACTGCTCGATCTCCTCGCGAACCGCGCGGCGGGTTGTGGCGTAGGGCGCGATCGGCGCGCAGATGGCGATGCCTCCGTTCTTGGTGATTTCGGACGCCACATAGCCGATGCGGCGGATGTTCAGGTCGCGGTGTTCCTTCGAGAAGCCCAGTTCCGATGACAGGTTCTTACGCACAATGTCACCGTCCAGCAGAGTCACCGGGCGGCCGCCCATTTCCATCAGCTTAACCATAAGCGCGTTGGCGATGGTGGATTTGCCCGAGCCCGAGAAACCGGTGAAGAACACCGTAAAGCCCTGCTGGCTGCGCGGCGGCTTGGTCTTGCGCAGTTCTGCAACGACTTCGGGGAAGCTGAACCATTCGGGGATTTCCAGACCTTCGGCCAGACGGCGGCGCAGTTCGGTGCCCGAGATGTTTAGGATCGTGACCTTGTCCTTGTCCAGGATCTCGTCATTCGGCTCGTACTGAGCACGCTCCTGAACATAGACCATGTGTTTGAAGTCGACCATCTCGACGCCGATTTCGTCCTGAAACTGGCGGAACAGATCCTGCGCGTCGTAGGGGCCATAGAAATCCTCGCCCTGGCTGTTCTTGCCGGGGCCGGCATGGTCGCGGCCCACGATGAAATGGGTGCAGCCGTGGTTGGCGCGGATCAGCCCGTGCCAGACCGCCTCGCGCGGGCCGGCCATGCGCATCGCCAGGTTCAGCAGCGACATCGATGTGGTGGATGCGGGATACTTGTCCAGTACCGCCTCGTAGCAGCGGACGCGGGTAAAGTGATCGACATCACCCGGCTTGGTCATGCCGACAACCGGATGGATCAGCAGGTTGGCCTGCGCCTCCTTGGCGGCGCGGAAGGTCAGTTCCTGATGCGCTCGGTGCAGCGGGTTGCGGGTCTGGAACGCCACGATGCGGCGCCAGCCCAGCTTGCGGAAATAGGCGCGCAGCTCGTTTGGGGTGTCGCGGCGGGCGCGGAAATCGTAGTGGACCGGTTGCTGAATGCCGACCACGGGGCCGCCCAGATATACCTTGCCGGCCACGTTGTGCAGATAGTTCACGGCCGGGTGCGCGTCGTCGTCCGCGCCAAAGACTTTCTCGGCCTCACGCGCCTTGTCCGGTGTCCAACGGTCGGTCACGGTCATGGTGCCCAGAATGACACCTTCCTGGTCGCGCAGGGCAATGTCCTGACCCAGTTCGATGTTCTCGGCAAAATCTTCGCTGACATCCAGCGTAATCGGCATCGGCCACAGGGTGCCGTCAGCCAGGCGCATGTTTTCCACGACGTTGTCGTAGTCGGCCTCGGACAGGAAACCCTTGAGCGGGTTGAACCCACCATTCATCAGCAGCTCCAGATCGCAGATCTGGCGCGGGCTCAGGTCCCAGCTTGTCAGATCGGCGGCTTCGACCTTCAGTTTCTGGGCCGAGTCATAGGATACGTACAGTTCAGGGATCGGTGCCAGATTGCTTAACATCGTCATCAGAATACTCTTATTACAGTGTGGTGTTGCCTGTCGTCGCGGCGCATGTGCCCCGATGCAGGCCCGGAGTCCATATACCTTCATGAAACAAAGGACGATATGCGTCGAATTCTCCCGGATTGGAAGGATTTTCCATGTTTGGAATGCAATTGCGATCGAGGTTCTTCAAATTGGCAACAATTCCGCCGTATTCAGCGAATGTGTTCCTATGCCGCGACGCTCAGCTCAAGTTCCGATGCACGCTTGACGGTCAGGGCCGGCACCGGGTGGCTCACACCGCGCAGCTCGAAAAAGTGGATGTCTGAAACGCTGTAATCAAACTCCGCCGCCTGCAAAAGCGTCTCGGACACCAGCAGTTCCGCACCCAGTGCCTTGGTTTCGGCTTCCAACCGGCTGGCCACGTTCACGGCATCCCCGATAATGGTGTGAGAAGCCGAACCGGCAGCGCCGATCTCGCCCAAAACCAGATCGCCCAGATGCAGACCCATGCCGATCCGGACACCCGGTGCGCCTTCGCCCTCAAGCTGACGGTTGAACTGCTGCAGCGCCTGGCTGATCTCGGCTGCCGCCTTCAGCCCGGCCCGGGCCGAGCTTGCGGTATCCGGTGTTTCAAACACGGCCAGCAGCCCATCGCCCATGTATTTGTCGACAACACCGCCCTGGGCAGTGATGGGCGGCACGATCGCGTCAAAGAACCGGTTCAGAAGGAACACAATGTCATACGGCAATTGGCCGGTCGTGCGCGCGGTGAACCCGCGCATGTCCAGAAACAGCACGGCAAGCTGGCGCTCTTTTCCCTGACTGGCATGCGCGCGCCCGCGGCGGCCTTCAGGGCGGAACATGCGGAACACGGTTGCGGGTTCGGTCGGGCGAATCTGACAGGCCAGGCGCGCGCCCTGCGGGGCGTTTACGGCGCTCAGACTGCGTGCCTCGACTGCACTGGGGGACGGAAGATCGTCGGCGCCTTTCTCGACAATTACACGGCAGGTGGTGCAACGCCCCTTGCCGCCGCACAATGCAGTGTGCGGGATGCCGTTGGCCTGAGAAATCTCAAGCAGGGTCATGCCTTTCTCTGCCACTACCTCGGGGCCGTCCACATACCGGACACGCACCGAATGCCTGCGCCGCCACATCTTGCGCCCGAAATAGATCAGAAGCGTCGCCCCAAGGGCCACCCAGAACACCATTAGCGAGGTGTTCTTGACACCGAACATGGTTTGGAAAGCTTCGGGGGAGGGCCAGTTGTAGTGCTCGATATACTGCTCGCGAAGGTCATCATCGGCGAAATCCAACCACAGCCGCCGCCCCTCGGTCAGCAGCCCCGCAAGCGCAAAGGTTGGGATGAAAACGGCCAATCCAATCAGATAGGGCACGGCCCGTGACCACCAACGGGTCAGGCGCAGCCACATATGCAGGCCGATACAGCCATGTATCCAGACCAACAACAGCAACAGGCTTTGCATCCAGATCGCGATGCTGGGCCACATCAGGATGATGATATAGCCCATCTCGTCATTCACATCGAAAATCTCGTGCGCATACCGTGTATGAACAATGTGAGAGATCAGCTGCAGCGGGATCAGCAACCCCAGAACAACCTGCAATCCGGTGCTGAACGGCATGCGCAGGGTTCTGCGCTGGGCGATGGAATAAAGCGCCAGACCGGCATGGGTGAACAGCGCCGCATACAGAAGGATTGCCCCGGCATCGTGCCGGGTCACAGCCTGACGCCCATCCTGCATGCCATGCAGGTAATCCGTGTGAAACAGGCCCAGGCCAATGTTGATGAAATGGAAGAAGGCAAAGGTAAACAGGACAAGGCCGCTGCCGATCCGAAGACGGGTAGCCCATCCGCCGCGCCACAGAACGTTACTCAATGATGCCACCCATATCCGGCCTTTCGTGCCCCAAAGTCTGATACGGGGTAGGGCGGCGGTCAAGACGGCCATCGGGCGAAGGACTGAATTCACCGTGCGGCGCTGGTGAATTCAGCCAATTGCTTATTCCTGTTCGGCCAGGAAACGCTCGGCGTCCAGTGCGGCCATGCAACCCATTCCGGCGCTGGTGACGGCCTGGCGATAGATATGGTCCGTCAGGTCACCCGCAGCGAAAACACCGGGAACCGAGGTTTCGCTGGACCCCGGTTTGGTCACGACATAGCCACCCATATGGGTTTCCAGCGTGTCCTTGACCAGTTCGTTGGCCGGAGCGTGGCCGATGGCCACGAATACGCCCTTGCAAGGAATTTCCGTGATCTCGCCGGTTTTCACGTTCTTCACGCGCACGCCTTCCACGCCCAGCGGAGCATCGGTTCCGTTCACCTCGTCCAGTTCATGGAACCACAGCGCCTCGATCTTTTCGTTTTTGAACAGGCGATCCTGCAGGATTTTTTCTGCCCGCAGTTCATCCCGGCGGTGAATCAGCGTGACCTTGCTTGCAAAGTTGGTCAGGAACAGCGCCTCTTCGACGGCGGTATTGCCGCCACCGATCACCACGATCTCCTGTCCACGATAGAAGAACCCGTCGCAGGTGGCGCAGGCAGATACGCCAAAGCCCTTGAACTTGTCTTCCGAGGGCAGGCCAAGCCACTTGGCGCGGGCGCCAGTGGCAAGAATGACCGCGTCTGCCGTGTAAACCGTGCCGCTGTCACCCTTCGCGGTGAACGGGCGCTTGCTGATATCCAGATCGCTGATGATGTCGCCGATGATCTCGCAGCCCATCGCCGCTGCGTGTTCCTGCATCTTGATCATCAGATCGGGGCCCTGCACCTCGGTAAAGCCGGGATAGTTCTCGACATCGGTTGTGGTGGTCAGCTGGCCGCCGGGCTCGATCCCCTGTACCAGGATCGGCTCCAGCATTGCCCGGCTCGCATAAACGCCGGCCGTGTATCCGGCCGGTCCCGACCCGATGATCAGAACCTTGGTGTGTTTTGTGTCGGCCATGGTACCCCCAACTCGATCTGCCTGATGTGGGCGCTCGGCCCGTTGAGGATGGATATAGCGACCGCTTGATCGGGCTTAAAGCCCCTTCCTGACGGTTCCTGTACGGCAGGCAGGTCAGGCGTTGTCGATCAATGTTGCATTACAAATAAACAATATTGCGCGGCGGTGAAATAATATTGCGCATTAGCTGGGCGCTGATATAACAACTGAAAATTCAGGAGCATTCCATGGTCGCCACACGGCTGGATGAGATTGACCGCAAAATTCTGGCGGAATTGCAGGCAGACGGTCGCATGACCAATGTAGAACTGGCCAAACGCGTGGGAATATCAGCCCCGCCGTGTCTGCGCCGAGTGCGCACGCTCGAGGAATCAGGCCTGATCCACGGCTACCACGCCGACGTCAACGCCCGCGAACTTGGGTTCGAAGTGCAGGTCTTTGCCATGGTCGGGCTCGAAAGCCAGGCCGAATCCGAACTCAGCGCGTTCGAAAATCGGTGCCGGGAATGGCCACTGGTCCGCGAATGCCACATGCTGAACGGCGAAGTCGATTTCATCCTGAAATGCGTTGCGCCAGATCTCAGCAGCTTTCAGCAGTTTCTGACAGGCGACTTGCTGACCACGCCGAACGTGGCCAGCGTCAAGACGTCGCTTGTCATCCGCGGCGCAAAAGACGAGCCCGGCGTGCCCTTCGACGTTCTGGAAGAACGAATGAACCGGACGGCGTAACCCCCGCGCGTTTTGGATGTGCCGTAACCGGCGGCAGCATTGCGGCGACCGCCAAAGATAAGATCCAACTGAGTACTAGCTGCATTATGCCCCCACTATGCAGTAATCGTTAACATTTCACGCTGATATCGCGTCCACCTCTCCATCTCCGGCGCGCGGCATAAGCAGCGGGCCAAAATCGTTGAGCGACTCGATATGAGCAAACAAGTTCAAATAGATCGACCGCAAAGAGTGGCTGATCATCCGAACAGCATTAACACCTGGATGATAAGACTCAAAAGATAACCCATCAACACTTATCACCGAATGCCGTTTGAGGCAGATATGAAACAGTTCGACCGGAGTGGGCGGCAATGTTTCGATAACGCCCATTCCGTCCTGGAACTCCCGAACCGGTGCCAGAATCGGCGCGCCGCCATGCAGGTGGCGCAAATGGGCCGGGCAGCCCAGCAGCCGGGCCGCTGGTCCGGCGATGACACCGGACATCGGTTTCTGCATCCCGAACGTGTCGGCCATGATCCGGGTCAATGGCCGCGTCCGGCCGCGAGAATCTTCGCGTCCTGGAATCAGCGTGACGGATCCTTTCCACAGCACGGTTTCCGAGGTGCCATCCTGTGTCAGGACCGTATCCCCCGGCATCAGATCTTCGATTGCAATCGGTCCGCGTTCGGTATCGACCAGCGAACCGCGCGTGAAAGCGCAGAACGCGTCCTCGAACATGGGCAGCGCCGGTGCGATGTGGCGGGTTTGCGAAACTTCACCGTTTTTCAGCAAGGTGCTGACTTCGTAGCGCCGCAGCTGCGCCTTTGCCTTTACTGGCGGTTGTTGGGCTTCGCGCAGCATCGCCGACGTTTCGACGGCATTTCTGGCGGCGCGTGCCAATGAATTTGGAATAGTCATATTTATTCCGTCCCCTCTAAATACCGGTCATGCAGGCCGAACCCTAGGGCAGACCCACCAGATCGGTGTTGTTCTTTGTCTTGAATGAAACGAGAGACCACAGGACGGCAGTCGGAATTCCCGCGCGTCGCGACGCAATATCGCATAACTTTGGTCAACACATTGACCCCCCAGACAAACTCACACAAACGCAAACTGAAATTGTTCACGCACACACGCCCCGTATCAGCGCCACGCAGTATGGTCGTGGCAGCTCGTGCATCGGGCCGGAGCACCCTCCCGTTGCACGTATTAGCCCTTGGAACCGGCAGCATGGTTCCGCGGGCCTTCATGATCAGCGCCGCGCCGCCAGACGGCGTGCAACTCTGACAGATCTGCTGGAAACTCGCTTCCATGGCATGTCAGGGTTTTGATCCCTGATCGCCGCGAAAACAGCGCTTAGAAAGCGTGATCTCGTCTTCATAACTTTGTCCTGCTCAATTATTGGGGCTTAGGCCCGTTTTCCCTTGTGTGAACCATTTGTGACGCTGATTTGCGGCACCGATAAGGCTGATCCGGGATCAATTGAGGACAAATTGAAGGTAAGCGGTTCCCTTTTGTTAACATTGCCGCGCCAATCAAAGGTCAAAACGTATAACTGTTTGACAGCGGACAATAATTTCCGTTCGATTCTGATTGGAATAAACACCAAAAATGTGGCGGAAAAGCGGCAAAATTGCCTTAATCTTGTCTAAAACTACAATCTGATCGCGGAAATCAGGCGCCCGTAGTCCGCCTCTTTGGCGTGTGTCGACCGGCGGTAGGAATAGAACCTTTCAGGGTCGGAATAGGTGCAATGCCGTGTCCATTCCGCCTGCCCGATACCCGCCGCCCGCAGCCGGTGCAGGCCAAAGGCGGGCAGATCGAAATGAAGTCGATCGCCTTGCCCATTTACGAAAAACCGCATGTTATCGGGCGAGTCCGCGGCAAAGTCATCCAAAAACTCCGGCCCGACCTCATATGCGCGTTGCGAGATCGTGGGGCCTATCACCGCAATGGTGTCTTCGCGGCGCGCGCCCAGGGCCACCATGGCCTCCAACGTGGCTTCCAGCACACCATCCAGGGCACCGCGCCACCCGGCATGTGCGGCCCCGATCACATTTGCGTTTGGATCAGCAAACAGCACTGGCTGGCAGTCGGCCGTCAGGATCGTCAGGGCCAGCCCGGGCATTGCAGTCACAACCGCGTCCGCCTTTGGCTTCTCACCGGTAACCGGGGCATCGACCGTCAGGACGGTTGGGGAATGCACCTGATGCACACTGATCAGCGCGTCGGGGGCAACTGCCATCGCATCGGCCACCCGGCTGCGGTTCACGGTTACGACGTCGGTCTGGTCAGACGACCCGTACCCGCAGTTCAGCCCCGAGAAGATTCCGGATGACGCCCCGCCGCGGCGGCTGAAAAACCCATGGCGGACAGGGGACAGAAGATCAGATGTCAGAATCTCGAGCGTCATGGTTCCAGTCCCGGTGGTGGAGAAGCGTTTGCCGGATAGAGGCCCAGCACTTTGAACAGGTTTCCCATTTCCTCGGGATGCGTCAACCGGCGATGTGCCGAGACCAGCGAATCCAGCGCCGGACCGGTTAATGATTGAGCCAGTCTTTGCGCGCGTGCCGTTATGCCCAGCCGCTCAAGGAAAACGCCCTGTGGGGTCAGGCGCGTGTGGGCACAGCCCGCTGTCCGGCTGGCCGCTGCAAGGGGTTCGAAATCAACATGAGCCGTCAGGTCGGCCTGGCCCGGATCCGTCAGCACGTCTGACCGCTGATGCCCGCGCAGCGCCTGCAACGTGTCGCCCAGCGACCGCCAGTCGCCATAATCCACGATCAGGCCAACGCCACCATTTGCGGCAATGCGGCCGGAAATCTCGCTGACGAAGGGAGTGGCCGGGGCGCAAATTTCAACCAGATCACCGTCCTGGGTATCCTCCAGCCGTGTGTGCAGGGCGGGCTGTGGCCCCGACGGTCCCAAACCAAAGCTCAGCGCGCCGTGATCCGCGCCGATCAGCCGCTCGCGCCAGCCCTCGCCATCCCGTACGAATTGCCGGATCGGCAGGGCATCAAAGAACTCATTGGCGACAAGATAGGTCGGAAGGTCCGGCAACATGTCGATCGTATCAATCCAGACTGGCGCATGATCTTTCAGCATCTCAAGCTGAACGGCGCGCAGTGTGGGTGATGCCTCCAGCAACACGACCTGCGCAGCATCATGAAAACCGGGAACATCCCCCGTGGCGCGCAGGATGTCCGACATCAGGGTTCCGCGACCGGGGCCCAACTCGACAAGGGTAATCCGTGCGGGACGGCCCTGATCCAGCCAGCATTGCGCCAGACACAGGCCGATCAGTTCTCCGAACATCTGGCTGATTTCCGGGGCGGTAATGAAATCGCCCTGCACGCCCAGCGGGTCGCGGGTTGTGTAGTATCCCAAATCAGGATGCAGCAGGCATTCGCTGATGTAATCGGCAATCGTCATCGGGCCGTCCTGCCCGATCCGTGCCAGCAGGTGATCGGTCAGGGTCATTTCGCCGCCCGGGCACGCAGGGCAAACCACAGGCCAAGAGCGATCATCGGCAGAGACAACAACTGTCCCATCGTCAGCCCATAGCCGCCCACATGCCACGCAAGACCCAACGGGTTGCCGGGAGAAACAAACTGCGCATCCGGCTGGCGGAAGAACTCGACTATAAAACGCGACGCGCCGTATCCGGCCAGAAACACGCCCATGATCAGGCCGGGTTTGCGGAACGCCCCGCGCCAATAGGCCAGCCACAGCAAAAGCGCGCCAAGCAGGATGCCTTCAAGTGCAGCCTCATACAATTGTGAAGGGTGGCGCGCGCACATGCCCGCCACAACGCCGGGGCAGTCCTGCGCGGCCATGCCGGGAAAGATCACAGCCCATGGCGCATCGCTTGGCCGCCCCCAGAGTTCCGCATTGATGAAATTTGCCAGTCGCCCAAGCAACAATCCCGGCGGTACGGTGTGGGCGATCAGATCGGCCAGAGACAGCGCCGGTATATTATGCCGCCTTGCATAAAGATATGCGGCGACAACCACGCCAAGCAATCCGCCGTGAAAGGCCATGCCGCCTTGCCAGACTTTCAGGATATCCAGCGGATGCGACAGGTAGTATCCGGGCTGATAAAACAGCACGAACCCCAGCCGTCCGCCCAGAATGACGCCAAGGATGATCCACGTGACCAGATCCTCCAGCTGTTCCTTGCGCAGAGGCGGCACCTCGTCGGGCCACAGGGCAGGGCGACGCAACGCGGACAGCGCCATCCGCCACGCGATCAGAATGCCGGCGATGTAAGCCAGTGCGTACCATCGCAGCGCGAACTCCATCCCGAACAGCGAGATCGAGAACAATTCGGGCGACAGATCAGGAAAATTCAGAACAGCCTGCATGTGCGTCTCATTGCCCGGGCTTTGCAGGGCAAGTCAACCTTGAGTCCGGCTCATTCTTTACCCATATAGGGACCAACCGCGAAACCGGAGTTAGAGACATGCAAACCCGCAACAAAATCCTGGACGACGTATCCCAGCTGATGACCAACGCGATGGGCGTGGCACAGGGCGCGCGGGAGGAGGCCGAAAACGCGATGAAGTCGATGATCGACCGCTGGCTGGCCGACCGCGATTTCGTCACCCGCGAAGAGTTTGATGCCGTCCGTGCCATGGCCCAGAAAGCGCGCGAAGAAAATGCGGCACTCGAAGCGCGGATTGCAGCGCTTGAGGCGAAACTGGACAAGTGACGTTCCGTTCGCGCCGCGTTGACCAAGTTTTCAGGACAAAATTTTCTGCCGCGCAATCCGAATTAACGGGTTGTGCAATGCGGTGTATTTTGACGCGTCGCAGAATTTAATCAAGAAAAAGCTGGGCAAAGTGCCAATATTTTGGATGCCGTTGCAGGCTGTCCACAACTTATTGCTGTTATCCCCAAGAATGGGGGTTGTCAGAATATCAACCACATCGCACCATATTTAGTACAGGCCCAAGGGGGAAGCCCGGCTTGTAGAGCAGGCAACTAGCAATGGGGCGCTGCCAGCCCCGAAATGCTAGAGAAGGAGCGAGGTGGCATTATGGCCCTTTCCGAACAGTTTCTAGAAGAAGACCTTCATCCGATTGATATTGTTGAACATCTGGCCGAACACCACGACTGGGATTTTGACCGCATCGGCGATGACCAGATTGCCATGGCCGTCGAAGGCCAGTGGCGGACCTATTCGATCACGCTGGCCTGGTCCAACTATGACGAAACACTGCGGATGGTCTGTTCGTTCGAAATGGAACCGCCGGCCGAACGGGAAATGCAGCTTTACGAGCTGCTCAACAAGATGAACGATCAGTGCTGGGCTGGGGCCTTTACCTACTGGGCCAACCAGAAACTGATGGTCTACCGCTATGGTCTGGTGCTGGCGGGCGGCCAGATGGCCAGCGCCGAGCAGATCGATACGATGATCAACGCCGCCGTACTCAGCGCCGAGCGGTATTACCCGGCGATACAACTGGTCACGTGGGGCAACCGTACCCCGGAAGAGGCCATTCAGGTCGCCATTGCAGAGGCCTACGGCCGCGCGTAAAGCTTTGCCCTGAATCGTTACGTTACGAGAGGGGCAATCATGGATATGTCACGCGTCGCCGATCAGGGGCTTGTGCTTTTGGGATGTGGCAAGATGGGGTCCGCCATGCTCGCCGGATGGCTTGAGCATGGTCTTCCCGCATCTTCGGTCTGGGTTATCGACCCTTACCCGTCCGACTGGCTCAAGGCGCAGGGCGTGAACATCAACACACCGTTGCCCGAAGCGCCCGCCGTGGTGCTTGTTGCCGTCAAACCGCAGATGATGGGCGACGCGCTGCCCGCGATCAAGGCGCTGGGCGGTGGCACCAGCCTGTTCATCTCTGTTGCAGCCGGAACTTCTCTGGCCACGTTCGAGGACGTTCTGGGGCAGGGCACCCCGATCATCCGTGCCATGCCGAACACGCCCGCCGCGATCCGCCAGGGCATTACCGCGCTGATCGGCAACGCCAACGCCACAGACGCCGATGCGGATCTGGCCGAATCCCTTCTCTCGGCCATCGGACAGACGGTCCGGCTGGAGAGTGAGGACCAGATGGATGCCGTAACCGGCCTCAGCGGGTCGGGTCCGGCCTATGTGTTCCACCTGATCGAAGCGCTCGCCAAGGCGGGCGAGGCGCATGGCCTGCCGCACGAACTGGCGATGAAGCTGGCCAAATCCACCGTGGCCGGGGCCGGTGCGCTGGCCATGGCCGCCGAGGAAGACCCCGCACAACTGCGCATCAATGTCACCTCGCCCAACGGGACAACGCAGGCCGCGCTTGAGGTTCTGATGCACGAGGAAACCGGGTTCCCGGATCTTCTGCACCGCGCCGTCGGCGCTGCAACCAACCGGTCGAGGGAGCTGTCGCGTGAGTGAGATTTCCTTCGACGACTTCCTCAAGGTCGATATCCGCGTGGGTCAGGTGGTGCGCGCGGAACCATATCCCGAGGCCCGCAAACCCGCGATCAAGATGTGGATCGACTTCGGCGACGAGATCGGCGAGCGCAAAACCTCGGCTCAGATCACGGCCCATTACGACCCGTCCGGGCTTGTTGGCAAACAGGTGATGGCCGTGATCAACTTTCCGCCGCGCCAGATCGGACGTTTCATGTCCGAAGTTCTGGTGCTTGGCCTGCCGGACGAGAATGGCGAGATCGTTCTGATCGGCCCTGATGGCAAGGTCCCGCTGGGCGGGCGGATGCACTGATGAAGCTCTGGATCACCCGACCGATGACACCCGCCGTCGAAGCCCGCGCCCGCGCCGAGTTCGACGTCCAGATCAGGTCTGAAACCACGCCGCTTGACCACGCTGAAATGCATCGTGCCTTGACCGAGTTCGATCTGGTGGTGCCGACGCTGGGCGATCAGTTCTCGGCACAGATCATCGGTGAGGTGCCCGCACCGCGATGCAAGCTGCTGGCCAATTTCGGCGTGGGTTACAACCATATCGACGTGGATGCGGCACGGTCGGCAGGTATCGCCGTTACCAACACGCCTGGCGCTGTCACGGACGCCACCGCTGACATCGCCATGACCCTTTTGCTATCCACTGCTCGCCGTGCGGGCGAGGGTGAGCGGCTGGTCCGTTCGGCTGGCTGGCGGGGGTGGCACCCGACCCAGATGCTGGGCCACCACGTGACCGGCAAGCGGGTCGGCATCGTGGGCATGGGCCGTATCGGGCAGGCCATCGCACGGCGCTGTCATTTCGGGTTCGGTATGCAGGTTGCCTATCAGTCCCGCAGCCCAAAGGACGTCGATTTTCCCGCTGACTACATCCCCAAACTGAGCGACCTTGCTGCGTCTGTCGATTTCCTGGTGCTTGCCGTCCCCGGCGGCGCGGAAACAAGGCATCTGGTCAACACGCAGGTTCTTGAGGCGATGAAGCCGTCCGGCCTGCTGATCAACATCGCGAGGGGCGAGGTTGTGGACGAGGCCGCCCTGATTGCGGCCCTGCAAGACGGCCGAATCGCGGGCGCGGGTCTGGACGTATACGAATTCGAACCGATCGTCCCTCAGGCCCTTCGTGATATGGAAAACGTGACATTGTTGCCGCATCTGGGCACAGCCACCGAGGAAGCGCGTACCGATATGGGGCAGATGGCGCTGGACAATGTCGCGGCCTTTGTTGCGGGGCGTCCGTTGCCCAACCTGGTTTAGGCGCCCACCGCCTCGCGCCAGTGTTTGCGGCACAGCGAAACATAGGTTTCGTTGCCGCCGATCTGCACCTGCGCGCCTTCGGTGATGGCCTGGCCATGTTCGTCCTGCCGGATCACCATGGTCGCTTTGCGTCCGCATCTGCAGATGGTGCGCACCTCGCGCATCTCGTCGGCCAACGCCAGCAGGGCGGCCGAGCCCGGGAACAGCTTTCCGAGAAAATCAACCCGCAACCCATACGCCAGCACGGGAACATCCAGATCGTCCACCGCGCGGGCCAGTTGCCATACCTGATCCTCGGTCAGAAACTGCGCCTCATCGACGAAGACGCAGGCGATTTTGCCTTTGTTCCGGCGATCTTGGATCATCTGAAAAACGTCGTCTTCCGTTGCGAACACATCCGCTTCGGCGGATATTCCGATGCGAGAGGCGATGCGACCGACACCGGCCCGTCCATCCAGCGCGGCGGTCATCAGATAGGTATCCATGCCCCGCTCGCGATAGTTGTGCGACGCCTGCAGCAACACGGTCGATTTGCCCGCGTTCATGGTGGAATAGTTGAAATACAGTTTTGCCATGGGCCGGGTCTAAATCGGGTGAACCAAGGGGGCAAGTCATCAATGGCATTGAGGAAGCGACGTCGCCGTTGCGGTTGCATGGGCCGAGCAGATGCTCTCTGGGGATGGAACCCGCGCGCCCACAACAACGACGCCGTCGGCCAACATATGGCCTAAACAGAGCGGAGCTAAGAATCAGCTCCGCGATCACTCATTACCGGCTTGAAATGCCGCCACTCACTCACAAAATCCCCGCATATCTGAGGGATAGCCAATATATGACATTTCAATTATGAATCGAATATGGGAAATTTCCCCACCCTTTCCCCCAAATGCGGTCGGCTGAAGGGTGATTACAGGTAACAAAGGTAAAACAATGGCAGATATCGGGGCCTATCTGAAAAAGCATACCGAAGCACTGGTCAAAGATGTGGGAATCGAATCTGCCTGTAAGATAACGGGCAAGTCCAAAGCGACACTTGGGCGGTACTATTCAGACAACGCCGAACACAGCGACCGGTTCATGCCGGTGGACGCCGTAGCGCGGCTTGAGACGGTGGCAGGCTTCCCCCACGTTACCTCTGCGCTGGCCGATCTCAATAACATTACTTTGTCGTATGACGGCCGGAATTCCGACTCCCCGCGCACCGGCGGCGTGAACTCGGACGTCATCGCCTTAAGTCAGCGTTTTGCGATGCTGATGACCGAATACCAGGCTGCCATCGAAGACGGTATCATCACCGTGAACGAGGCAAAGCGGCTGCTGAGAGAAACCAGTCTGTTGCAGCAGGTGCTGATCGAAATGAAGCTGCATCTGGAAGAAGAAAGCGTCAGCTGAACCGCCGGAACTCGGGTCCGAGATGCGATTTTCGTGAACAGACGCTTGCCCGAATGATTGTGAACTCAGCCGTGCCGCTTCACAATCACAGACCCGACCGAATAACCGGCCCCGAAGGAACAGATCAGGCCGATCTGGCCATCTTCCAGATCGTCCGAGTATTTCGAGAATGCAATGATCGACCCGGCTGATGAGGTGTTAGCGTAATCCTGCAGGATATTGGGCTGCTCACCCGGATCGGGCACGCGGCCCAGAACCTTTTTGCCGATGAAATCGTTCATGGTCTTGTTGGCCTGATGCAGCCACAGCCGTTTCAGATCGTCACTGCCTAGCCCCTCGGCCTCCATGTGATCGGTGATGTGCTGGCTGACCATCGGCAGCACCTCCTTGAACACCTTGCGCCCGTTCTGCATGAACTGCATGTCGCGCCGATCTTCCATCCCGGCCGGTCGGGTGCGGCGCAAAAAGCCGTTGTTGTTGCGGATGTTGTTGGAAAATGCCGTGGCGCAGCGGGTCGAGAGAATCTCAAAATGGGCGCCCGTGGCATCCTCCTGCCGCTCGATCAGCGTGGCGGTTGCAACATCGCCGAAAATGAAGTGGCAATCGCGGTCGCGCCATTCCAGATGGCCCGAGCAGATCTCGGGGTTGACCACCAGCGCCGCCCGGACAGACCCCGACCGGACCATATCCGCAGCCGCCTGAATCCCGAACGTGGCCGAGGAACAGGCGACATTCATGTCAAACCCGAAGCCCGTGATGCCAAGCGCCTGCTGGATCTCGATGGCAATGGCAGGATAAGCGCGCTCGTGGTTCGAGGCGGCGCAGATCACCAGATCAATGTCATCCGCCGTGCGACCGGCCTGCGCCATCGCCTTTTTGCAGGCATCCACCGCCATTTCGGTCATAATCCCCGGCTCATCATCGCCGCGCTGACGCAGAAGCGGGTGCATCACGTCCGGATCCAGAACGCCGGATTTGTCCATAACATAGCGGTTTTCGATCCCTGACGCCTTCAGGATGAACTCTTCCGACGAATGCTGCATCGCCTCCATGCGCCCGTCCGCGATGGCCTGCGCGTTCGCGGCGTTCTGTTTGTCGGCATAGGCGTTGAACGCTTCGACAAGCTCGGCATTGGTGATGACATTTTCGGGTGTGAAAACCCCGGAGCCGGTGATGGCAGGCGTATACATGGTCGGTCCTGATTGGTCTGGATCAGCACAAAATGCCGATGCAAGGCGGGCAGATCAAGGTTGGGTGACCTAAGGGAATGCGCGGGAACACGCCGGGTGATGTAACCTCCGGCGTGATTGCTTTTGCTTACCCGACTATGTGAACAACCTGCCCGAGACAGAAAAAACCCTCGGATTGCTCCGAGGGTTTCGCGTGACATTTTGGGGCGCTGAACCGTGTCAGCCCTGCAACGACCTGACCTCGACATCACCCTCGGCCTGCGCCTTGATTGCCAGAGCGGCAGCATGGCTGGCCGCGGCTGTGGTGAAATACGGGATCTTGTCATAAAGCGCGATCGAGCGGATGGCCTTACTGTCCTCGACCGCCTGCGCGCCTTCGGTGGTGTTCATCAGCAACTGAACCTGACCGTCTTTCAGCATGTCGACCACGTCCGGGCGGCCTTCATAAACCTTGTTGACCACGTCGCAGGGCACGCCCTGTTCAGCCAGCCAGCTTTGCGTGCCCCGGGTCGCGACAAGTGTAAAGCCCTGCGCCACCAGCACCTGCGCCGCTTCAAGCATCGTCCAGCCCTTGTCCGCGTCCTTGATCGAGATGAACGCGCGCCCCGAAGACGGCAGGACCATCCCGGCGCCCATCTGCGCCTTCAGGAAGGCGCGCGGGAAGCTGCGGTCCCAGCCCATCACTTCCCCGGTCGAGCGCATTTCGGGGCCTAGGATCGTGTCGACGCCGGGGAAGCGGGCAAAGGGCAGCACCGCCTCTTTAACCGAAAACCACGGCATGTCCGGGTCGGCCAGTGTCATCTGATCGGCGATCTTGGTGTCGTCCACGGTCTTGTAGGCCGGACGCATCGGGAAGTTCGAAAGCTTTTCACCCGCCATCACCCGCGCCGCGATCGAGGCAATCGCACTGTCGGTCGCCTTGGCGACAAACGGCACCGTGCGGCTGGCGCGCGGGTTGACCTCGATCAGGAAAATCTCGTCGTCCTTGATCGCGAACTGCACGTTCATCAGGCCGACGACGTTCAGCGCCTTGGCCAGTTTGAACGCCTGTTCCTTGATCTGGCCGATGATCTCTTTCGACAACGAATAAGGCGGTAGCGAACAGGCCGAGTCGCCCGAATGCACACCTGCTTCCTCGATATGCTGCATGATGCCGGCCACATGCACGTCAGTGCCGTCGCACAGGGCATCCACGTCCAGTTCGACCGCACCGGCCAGATAGCTGTCCAGCAGAACCGGGCTGTCGCCAGACACAACCACGGCCTCGTTGATATAGCGTTTCAACTGATCCATATCGCGCACGATTTCCATCGCGCGGCCACCCAACACGTAGGACGGGCGGATCACCAGCGGGAAACCGATCTTTTCGGCGATCTCAAGCGCCTGCTCGCCGGTCGAGGCGATACCGTTCTTGGGTTGCTTCAGACCCAGCTCGTTGACCAGCGCCTGGAACCGTTCGCGGTCTTCGGCCAGGTCGATGGCGTCCGGTGTGGTGCCGAGGATCGGAATGCCTTCGGCCTCCAGCGCGTTGGCCAGTTTCAGCGGGGTCTGACCGCCGAACTGAACGATGACGCCGTGCAGCGTGCCGTTTTCCTGTTCCTTCGTCAGGATTTCCATGACGTGCTCAAAGGTCAGCGGCTCGAAATACAGGCGGTCCGAGGTGTCATAGTCGGTCGACACCGTCTCGGGGTTGCAGTTGACCATAATAGTCTCATACCCAGCCTCGGTCAGCGCGAAACAGGCGTGACAGCAGCAATAGTCGAACTCGATGCCCTGACCGATCCGGTTCGGGCCACCACCGAGGATGACAACCTTCTTGCGGTCGCTTGGGCGCGCCTCGCATTCAACCTCACCCATCATCGGGGCTTCGTAGGTCGAGTACATATAGGGCGTCTGCGCTTCGAACTCGGCGGCACAGGTGTCGATGCGCTTAAACACGGCATTCACACCCAGATTGCGGCGGGCGCGGCGGACGTTGGCTTCGTCGCGGCCAGACAGATTGCCCAGACGCGCATCGGTGAAGCCCAGCATTTTCAGCTTGCGGATACCGTCCTCGGTAACCGGCAGGCCGTTTTTTCGGACCGTGCGCTCGGCCTCGATGATCTCGCGGATACGGGCCAGGAACCACGGGTCGAACTTGGTAACACCGAAAATCTCATCATCCGTCAGACCGTGACGCATGGCCTGCGCGATGGTGCGCAGACGGTCGGGGGTCTGCTGGCTGATCGCCTTGATCACGGCGGCTTTGTCATCGGCTTCGTCCCAGAGGCCAACGTTCAGGCCGGGGATTTCGATCTCATCAAACCCGGTCAGGCCCGATTCCATCGATGCCAGAGCTTTCTGCATCGATTCGTGGATCGTGCGGCCGATGGACATGGCCTCACCCACCGACTTCATCGCGGTGGTCAGGTAGGGTTCCGAACCTGGGAATTTCTCGAATGCGAATTTCGGGATTTTGGTGACAACATAGTCGATGGTCGGCTCAAACGAAGCCGGGGTGACCTTGGTGATGTCGTTGTCCAACTCGTCCAGCGTGTATCCAACAGCCAGTTTCGCCGCGATCTTGGCAATCGGGAAACCGGTCGCTTTCGAGGCCAGCGCCGAGGAGCGCGACACGCGCGGGTTCATCTCGATCACGACCATGCGGCCATCTTCGGGGTTGATCGCCCACTGCACGTTCGACCCACCGGTTTCGACGCCAATCTCACGCAGAACGGCGATCGAGCCGTTGCGCATGATCTGGTATTCCTTGTCGGTCAGCGTCAGGGCAGGGGCCACGGTGATCGAGTCGCCGGTGTGCACGCCCATCGGGTCCACGTTTTCGATGGAACAGACGATGATGGCGTTGTCGGCGGTGTCGCGAACCACCTCCATCTCGTATTCCTTCCAACCCAGCAGGCTTTCGTCGACGAGGATCTGGTTAACCGGCGAGGCATCCATGCCCGAGCGGCAAAAATGAATATAATCCTCACGGTTATAAGCAACACCACCGCCGGTTCCGCCCAGTGTAAAGGCGGGGCGGATGATCGCAGGCAGGCCGATTTCTTCCAGTTCGTCCAACGCCATCTGCACGCCGGCATCTAGATCGGTAGAACCGTTCTCGCGCTTGGGTGCGGTCACGATGGTTGCCTTGGGGTTCTCAAGACCCAGCCGATCCATCGCCTCGCGGAACAGGGCGCGGTCCTCGGCCATTTCGATGGCATTGCGCTTGGCGCCAATCATCTCGACCCCGAACTTCTCGAGCACACCCATCTCTTCCAAAGCCAGCGAGGTGTTCAGACCGGTCTGCCCGCCCATCGTGGGCAGCAGGGCGTCGGGGCGCTCTTTCTCGATGATCTTGGCAACCACTTCGGGCGTGATCGGCTCGATATAGGTGGCATCCGCAAGACCGGGGTCGGTCATGATCGTAGCGGGGTTCGAGTTCACCAGAATGACCCGGTACCCTTCTTCCCGCAGCGCCTTGCAGGCCTGTGCGCCCGAATAGTCGAATTCGCAGGCCTGTCCGATGACAATGGGGCCGGCCCCGATGATCATGATCGACTGGATGTCGGTTCTTCTGGGCATGGCCTGGTTCCTTCGATTGTCCGCGAGTCAGGGCACCCTCCGAGTGCCCAAATTGTCCTGCGTTATAGGGACCGCGCCAAAAGGTTCAAGGGGGATCGGAAACAGGGATGAAATTGCCGCTTTCCCCTCTTTCCCTTACCGCCGTATTCTCTATACCGCGCAGCACGGTAAATTGAGGATGCACGTGCGAATTCGTTTCGATCAGGGGCCAGCCGGACCCGGAACCAGTTTCGACCGACCAGCCAGAGTGATCCGCGTGGACAGGGCGGAGGACGTGCCCCAGGCGATGGCGGCGCTGGATTCGGCGCGCGCTGACGGTGCATGGCTGGCAGGCTACGCCAGTTACGAGCTTGGATATGTTTTAGAGCCGCGCCTTAACGACCGCCTGCCGGAAGATCGCCGCCTGCCGCTTCTGTGTTTTGGCGTTTATGACGCGCCCACACAACGTGATCTTCCCGCCGCCGCCAGCGGGGTGACCGGTTTTCAGCCACGCTGGGATGAGGCCCGGTATACCCGCGCCTTTCGACAGGTTCATGACGCGATCGGGGCCGGGGATATCTATCAGGCCAATCTGACCTTTCCGATCGATCTGACGGTCGAAGGCGACAGCGCCGCGCTATACGCGGCCCTTGCAGCAGGCCAGCCTGTCGGCCATGGCGCGTTGATCGAGCAAGACGATCTGCCCGATCTGCTCAGCCGCTCGCCCGAGCTGTTTTTCCGCACCGACGCCGACCGCGGGATCGAAACCCGCCCGATGAAAGGCACTCAGCCTCGCAGCGAGGACATGGCGGAAGACGCCCGCCGCCGCGCATTCCTGTCGACCGACGACAAGAACCGCGCCGAGAACCTGATGATCGTTGATCTGCTGCGCAACGATATCAGCCGCGTCGCCTTGCCCGGATCGGTCCGGGTGCCCGAACTGTTCAAGGTCGAAACCTACGCCACCGTCCATCAGATGGTCTCGCTGGTGCAGGCGCAACTTCATATGGGCGCGGAATTGTCCGATATCCTCACGGCACTTTTTCCCTGTGGCTCGATCACCGGCGCGCCCAAAATCCGCGCGATGGAGATCTTGTCCGACCTCGAACTCTGGCCGCGCGACATTTATTGCGGCACAATCGGCTGGGCAGCGCCGGACGGACGGTCGGAATTCAACGTGGCGATCCGTACGCTGATGGTGGAAAACGGCGCTGCCACGCTGAATGTCGGCGGCGGCGTCGTCTGGGACAGCACCGCCCCGTCCGAATATGAGGAAGCGCTATGGAAAGCCCGCTTTGCCCGCCAGCCGAGACTGACTTCCGCCTGATTGAAACACTGGCCTACCGGCCGGGGCAGGGGATGATCCGGCTGGATCTTCATCTGAACCGGATGCAGCGCACAGCAAACGCCCTGCACCTGCCGTTTTCCCCGGACGACGCACAATCGGCGCTGCAGACCATAACGGGCGATACCCCGCTCCGGTGTCGTCTGACGATGGACGTGTCAGGCCGTTTCGAGGTGACCACCGGGGTGTTGGCCGACAACCCCGCAGTCTGGCGGATTGCCGTGGCCGAAACACGGCTATCTTCGTCGGATATCTGGTTGCGGCACAAGACCACGCAACGCGAAACCTATGACACCGCCCGGGCCTCGTTGCCTGCTGGAACGGATGAGCTGATTTTCCTGAACGAACTGGACGAGCTGTGCGAGGGCACCATAACGAACCTGTTCATCGAAACCTCGCGGGGCCAGCACCTGACACCGGCACTGACCTGCGGTCTTCTGCCGGGCATTCTGCGGCAGCAGCTTCTGGAAACAGGAAAAACCACTCAGGCGGTCCTTACCCTGGCCGATCTGCGCAACGCCCGGAACCTCTGGGTCGGCAATTCCCTTCGCGGCCTTATCCCGGCTGAACTGGTGCAGCATTGAGCGCGTTTGGCGAATGGGCCCTTCCGCCGACAACCCGCGTCCGGCTCTGGCTGGAGTTCGGATTGTTCTTCGTTGTGGCCCCGGTCCTGATTGCGGTCCTTTTCCCGCCGAACTGGATGTTTCCGATGCTGTTCATCTTCACGGCAATCGGGATCGTTCTGTTGCACAACACGCCCGGCTTTTCATGGGCCGAACTACGCTGGAACTGGCGCAACTGGTCCTGGGCCGAACTGTTGGTGTTCATCTTCGCCATGGCCCTGTTCTGCTCGATCCTGGTGTTGTGGACACGGCAGGACGCAGCGTTCTACCTGCTGCTCCAGCGGCCCGAGTTTCTGGCCATCATCTGGCTCGGGTATCCGCTGGCCTCGGCCCTGCCGCAGGAGCTGCTTTTCCGGCCCCTGTTCTTTCGCCGCTATCACGGGATCCTGCCGGACGGCCGCGCGGCCTATCTACTCAATGCAGCGCTGTTTTCACTGGCGCACCTGATGTACTGGAGCTGGATTGTCGCCCTCATGACCTTCGGCGGCGGGCTGCTGTTCACCTGGGCCTACCGCAAGCGCGGATCGTTTTTCTACGCGGTGCTGCTGCACGCGATTGCGGGCAATATCATATTCGCGGCCGGGCTGGGCGTCTATTTCTACTCGGGCAACGTGCAAAGGCCGTTTTGACGGCGCGACCCGCCTTGACTTTCCAAGCCCGACGGGGTGTATCGGCGCGACGAATTCTGCGCCCGAAGGGATATGATCCATGCACGCCTACCGCAGCCACACCTGCGCCGCTCTGACCGCCGCCAATGTCGGTGAAACCGTCCGCCTGTCCGGCTGGGTGCATCGGGTCCGAGATCACGGCGGCGTGCTGTTCATCGATCTGCGCGACCATTTCGGCGTAACCCAGGTGCTGTGCGACGGCGACAGCGCCGCCTTTGCTGCCCTGGAAAAGGTGCGGTCCGAGTGGTGCATCCGCATCGACGGCACTGTCAAGGCGCGTGATGCCGAACTGGTGAACCCGAAATTGCCGACCGGCGAGATCGAGGTATATGTCCGCGAACTCGAAGTGCTGGGCGCCGCCGAAGAACTGCCGCTGATGGTCTTTGGCGATCAGGAATACCCCGAGGAAACCCGCCTGCGCTATCGCTATCTGGACCTGCGCCGCGAGGCGATGCAGCAGAACATGACCCTGCGCTCGGACGTTGTCGCCTCGATGCGCAAACGTATGTGGGATCAGGGCTTCCGCGAGTATCAAACGCCGATCATCACCGCCTCGTCACCCGAAGGCGCGCGCGACTTCCTGGTGCCCTCGCGCCTGCATCCGGGCAAGTTCTACGCCCTGCCGCAGGCCCCGCAGCAGTTCAAGCAGCTGATCATGGTGTCGGGCTTTGACAAGTATTTCCAGATCGCGCCGTGCTTTCGCGACGAAGACCCTCGCGCCGACCGCTCGCCTACCGATTTCTACCAGCTCGACCTCGAGATGTCGTTTGTCGAGCAGCAGGACGTGTTCGATACCATCCAACCCGTTCTGACCGGCGTGTTCGAAGAATTCGGCGGTGGTCGCAAGGTCGATCAGGACTGGCCGCAGATTTCCTACAAGGACTCGGCCCTGTGGTACGGCACCGACAAGCCCGACCTGCGCAATCCTATCAAAATGCAAGTGGTCTCCGACCACTTCCGTGGGTCTGGCTTTGCGATATTCGCGAAGCTGCTCGAGCAGGAAGGCACCGAAATCCGCGCCATCCCTGCGCCGACTGGTGGCAGCCGAAAGTTCTGTGACCGTATGAACGCCTTTGCCCAGAAAGAAGGTCTGCCCGGTATGGGCTACATCTTCTGGCGCGATCAGGGCGAAGGCATGGAGGCCGCCGGCCCGCTGGCCAAGAACATCGGCCACGAGCGGACCGAGGCGATCCGTCAGCAGTTGGGTCTGGGTGTCGGCGATGCGGCTTTCTTCCTGGGCGGCAAGCCGAAAGCCTTTGAAAAGGTTGCAGGCAAAGGGCGCGACGTGATCGGCGAAGAACTGAACCTGACCGAGAAGGACCGTTTTGCCTTTGCCTGGATCGTGGATTTCCCGATCTACGAGCAGGACGAGGAAACCGGTGCGATCGATTTTGAGCACAACCCGTTCTCGATGCCCCAAGGCGGGATGGAGGCGCTGAACGGCAATCCGTTGGACGTGCGCGGCTATCAGTACGATCTGGCCTGCAACGGCTATGAACTGGTTTCGGGCGCGATCCGGAACCACAAACCCGAAATCATGCTGAAGGCCTTTGAACTGGCCGGTTATGGTGAGGACGAAGTCAAATCCCGCTTCGGTGCCCTGTTCAATGCCTTCCATTACGGCGCGCCGCCGCACGGTGGCTGTGCTGCCGGTATCGACCGGATCGTTATGCTGCTGGCCGATGAGGCCAACATCCGCGAGGTCATGATGTTCCCGATGAACCAACGCGCCGAGGATCTGATGATGGACGCCCCGTCCGATCCGACCTCGGATCAGCTTATGGAACTGGGCTTGCGCCTCATTCCGCAGGAGTGATCCGGTAACGCCCGCCTTGCGCGGGCGGTTGCCCTGACGGGCCGTTTCCGGGATCGCGCCATAGGCCCCGCGCATCGATACGCGCTGACCGGTGATGCAATCCCTTAATCCACACGAACCCACCTCATTTGGCGCAAGGCGTGAATTGCCTTTCCCCTCGGCATCCTGGCCTCACCACTCACGCAGGGGTCTGACCGGACGACGATCAGCCGCTCAGCCAGCGGATCAGTCAAGCGGGTTTTCCAGATGCTGCCGGTTGTTTCGAATACTTCGCGCCGCCGTGCGCGTCTGCCGGTAGGCCCATAGAAACAGCAGCGTGGCCGTGATGAAATACGCCGTGACCATGTCAGATCGCCTCCCGCTGTTGTAAGCGGGACTGAACGATACCGGCCACCTGCGCCGCCCGCGCGGTCACAGGCGCACCCGCAGCCCGGGACGCGGCCAGCTTTTGCGCGGTGTCTGCCAGCACCGTGTCTTCCGCATCGCGGGCCACGCCGGTCAGAAATTGCGCGGCATAGTCCAGTGTCCGGTGGTCGTTTGGCCCGGCCAGAACGTCGGCGATATGGGCCATGTCGTCCTGATAGGCCATCGGATCGGGGCGTATGACCTCATCCTGGATGGCATGCAGTCCGCCGGGGCGGCGATCTTCGGGCAGCAACTCCAGAATGGTGCGCTGGAAACAGGCCAGAGAGTTCAGGGGCTTGTTCAGAAAACCGTCTGCACCGGCCTGCATTGCCAGTTGCTCGGCACAGTCATCGCCGGACAGACCCAATATGACGCCGATCCGGGGCGAGGCCTCGTTAAGTTCGGCAATCAGGTCCGCCCCGGGCCCGTCGGGCAGCCCCATGTCCACCAGAATGACCGATGGGCGATAGATCTTCAGATGACGCCGCGCAGATGTCAGACAGTCCGCCCGCCGGATCCGCGCGCCGCTGTGCAGACACATCAGCCGGATCGCATCGCAGGCATAACGGCTGTCCTCGACAACCAGAATGGTTTGCCCCAAAAGCGGGCGCGTGGCGGTGGGCAAAGGGCGTGTGGCCTCGAAAGGGTTCGAATCGTCCATGGCAGACCTCCTGATCAGCAGATGCCTCACGCTAGGATCTCCTGGCTAACACAGGGTTAATTTTGCACTGCACGCCAGAGGCAAACACTGGCCGTTTCCCGTCGGCTCGTGCTACCAAACCTTCTGACCCGCCAACGGCAGGAGGGCCGTCATGAACATCGTCATTGCCGGAGCCGGCAGCATCGGGTGCTATTGCGGCGCGTTACTGGCCGATGCGGGGCATCAGGTCACCTTGCTGGGTCGCGCCCGAATTCTGGACCCGATCCGGGGGCAGGGCCTGACGGTGACCGATTTCTCGGGCCTGCATCGTCACATCGCGCCGGACAGATTGACCCTGAGCGAAGACCCGGCCTGCCTGTCCCGGGCCGGGATCGTGATTGTGTCGGTCAAAACGGGCGCCACGGCGGATCTGGCGGCGGATATAGCTCGCTTCACACCGACAAGCGCACCGATTGTGTCGTGGCAAAATGGTATGGAAAACGCACGCATCCTGCGCGCAGCCTTGCCGGGGCACGATGTGCGCGCCGGAATGGTGCCATTCAACGTTGTGCCGACAGAACCCGCCTGTTTTCACCGGGCAACCTCCGACGATATCATAATCGAAAGCGGATCAGGCGCATTGGGCCAGACGCTGGGCAGCGCGGATTTGCCGGTGTCTGAAAGTGACGATATTCAGGCGGTGCAATGGGGCAAACTGGTCATCAACCTCAACAACGCCCTGAATGCCCTGTCCGGCCTGACCCTGCGCGAACAGCTCATGAACCGGGCGTGGCGGCGTTTGATGGCCGATCAGATGGGTGAAGCACTGCGCGTGCTGAAAGCCGCCGGTCATCCCGTCGCGTCGACCACGCCGCTTCCGGCGTGGATGACGCCATATGTTTTGCGTCTGCCAACACCGCTTTTTACCCGGATTGCATCCCGGATGCTGACCATTGACCCCAGCGCACGCACATCCATGGCCTATGACCTCGCGGCAGGCCGGCCGACGGAAATCGACAGTTTGCAGGGCGAGATCGTTCGCATCGCCAATGAAGCTGGCACTTCGGCGCCACTGTGCACAAAGGTACAGGCCCTGATCGAAAGAGCCCCTGCCGAGCCTTTGACACCGGACCGGGTCCGGGCTTGAGACAGCTCAGGAAAACGCCGTCAGCACCCAGAATATCACCGCAGACATTGCCGCTGCCGCAGGCACTGTAATGACCCATGCCGCCACAATGGTCATGAAATGCGACCGGCGTACCAGCTTGCGGCGTTGGTACTCTTCAGGTGCCAGCTGCAACTCGGACGAGCGCCGGCGGTTGGTAACTTTCCGTCGGCGGTCCGAGTGCCACTCGCGGTAGAAGCCAACCCCGAAAACCGCGCCCACAGCGATGTGGGTCGAGCTGACGGGCAGGCCCAGCCAACTGGCGAAGATTACCGTAATGGCTGCCGACAGGGCCACGCAGAATGCGCGCATCGGGTTCAGTTTGGTGATCTGGCTTCCGACCATGCGGATCAGCTTGGGGCCGAACAGGAACAGGCCAAACGAGATGCCGAAGGCCCCAATGACCATCACCCAAGTGGGAATGGACACCTTGGCCGAGAAATCTCCGAACTCTGCCGCGTGCACAATCGCCGCAAGCGGGCCAACCGCGTTGGCGACGTCATTGGCACCGTGGGCAAAACTCAGAAACGTGGCCGAAATGACCAAAGGCAACCCGAAAAGGGTTTTCAGCGATCGGGTGCGGTTTTCAAGACCTTCGGACTTGCGACGCACCCAAGGCACGGTAACCGCCCAGACCAGCAGGGCTGCGGCCAGGCCGATCAGCAGGGCGTATTCCAGATCGATCTTCACGATCCGCTTCAGGCCCTTAACGGACAGATAGGTGGCAAATGCCCCGGCCATGACCGCGACGAGGATCGGAACCCAAAAGCGGGCAGCGGCAATCTTGTCGTCCTGATACTGGATCTTGGCCTTGATCAGCGCCAGGAAACAGGCGGCGATTGCGCCGCCCAGCACCGGCGAAATGACCCAACTGGCGGCAATGGCCCCCATGGTGCCCCAGCTCACCGCGCTCAGCCCGGCGGCGGCAATTCCGGCGCCCATGACGCCGCCGACCACCGAATGAGTCGTGGATACCGGCGCGCCGATCCAGGTGGCCAGGTTGACCCACATGGCCGATGAAATCAGCGCTGCCATCATCGCCCATATGAAGACGTTGTTGTTTTGCACCGACATCGGATCGATGATGCCTTTCGAGATGGTCGAAACCACATCGCCGCCAGCCAGCAAAGCTCCGGCGCTTTCGGCAACGGCGGCGATCAGGATCGCACCGCCCATGGTCAGAGCGTTGGCACCTACCGCAGGGCCCATATTGTTGGCCACGTCATTGGCGCCGATATTGATCGCCATATAGGCCCCGAACCCTGCGGCCGCGACCACGATCAGACTGCCATCGGCCTGACCGAACAGTACCGCTGCGGACAAACCGGCCAGCGCGATGAAGGCCAGCGCGATCCCCGGGGCCAGCAACGGCCGCGCCACATGCGCATTCGCATGCTCGAGCCGTGAAATACGGTGAAGGTCGCTGTCCAGTGCGCGCCAGCGGGATTTGGTCTGCGATTCTGACATCTGTTTGGGCCGTTAGGGATTTGGATGCAGGCCGCTAACGGTTTTCGGCAGGTTGGGCAACCGACATGTCATCAATTTTACGTTTTACTGTTACAAATGCAGCAGCAAATCGCGCAATTCCGGCTCGTTCACACGTTCCGCGGCCACTTTGGGCGACACCCAGCACCGCTGACGCTCATGCGCCTCGGGGTATTGATCCGACAGTTCCGTCACCGGTATGCGGTAGACATTTGTCCGGACCGCCTGGGATGTGCCGTCCTTCAGGATCTTGTCATAGGTGAAATGCCCGATCGGCGTTTTGTCGAAAGATGTGGCCCGCACGCCGGCCTCTTCCCACGCTTCCTGCAAAGCGGTCTCGGCCCCGTCGAGGCCGTCAATCGGCCAGCCCTTGGGAATGACCCACCTTTTGGTTTCGCGGCTGGTGATCAGCAGAACATCCTCACCGGTTTCGGTTCTGCGTGTGCAAAGCGCGGCAAACTGCACCCGTTCCGGGCGCTGAAACAGAGGTTTGCCGACCTCGTTCCAGAGCTTTTGTAGCTTGTTTTTCATGTGTTCGCGTCAGTTTCCATAACCTACATTAGGCAGATATCATTTAGGAACCTAACGGAGTGTTTTCAACGAGCTTTCATTTCCGGAAAGTGTTGCCGCTCCGACTCTACCACGTGCTCACGAACACCCGGTGGCGGTCACGAAAATTCACTGAAAATCCCGCGCGGGGAGCTGTCTTCACTTGTGGCGCCTGTTGGCGCGAAGGGTCGGGTCGGCCTGAGTCGGATCTTCCGGCCAGGGGTGTTTGGGATATTGCGCCCGCATATCCTTGCGCACATCCGCATAGGAGCCCGCCCAGAAACCCGGCAAATCGCGCGTGATCTGGATCGGACGCTGTGCCGGCGACAGCAGGGTGATCTTCAACGGTTCATCCCCGATGACCGGGTGGCGCGTCACTCCGAACATTTCCTGCAACCGGACCGAGATTTCGGGCACCGCCCCGCCATAGTCGATCGGAATTTTCCGACCCAGCGGCGTCTCGAACGATCCTGGTGCGCGGCGGTCCAGCTCCTGCGTCTGCGTCCAGTCCAGTCGCCCCCGCAGGGCAGGCAACAGATCGAAGCGTTTCCAGTCTTCTGCATTGCGCACGCCCGCCAACATCGGCAGCAACCAGCTTTCCAGATCCGCCAGCAGCCCTTCGACCGAGAAGTCCGGCAGGTCCACCCCTCCGGCCCGGACCAGTTCCACCCGGGAAGCAAGCCGGGCGGCGGCCCCGTCCAGACGCAACCCCAGATCGCGTACACCGTCCAACATGGCGCGCGCCACCTGTTCTGCGGGCACGTCCTTCCAGATCCTGTCGTCCAGAGCGATCGCCCCGAACCTTTCCTGCTGGCGGGCCACGACCCTGCGTTCGCGCCTAGACCAGTCGCAACTGTCGATCCATGCGATCTGATCGATGAACAGGTCGCGGATGTCCCGCTCGGTGATCTGCACCGCCATTCGCACGCGGGCCTCACGCGGGTTTCCGTCCGTATCGATCACCACCAGATAGGGTGCGGCCGCCAGCGTGTCGCCATTGTCCAGCACAACACCCTTGCCGCCTGAAAGGACATATCGTGGTACGTCCCCCTTGCGCCGCTGACCGACGCGGTCGGGATAGGCCAGCGCCGCCATGGCCGCAGGGGACAATTCACCGGCCCCGCCGGGCTGTGCCCGCAACCGCCTGGTTTCGCCCTTGATGCGCTCCACAACACTCATGTTCACCGGCCAGACCCGATTGCGTTGGAACGCGCGTGGATCTCGTAACGCTTCAAGCCGAAGGGACAGATCGGCTGGCGCGCCCTTCAACGGATCCCGTTCGGCCATCAACGCCGCCAGCGGCGCGGCGTCAGCACCCGCGTGCACCAGCATGTGCCCCAACCGAGGGTGCAGGGTCAGCGCCGCAAGCGCCCGCCCGTGATCAGTGATCCGCCCACGGGCATCCAGCGCACCCAGCATCGCCAACAGTGCCCGCGCTTCGGACATGGCCCCCTCGGGTGGTGGCGTCAGAAATGCCAGATCGCCCGGTTCGGCCCCCCACAATGCCACTTCCAGCGCCAGACCGGTCAGGTCCGCCGCCTCGATCTCGGCGGGCGGGTAGGCGGCCAATGCGCCATCCTCGCCTTTCGACCACAGCCGATAGCACAGGCCTTCGGCGACACGACCGGCTCGGCCCGCGCGTTGCGTGGCCTCGGCCCGCGTGACCCGTTCGGTCACCAGCCGGGACATGCCCGATCCGGCATCGAACCGCGCCCGTCGCGCCTGTCCCATGTCGACCACCACCCGTATGTCGGGGATGGTCAGAGAGGTTTCGGCAATCGAGGTTGCCAGCACCACCTTGCGCCCCTGATCAACTGGCGCAATTGCGGCGCGCTGGGCGGCAAAGGGCATTGTCCCGAACAAGGGCCGTACCACGCAGTCGCCGGGCAACCGCCCCGACAAGGCCGACTCGGCGCGCCGGATTTCACCTTCGCCCGGCAGAAACACCAGCATCCCGCCGCCTGCCGGGCGGCTGTCACGCTCAGCCCGCACGACCAGATCGACCAGCGCATCCAGCCGTCGTGCCTGCGCGCTCAAAGGCCGGTCCAGCCAGCGTGTTTCAACCGGGTAGCTGCGCCCTTCTGACGTTACCAGGGGGGCATCCATCAGTTGCCCCACCGGTTCCGCATCCAGTGTCGCCGACATCGCCAGCAAGATCAGGTCGTCCCGCAACGCACCCGTGACCTCAAGACACAGGGCCAGACCCAGATCAGCATTCAGGGACCGTTCGTGGAATTCATCGAAAATCACCGCGCCAATACCCGGCAGGTCGGGTTCGGACTGCAGCATCCGGGTCAGAATACCTTCGGTGACAACCTCGATCCGGGTCGTTTTCGAGACTTTGGCATCGCCGCGCACCCGATAGCCCACGGTCTGTCCCGCGCGCTCTCCCAGGGTTTCGGCCATGCGCTCGGCTGCCGCCCGCGCAGCCAGACGCCGGGGTTCCAGCATCACGATCCGGCCCTCGCACAGACCAGCCTCGAGCATCGCCAGAGGCACCCGGGTGGTCTTGCCTGCGCCGGGCGGGGCCTGCAAAACGGCACGGCCTCGCGCCTTCAGCGCTGAGATCAGATCGGGCAGGGCATCATCTATAGGCAGTCGGGTCATGCCGCCTTATCCCCAATGGCACCGCCAAGGTCCAGAACGCGTGCGCCGAAACCCTGCCGCGGGTACTGGACAAACCCGGCCCCACTCCGTCATCTAGGGCAAATTTCGACGAGGGACCCATCCATGAACACCGCCGAGCTTGGGGACAGAATTCTGCAGGGCGACCGCCGCGCGCTGGCACGCGCCATCACGCTGGTAGAAAGCCGCCGCGCCGATCACCGGGCGCAGGCCGCCGAATTGCTATCCCATCTGGCAACAGCGGATCGGCAATCGCTGCGCATCGGCCTTTCGGGGACGCCGGGTGTCGGCAAATCCACCTTCATCGAAAGCTTTGGCATGATGCTGACGGAGCAGGGGCTGCGCGTCGCGGTTCTGGCGGTCGACCCCAGTTCGGCCCGCTCGGGCGGCTCGATTCTGGGCGACAAGACCCGGATGGAACGGCTGAGCCGCGAGAAGAACGCTTTTATCCGCCCGTCCCCCAGCCAAAGCCACCTGGGCGGTGTTGCCCGCCGCACGCGCGAGGCGATTGCCCTGTGCGAAGCGGCCGGCTTTGACGTGGTGCTGATCGAAACCGTGGGCGTCGGCCAGTCCGAGACCGTGGTTTCGGAAATGTCCGATCTGTTCCTGCTGCTGCTTGCGCCCGCAGGCGGCGACGAATTGCAGGGCGTCAAGCGCGGCATCATGGAAATGGCCGACATGATTCTGGTCAACAAGGCCGACGGCGACCTGAAGGCCACCGCCACCCGCACCTGCGCCGATTATGCCGGTGCGCTGCGCCTGCTGCGCAAACGTCCGCAGGACCCCGAAGGTTTTCCGAAAGCGATGACCGTCTCGGCGGTCGAGGAACATGGACTGGAACAGGCCTGGGACGAGATGCAATCCCTCACCCAATGGCGCCGCGACAACGGTCATTGGCACGCGAACCGGGCTGCGCAGGCCCGCTTCTGGTTCGATCAGGAGGTGCGCCATGCCCTTCTGGCGCAGCTTGACGCACCCGAAATCCGCGCCGAGATGGAGCGGCTGAGCGCCGAGGTCGGTTCGGGCAATATCAGCCCCACCGCAGCGGCGGATCGTATGCTCGGCACCCTATCCGGGCATTAGGTCCGGGCCGGAATTCCGGCAAAGGTGGTGCGATTCCATCTGATGTTGTATTAGATATGAATACTTAACGGGATCCGGGCGCTCGGGCGCTCGTCCCTCAAGGTGGCACACGTTGAGGCCGCAGGGCAGGAGCCAGACTGAACAGATCAACGGGAACTGTCGATCATGCCCAATATCAATGGCACCAACGGTGCCGACAACATCGACGTCACCAATAACAACGGCACCCTGAACGGCACGCCGCAGGGTTCACCGATCGACAATATCCGTGGGCGGCAGGGCAATGACGTCATCAACGTCTCGAACAGCACGGTCGTGGGTGATGTGCGCGGCAATGCCGGAAGCGATGACATCACCATCACGGGCAGCACCATCGGCGGCACGCTGGCGGCCGGCGGAGCAGGCGACACGGTCACCGTCCGTGGGTCGGACGTTTCCAACATCCGCCTGGGCGGCGGCAATGATACGCTCGATTTCCAAAGCACCAATGTGTCCGGCGATATACGCGGTGGCAGCGGAACCGATACGCTGAACCTGCCTACGGGCACGGTCATCACCGACAACACATTTGGCACCATCACGGTTGTGGCCGGGACCGGCTATTCGTTGTCCAGTGGCACGTTCACCCTGCCGTCGGGCAGTACCGTCACCTATTCCACCTTCGAAAACGGAGCCGGTGTTCCCTGCTTTACCCGCGACACGGAAATTCAGACCGAACACGGACCCGTGCCCATCCAGAACCTGCGCACGGGCGACAGAATTCCCACTGGCGGCCACGGGCTGCAGCCCATTCGCTGGATCGGTCGCCGCCGCATGGGCGCAAAGATTCTTGCCGCCAACCCCAAACTCCGGCCCGTCCGGATCCACGCCGGAGCCCTGGGCGGCGGGTTGCCGCAGCAGGATCTGTTGGTCTCCCGGCAGCACCGCATGGTGGTGCGGTCGAAAATCGCGATGCGCATGTTCGGCGCGCCCGAGGTGCTAATCCCCGCGATCAAGCTGACGCAACTGCCGGGTATCCATGTTGATGACACGCTGGCTGAGGTTGAGTATTTTCACCTGCTCTTCGACCGGCACGAGATCATCTTCGCCGAAGACGCCCCCACCGAAAGCCTTTTCACCGGACCCGAAGCGCTCAAGACCCTCAGCGATGCGGCGCGCGAGGAGATTTTCGCCATTTTCCCGGAACTGGCGGACGTGACACATGAGTCGCATCCCGCCCGTTTCATTCCGCGCGGACCGCAACAGGCACGGCTGGTCGCGCGCCACTTGCGCAACAACAAGCCCCTGCTTCTGAACTCGTGATCCGGGCAGCAAGGATTGCGATTATTGCCCGAAACGGATAGCCCGTTCTGACATCGCGGAATACCTCTGAGGACGCAGGAAAGAATTCGCAGCATCCGTCTTGACCCTTCCGCCGATTCCCACTACACGCATCCAACCAGTTTTCGGGCGCGACTTCGGGTTGCGCCCCTTGTGATTTGGCCGCAGGCAGTAGCCCGGCCTCCAGAAACAAAGGAAGAAACCATGTCGCGCCGTTGCGAACTGACCGGAAAAGGCCCGATGACTGGCAACAATGTCAGCCACGCCAATAACAAAACCAAGCGTCGCTTTCTGCCAAACCTGAACGACGTTACTCTGCAGTCCGAAACACTGGGCCGTGGCGTCAAGCTGCGCATCTCGGCTGCTGCTCTGCGTTCGGTTGACCACCGCGGTGGTCTGGACGCGTTCCTGGCCAAAGCCAAAGACGATGAGCTGTCGGCAAATGCGCTGAAAGTGAAAAAGGAAATCGCCAAGGCACAAGCCTCGGCCTGATCTTTTCCACAGCGGGTATTTCGGCCCTGCACCGGTCCGGTGCGGGGCCTTTTTCATGGCCCGATTGCAAACTGTTCCCCAAAGGGAAATAGTTTTATTCTCTTTCGTGAAATTGTTCACAGACGCCCATCGGTGACAGGTCTATTGTCTGACTCGCAATTCCGGTGGAGATTGTGGATATGTCGTTAAAATCGTTTTACTTTTTCTCTCTGTTAGCTACCGTTTGCGCCAAAACCTTTGCGGCCTGCACGCGGATGCAGAGACGGGTGAACCATCTTCACACCAGCCTGACCAAAAGCCAAGTCCGTCGTAACGGCGTGGATACCTGACGCGGAGAAAAGGACGCAGGCGAATGCCCTTGTGACGCGCGCGAAAGCGGGCGTATATCGCGGATAAGATGAGATCCGTATTCAAGCAAAATCTGGCTCTGGCCATTTCCCTGCTCGTCATTCTGACCGGGCAGGGGGTGGCTGTATCGCGGGGGATGGACCGCGCCGTTGGTCAGATGGTGCTGTGCACTGGAACCGGCCCGGTTGTCGTCTACATGGACGAAGACGGCCAGCCCACCAAAGCCCCGCATTACTGCCCTGACTACGCCCTGAGCCTTCTGGGGGCGTTGGCGGCGGCGCAACCCGAGTTGCCTGCTGCTCCGCGCCTTTCGCAACCGGCCCCATTGCCGTTGGCCGAAAACCTCGTCGCCCGGACGCTGCCGCGCAAACCGGCCCGCGCGCCTCCTTTTCTGATCTGATTCCAAGCCAGTTTTCAGATCAAATCAAAGGAGAGGCACAATGTCCTTCAAATCCACCCTGTTCGCCACCATCGCCACCGCAGCCATGGCCACTACTGCATTTGCTCAGGATCTGATCCTGGTCGAAGATGCCTATGCCAGATCCTCGGGCAAATCGGCCAAGGCCGGCGCAGCTTTCATGATGATCCGGAATGACAGCGGTCAGGATGACCGCCTGGTCGGTGTGACGTCGGATGTGGCGGCACGGGTCGAGCTTCATACCCACGAGGTAGACGAAAACGGCGTCGCCAAGATGATGCATGTCGAGGAAGGCTTTGCCATCCCGGCGGGCGAGGTCCACATGCTGAAACGCGGCGGCGATCACGTGATGTTCATGGGCCTGAAGCAGCCGTTCGAACAGGGTGCAACCGTTCCTGTCATCCTGATTTTCGAGCAGGCCGGTGAAGTCACGGTCGAGGTCCCGGTCGATCTCGAGCGTCAGGATCAGGGCGGCCACGGCTCGCATTCCAACTGAACCAACGCCTGTCTTCAGGCCGCTCTGCGGCCGTCATCCATGCGTCAGGCCGGGTTTAGCCCGGCCTGTTGCCCTTTGGCGGTCCGGGTATTTTTGCTATCTGTTGACGACACGCATGTCGATCCGGTCATGGGCACGTTTGAACCGGGCCGTCAGCCAGAACATTACGGCGGCAAATGCCAGCGCAGAAAACGCGATTGCCCATCCCAGCGCAACCAACCCGCTGCCGGGCCAGAACATCAGAACCAAACCGATCAGAATGGCGATGATTCCGGAATTGCGCAGGGTCGGCCCTGCCGGGTCCATCTGGTGCATCTGTCGCCACGCCATGACGGATCCGATCCCGACAATCAACGCCCAGGCCCCAAGCAGGAAGAAGGCAAGCCGGGCGGTCCCTTCGGGCCATATCAGCAGGATAAGGCCAATCAGCACGGCGCCGATGCCGAACCCGCCAATCAACCCGCGCCGCCCGAACCCCAGCAACGTCAGCCCGCCATCGAGAATCAGCAACAGACCGACCAGTTGCAACAGAACCGTAATGCTGCCGGCCGGCCAGAACAGGGCCGCAAGCCCAAGTGCGGCGGCCATCAGCCCACGCAGCAGAAATGTCCACCAAAGATTGGCGAGCTTGTCACCAAGCGCGTCCCGACCTGTAAATGTGCCGTCTTCCAGAACTTCACCGCTCCGGGTCTGATGTTCCTCCATCGGGGTCTCCTGTCTTCGGGTCTTATTCCAATACGCGTGAACCCGATTGTAACGGATGGCATCAGGTCCGATCCAGCAGCCGATCCACCCACCCGGGCACGATCTGTGTGGCCGGGCCAAATACCGTCTCATCAAAATGGGACGCTCCGGAGGACGGTTCAAGGTTCAGCTCGATCGTCCGCGCCCCGGCGGCTTGCGCCTCGTGCACAAAAGCCGCCGCAGGATAGACCTGACCCGATGTGCCGATGGCGGCAAAGATCGCGGCGTCGGCCAGATGATCATAGATGTCGTCCATGAAATAGGGCATCTCGCCAAACCAGACGACACCGGGGCGGGCGGTTGGATGGTCACAGGCGGGACAACGTTCGCCCACTACCATTTCCGTCGGGGCCTGCCAGCGATGGTTGCAGGCCGAGCACAATGCGCCGGCCAGAGTGCCATGCATATGGATGACCCCTTTGGCACCGCCCGCCTCATGCAAGCCGTCAACATTCTGGGTCACGATGACCACGTCTCCGCGCCAATCCCGCTGCAGCCGTGCCAAGGCTTCATGCGCCGCGTTTGGCTGCACCTGCGCGGCCTGTTTTCTGCGGGCATTGTAGAACCCGTGGACCAGCGCGGGATCGCGGGCAAAACCTTCGGGCGTGGCCACATCTTCGATGCGGTGCTGCGCCCATAATCCGCCTTCATCGCGAAACGTGCTCAACCCGCTTTCGGCTGAAATTCCGGCTCCGGTCAGAATGACGATCTTTCCCATGTCTCCTCCGCGCGCTAAACCTTGGCCCATGACCCACCGTATCCTGTTTGTCTGTCTCGGCAATATCTGCCGCTCACCCGCGGCCGAGGGCGTGTTCCGCGCCCGTGCCCCGCAACACGAAACCGACAGCGCCGGCACCATGGGCTGGCACATCGGCACTCCGCCCTATGGCCCGATGCAGACCGCTGCCCGCGCCCTGGGCATCGACCTGAGCGACCTGCGCGCGCGGCAGTTCCTGGCGGCCGATTTCAACCGGTTCGACCTGATCATCGGTATGGACGCCAGCAACATCGAAGATATCGAGGCCTTGCGGCCACCGGGGAACCAAACCCCTGTCCGCCTGCTGACCGACTTCGCGCCCCAGACCGGGGCCGACCATGTGCCCGATCCGTACTATACCCGTGATTTTGACGGTGCGCTTGACCTGATTGAAGCGGCGGTCGAAGGGCTGGACGCCCATCTGAGGGCTTAGCCGATCACCTTCAGCCGGTCGCTGAGCCACGGCACCTGCTCGATCGCGGGGTCAAGGATATGGCTCCGCATCAGCCTTTGAATCATGCCCGCAATCTCGCGCGGAACCTCGTCGGGCCAGTCCGTGCGGGTGAACAGTGAGATGGTGCGCGAAAACTCTCCGAACGGGGCCGGATAGACTTCAAGCCCGTCATGAAACCGCGCCGCCCGCATATAGCCCAGCGGTGTGGTGATCGCCCAGCCCAAGCCCCGCGCCACCATCGCCATCAGCGCCAGATGCGAGCCGATCTCGAACCGTTCCTCGAACTCGACCTGCTGCCGCGCCAACTGGCTCTCGATCTGGCGGCTGATCAACTGTTCGCGGGCATACCGCAGGAACGGCAAGTCCCGCAGCGCGGCCTCCACACCTCCGGCGCCTTTTGGGGCCACCAGTATGAACGGATCGCGGACCAGAGGGTACTCAACCACGCCCTCCAGCACCTCGCCGCTATGGGCCGAGACCGCCAGATGCAGCCGCTGGTCCTCAAGCGCCTGAAACAGGTCAAGGCTGGACAGCGTGATCAGCTTGAATTTCGACCGGGTCAGGCTGTCGGCCAGCAACGTTGCCAGCCGTGGGGTCAGTTCGTTGTCGAAATCGTCGATCAGACCGATGGACAGCGTGGCCAGATGCCCCAGGTCCATTACGGAAAGCTCGCTCTGCGCCATCTGCAATTCGGCCAGCACGGCTCTGGTCCGGGCCAGAAAGCTGCGCCCGGCCTGCGTCAGCCGCATCGGTCGCCGCCCATGATCCACAAGCTCGGCCCCCAGCGCGTTTTCCAGATTGCGCAACTGCTGGCTGACCGACGGCTGGCTTAGCCCGGTGATCTCGGCCGCCTGCGCCACCGATCCCGTCCGCGCCAGCGCCTCGAACACTTCGAGGCCGCGCAAGCTCAGCCCTTTCATAACCATGCAAAATCCTCTCGCTGCGCCTTTTCTGAGGGGCAGCGGGCGTCAGGTCAAGGATTGCGTCCGGCTTAGCTGCAGATCGCCTGCGCCATCTGGCCGAAGTTCTGATACCGATCCCACAGCGCGTCATCGCGCGCGGTTTTCGACATCTTCAACTCCTGCGCCTTGTGGGGGTCGGTAAACCACTTGGCGACGGTCTTCTGGTCGCTGCGCGTCAATGCCTGATTGGCCACATGCTGAATGCAGCTGCACCGATCCCGCGTCGCCGCCGCCCGGTCGGACGCCAGACATGCCTGTTTGATCTTGGCCGCATACGAAGGGGCCGGAGCCACCGCCGTCAGCGACGCCGCACAGAATGCGATTAAGAGGAACTGTTTCATACTCGAGCCTCGTTTTTATTGCCTGCCCGGAGAGATCTGACGCCCCTCTCGGTCTGCGGCGGAGTATGAATTAATCGGGGGTTCGGATCAATCATGCGTTGCGAAAAAGTGATTACTGGGGTCAACCCCGCCACACCCGTAGGCCGGGCTTCAGCCCGGCACCGGTCAAGGCAGGAACGCCAACCACTCTTGAACAGCTTCAATGGACGCTTCGATTGTCTGGAATACTCGGCAGTATGCACTGGCCCCGGCGACCGGAATGTTCCATCGGATAACCCCTTCTTCGGCAGGATCAGTTCTGCGCGCACCAGACCTGCAGGTCTTCCAATCCAACCTTCAGCATCGTCCCTCAGGCAAGACACGATTGCCGACGCAGGTGACGGCAGTTTCACTGCAACCCACCGCAGAGCACAGTATTGTCGGCATTCGTTTGCCAAGCTCCAATTCTTTCTTGGCTCAGGTTCCGATTGCAGTCGTTCTCCACCTTGACCGCCTTAAAAAACCCGCTAATACGCGGAACATGACAGACCTCGCTCATATCCGCAATTTCTCCATCGTCGCGCATATCGACCATGGCAAATCCACCCTTGCCGACCGGCTCATCCAGGAGACCGGAACGGTGCAGGATCGCGACATGAAGGAACAGTTGCTCGACAGCATGGATATCGAGCGCGAGCGGGGCATCACCATCAAGGCCAACACGGTCCGCATCGACTATACCGCCGACAACGGCGAGCAATACGTGTTGAACCTGATCGACACCCCCGGCCACGTCGACTTCGCCTATGAGGTCTCGCGGTCCATGCGCGCGGTCGAAGGGTCGTTGCTGGTCGTGGACTCGACCCAAGGGGTCGAGGCGCAGACGCTTGCGAACGTCTATCAGGCCATCGACGCCGATCATGAGATCGTTCCGGTGCTGAACAAGATCGACCTGCCCGCGTCCGACTGTGACCGCGTGGCCGAGCAGATCGAGGACGTGATCGGCATCGACGCGACCGACGCCATTCAGGTCAGCGCCAAGACCGGGCAGGGCATCCACGAGACGCTGGAAGCCATCGTGCGTCAACTGCCCGCGCCGAAGGGTACTCTGGACGCGCCGCTCAAGGCGATGCTGGTCGACTCGTGGTACGACGCCTATCTGGGTGTGATCGTTCTGGTCCGCATCATGGACGGCACGCTGAAAAAGGGTATGCGGGTCAAGTTCATGTCGAACGGCACCCTGCATCATGTCGACCGCGTCGGCGTGTTCCGGCCCGAAATGCAGATGATCGACAGCCTTGGCCCCGGCGAGATCGGCTTTCTCACCGCCTCCATCAAGCAGGTCCGCGACACCCGCGTCGGTGACACCATCACCAATGACCGCAATGGCACCGAGGTCGCCCTGCCGGGCTTCAAACCCGCGCAACCGGTGGTCTTCTGCGGCCTTTTTCCCGTGGACTCGGCCGAATTCGAAGACCTGCGCGACGCGATCGATAAGCTGGCCCTGAACGACGCTTCGTTCAGCTTTGAGATGGAAACCTCGGCTGCGCTGGGCTTTGGCTTCCGCTGCGGCTTTCTGGGCCTCTTGCACCTTGAGGTCATCCGCGACCGCATCGAACGCGAATACGATATCGACCTCATCACCACGGCGCCGTCGGTGATCTACCACGTCTACATGAAAGACGGCGAGATGATCGAGCTGCACAACCCCGCCGACATGCCGGACCTGTCCAAAGTCGATCATCTGGAAGAACCGCGCATCAAGGCGACCATCCTGGTGCCCGACGAATACCTCGGCGACGTGCTGAAACTCTGTCAGGACCGCCGCGGCATCCAGATGGACCTGACTTATGCGGGCAGCCGCGCCATGGTTGTCTATGACCTGCCGCTGAACGAGGTCGTCTTTGACTTCTACGACCGCCTGAAATCGGTGACCAAGGGCTATGCCAGCTTCGACTACCAGATGACCGGCTACCGTGAGGACGCGCTGGTCAAGATGTCGATCCTTGTGAATGACGAGCCGGTCGACGCGCTGTCGACCATGGTTCACCGCGACCGCGCCGAGATGCGGGGCCGGGCGATGTGCGAAAAGCTCAAGGACCTGATCCCGCGCCACATGTTCAAGATCCCGATCCAGGCCGCCATCGGAGGCAAGGTCATCGCCCGCGAGACCCTCTCGGCGCTGCGCAAGGATGTGACCGCGAAATGCTACGGAGGCGACGCCACGCGGAAACGCAAACTGCTGGACAAGCAGAAGGCCGGTAAGAAGAAGATGCGCCAGTTCGGGAAAGTGGATATCCCGCAGGAGGCGTTCATCTCTGCGTTGAAGATGGACAGCTAAAAGCTGGCCATTATTACGGCGGGTGGGCGAAAGCGTTTGGCGCAGCCAACTGCGTGCCCACGCGGTGGAAACAGTACAGTGAAGTTTGCATCTCTATTGATCGGGCACTCGTTCGGTCGAAGCCATTTCTATTGCTTTTCAAGGTTTTGTTAGTAACTCTTCACCAAATTCAAGATTTGAAGAAGAGGTTTTCGTGTCAAACGTGCAAACTATGAACTATTTAGACAAATCAAGCGTTGTTCTAACATTAACCTTAGATAACAGTCAGCCAATTGAGCTCGGAGCATTCGTTAGTGCCTTCACGTCATTAGCCTCTGACTACAGGAAAAGCCTCGAAGGTAAGGGCTTGGATGCTGACGCTGAAATCTACATCACCGAGGTGCGGTCGGGTTCTATTGTAGCTGATTTGATGCCAGTAATCGCTACTGCATTTCCGGCTATCGCCGCCAGTGCGGAGCAAGTGGGTCAAGCTATAGATTTTGTTAATACTTGGAAGGAAAGGCTTGGAAAGTTAAAGGACGGATTAGTACCGGAAGGCCTTTCCAAGTCAGAACTGAAAACGTTTACCGATGCCGTACAAGCTGTGGCTCGGGACCCCGACGCTAACCAGAAGCTTGAAGCAGCAACTTTCGAAGATGGTAAACGTCAGGTAAAAGCGGCATTTAAATTTTCGTCAAATGATGCTCGGGCAATTCAGAAGACGATTGAAGGAGAGTTCAAACGGCTTGAAGAACCGGATGAGAAAAAACATCGGCGGGTTCTAATGTACTTTACCCGTTCCGATATTGGGGATGCGCCAATAGAAAAGAGGAGTGGTGAACGGGCCGTGATTGAAGAGATTTCCGAAAAAGACCTCCCGATCATGTATGCCTCGGAATTGGCTGAAGAGCGGATAAAGCATGAAATAAGAGAGCCTGACGAGAATATTTACAAGAAAGGGTTCAACGTTGACGTCGTTGTTCAGACGCGTAATGGGAAGCCCGTAGTCTATAAGGTGCTAGAAGTTCACCAAGTTATTGATTTGTCAGATTGAACTCATCAGCCCACCCGCCCGGCGGCACCGCCGGGCCGCGCCGACCCGCCCCAATGGGGCGGCGCGTTTGCGCCTCCCCTCGGGTCGGTCGCGGCCCTCAGCTCTGCCTATCAACCGTGGCAAACACGTTTGCGCGCCGGGGCTCTACCCACCCGGTCGGCCAACCGCTGCCCTCAATTCCACCGACCACCCGCTACGCCATACGCGCAATTTAGACCCAACCATCTGATCAGAATGTGGTATTGTCTCTCCGGGGGACCGCGTTCAGGTGGACGCATTTCTTGTCCGGAAACTTGCAACGCCCAGGCCTCAGAAACGAGAGGGTATAATGCAAAAGTTCTTTCAGACGACTGCAATCTCTGTGCTTGCCATCGGACTGTTCGCCGCCTCGGCATCCGCGGAAACCTATGATTCCGCGGGCAAGGGGATGGGTATGAATGCCAACGAAGTCTACGGCATTTCTGACGGCCACGCGGTGGTGAAAACGCAGACCAATTACGACAGTTTCGAGGTCCCGTCCGGCCATCCGCTGGAAGGGGCGACAGGGGCCTGCTTTGGCGCTTTGCTGATCAATGCGGGCGCGGCCTCGGGCACTGGCAACTGCGTGTTCGACACCGCGTCAGGGGACAAGGCGGTGCTGAGCTGGGTCGCCAAGGGCCTCGGCGCGGATGGCGCACTGACCGGAGACTGGACCGTGTCGGGTGGCACTGGCGGATGGGGAACCGCTTCGGGGAGCGGCACGTTTTCATCGCTGACCGACTCGGAAACCAAGACATTCGTGAACACGATAACCGGCAGTATCACGATGAACTGACTTAACAGTTTAAAGCCATGGTATCGGGCGCGCGGGCAGGGGTTCGCGCGCCCAATCCGCGTGGGCGTTGCCTGAACGTTGGATGAACCGATCATGAAGTTTCCCTAAGGTAAGTTGCAACCCGCTTTCGCCCTCCCAATCTGTTTGGCAGAGAGAAGGAGAGAGCCCATGACCAGATACATGACCGCCGGAGCCGCTGCTCTGGCCACCACACTCGCCCTTGGAACCGCCGCGCTGGCAGATGCCACACCGGATCTGCGCGGCACCTGGGCCGGCAGCTACACCACGGTTTCCCCCTCGCGCACCGCCACCGGTGAAGTGCCGCGCTTTAACAATGCCGAATGGGTGCTGCATATCGAAAAGCAGCAGGACAACGTGTTCTGGGGACCCAGCAAATGGCGGCGTGCGGCCAGCGAGGACTGGACTTTCTATGACGCCACCGGCTCGGTCAGTCTGGACGGGTCGGGCAAGATCGGCATCGTTGAAAGCTCGGCCGATCCGACGATTGGCGTGAATGCCCTGATCGATGCCCGCTATGAGGATGGCAAGATCTATGCGGATTTCCGTAGCCTGCGGAACGGAACGACCTACAGCACTGTTCTGGAACGTCAGGTGAACTGAAGTGTTTCCGGCCCGGTCGGGCTGTAGGGGGTACTGGCTGTCGTTGGTAGCGCGTAATAGGTAATCCCGCCCGGGCCGGAACGCTTCTCAAAAACGGAACCAGCGTCTCCGCCAGGAGGGGACAGGCCGGGCGGCAAGCTCGCCGCCCGCGACAGGGTCCAGACCGCCCCGCGCAAGAATGCGGCGTTCCTCGGCGCGGGTCATCTGGATTTCGCGAACCTTCAGCGCGGCCCCGCGCGCGGTGACATAGGTGCCGTCCGGCCCCGGTTCCATCCCCGGAATGTTCCGCCCCCGGACCACATTCCGCGGATGCCGCTCAGAAGGTGTTTCCACCCGATTTCGTCATCGTCCTGCAGGTGCCAGATCCGGCTGGCCTCGGTGATCGAGATCAACGCAGCCAGCGGTTTGCCGTGGCGGGTCCGGATGATCACCTCGCGGGGATCCTGGGCGCGGGTGACCAGATCACACAGATGGGCGCGGGCGTGGGAAATTGTGCAGCGCATCGGCGAATCTCCGTATGTACGATTCGAAAGATCGCGGGTTCGATGAATGTACAAACCCTGCAATTTCGGCCTAGAGCACCGCGCAGGGTCTTCGCACCTGCAGAAATAGCCCAAAATCGGGCCGCTGTTTCATGTCCGGACTTATCCACCCGCAACCCCGCGCGGCATCGCGGATTTCAGAGTTGTCCACAACTCTTTCCCGGTGGATACCAACAGGTTATCCCCGTCTAATTTTCATGCTGCAGTGCTATTTTCTTGTCGGTTGAGGGTGTGAATGTAACAGTCTGATCACCGCAGCGGTTCTTAGGAACCCAAGCGGGACGCAAGGGCCAAGGGGGCCGCGGTGATGAAGGCGGATCTTAGGATTTAGTTTTGATCACAATGGCTTACCGGTGGCGGATCGGTGAGTTGGGCTTTATGTCCGGATCAGATGATCAGCCTCTCAGACGGTTCGTGCGTGCTGCGCCGCGACATTGAGCGTGACGTAGCGGCTTTGGTCCTTTCGGGGGCCGGGCAACTGGATCGAGATGTCTTTCGGGACGGATCGGACCGGCAAGGCGTCAGGGGTGTCCGCAAGGATACATGCAAAGACCGCGTCTGCGCACCTGACGCCTTTTCCTTTTTCGAACCCCGGGTTCATACAGGCTGCCACTACTCACCTGCCAACGAGAGCGGGGTTCTTTTGCTTGAGCAAAAGAACCCCGCATTTGTGTCAGGATATGCAATGCCGCGTCTATGCACCTGTGGGCAACACCCTACATGACCTTATTGAAGTGCGCAACTATATATAGGGTACACTGCTGCCGCCGACGCAATATGCGGAGGACCTTCGCGGTTGTTCAGTATGTGACCATTGAGTTATACGGTCTGTCCGTTGTCCGTAGTGGAACAGTTGTCAGGCGTGTTTCCCGGCGCAGAACAGCTCGTAAACCACTTCCAGTATCCGGCGCGGGCGATCATCTGCCAGGCGGTAATAAATGGCTTTGCCTTCCCGGCGGGGCGTCACAAGGCCTTCCAACCGCAAACGGGAAAGTTGTTGCGATACAGCGGCCTGACGGGCAGACAGCAAAGTCTCCAGCTCGGTCACAGATTTCTCTCCGGACACCAGATGGCACAGGATCATGAGGCGACCTTCGTGACTGATAGCTTTTAGAAAGTTGGACGCTTCTGTGGCGCTGGTCACCATACGGTCCAGGTCTTCAGGGTTCATGTCCTGTGCGAGCTGAGGCAGTGCCATTGTTCCGATCCTTTTTGGCCCGATAAAAGGGCAGGTGTTAACCAATTACAGACGCTCAATATGGGCTGTGTAGATACAGTTATTGATCATGCATCACAATATGCACGCATCAAAATACCGTGATGAAAGACATACGCCACCGAAGCCTAACCGCATTTCGATGATTTTCCGGACACCGATCCAAACCACGAGCGCCCTCAAATGCCACTCGACAATTCCAAAAGCAAGAATACCTGACCGATGTCAGCCGACCCCTTGCAGCCCCTCTGTGCCGATACTAAGACTCGTGTAACTTTTCTTCGGGTAGTGTCCCGATCCATAGCAAAGCAGGCAGGTTCCGAATGTTCGATCCCGTAGACACATATATGAACACTCTTGTCCCGATGGTCGTCGAACAGACCAGCCGGGGCGAGCGCGCATACGACATCTTCTCGCGCCTCCTGAAAGAGCGGATCATTTTCATCAACGGTCCGATACACGATGGCATGAGCCACCTGATCGTGGCGCAACTGCTGCACCTTGAGGCGGAAAACCCGAACAAGGAAATCTCGATCTACATCAACTCGCCCGGCGGCGTCGTCACCAGCGGTTTGTCGATTTACGACACAATGCAGTACATCAAGCCGAAATGTTCGACATTGGTGATCGGTCAGGCGGCCTCGATGGGTTCGGTTCTGCTGGCCGGCGGCGAGAAAGGCATGCGCTTTTCGCTGCCCAACAGCCGGATCATGGTGCACCAGCCCAGCGGTGGCTATCAGGGTCAGGCCAGCGATATCATGATCCATGCGGCCGAGACGCAAAAGCTCAAGGATCGCCTGTATGATATCTACGTGCGTCATACCGGACAGACCAAAAAGGCGGTTGAAAAAGCGCTGGATCGTGACAATTTCATGAGCCCGGAAGAAGCCAAGGACTGGGGCCATATCGACGAGATCGTCGAAAACCGCGCCAAGATGGGCGGAGAAGAGGCCTGAGTTCAAAACCTCGCGCGCACTGCGCGAGGTGCGATTTTGAGATTGTAGCGGCCCCGGCGCTGGCCTAAGCTGCGTCAAAAGGCGGCAAGCGCGGCTCGATGGGGTCGCTGGGATGGAGCCCGAAAGGTAGAACATGGCGACGAATTCAGGCGGTGACGGCAAGAACACGCTCTACTGCAGTTTCTGCGGCAAGAGCCAGCATGAGGTGCGCAAACTGATTGCCGGCCCGACCGTGTTCATTTGCGACGAATGCGTCGAGCTGTGCATGGATATCATTCGCGAGGAAACCAAGGCCAGCGGCTTGAAATCTTCGGATGGCGTGCCGACGCCCAAGGATATCTGTGAGGTGCTGGACGATTATGTCATCGGTCAGGCCACTGCCAAACGGGTTCTGTCGGTTGCCGTGCACAACCACTACAAGCGCCTGAATCATGCCCAGAAGGCGGGCAATGATATTGAACTGGCGAAATCGAACATCCTGCTGATCGGCCCCACCGGTTGCGGCAAAACCCTGCTGGCGCAAACGCTGGCACGGATTCTGGATGTGCCATTTACCATGGCGGATGCGACTACGCTGACCGAGGCCGGATATGTGGGTGAGGATGTCGAAAACATCATCCTCAAGCTGCTTCAGGCCAGCGAATACAACGTCGAGCGTGCGCAACGCGGCATTGTCTATATCGACGAAGTCGACAAGATCACGCGCAAGTCAGAAAACCCATCGATCACCCGCGATGTCTCGGGCGAGGGCGTCCAGCAAGCGCTGCTGAAACTGATGGAAGGCACCGTGGCCAGTGTTCCGCCGCAAGGTGGCCGCAAGCATCCGCAGCAGGAGTTCCTGCAAGTGGATACCACGAATATCCTGTTCATCTGCGGTGGTGCGTTTGCCGGCCTCGACAAGATCATCGCGCAGCGCGGCAAGGGTTCGGCCATGGGTTTCGGCGCAGACGTCCGCGAGAATGACGAGCGCGGTGTCGGCGAGATTTTCAAGGATCTTGAGCCGGAAGACCTGCTGAAATTCGGCCTGATCCCGGAATTTGTCGGCCGTCTTCCGGTTCTGGCCACGCTGGAAGATCTGGATGAGGACGCTTTGGTCACCATCCTGACCAAGCCCAAGAACGCCTTGGTCAAGCAGTATCAGCGTCTGTTCGAGCTGGAAGATGCCGAGTTGGCCTTTACCGATGACGCATTGCAGGCAATCGCCAAGAAGGCCATCGAACGCAAGACCGGCGCGCGTGGTTTGCGCTCGATCCTCGAAGACATCCTGCTGGATACCATGTTCGACTTGCCGGGGATGAAAAACGTGACCGAAGTGGTGGTCAACGAAGAGGCCGTGATGTCAGACGCTCAGCCTCTGTTCATCTATGCCGATGCCGGACAGGAATCCGCCTCTGCGGGTTGATCGGACGCGGTTTCAAAAAATCGGTTGGTTTCGGCCTTTCGAGGGGGGCGCTGCCCCCATCGCGGCGGGCCGCGATTCCCCCGGGATATTTTTAGCCAGATGAATAAAGGATCCCGTGTTCACCTGGCCGCAAATATCCCGGAGCGCGAGGCGGAGCCTCGCAAAATCACCCCCGGATGAACCTTCTTAAGGAGAGCAGTGTGATCAAGCGTATTTCCTCGGGCGGCGAGTTTGAGGCCAAGGTCGGGTATTGCCGCGCGGTTGTGGCCGGTGGGTTTGTTCATGTCGCGGGCACGGTCGGGCAGGGCGATACGGTGGCCGAACAATGCCGGTCCGCGTTGGGTATCATCGAAAAGGTACTGGCCGAGGCCGGAGCGGGTTTCGCCGACGTGGTTCGGGTCACCTATATGCTGCCGGACCGGATGGAATTTGCGCCGTGCTGGCCAATCCTGGCCGAAACATTCGGAGAGCACCCTCCGGCCGCGACGATGATCGAGTGTGGCCTGATCGACCCCAAATACAGGATCGAAATAGAAGTAACCGCGGTTTTGCCGGAATGACGCAGTTGCGTTGCGTGGTACTGGACCTTGCCCGGCCTTTGGTCCATACCTTCCTTGACTTAAATGCCGGAGGCAACCGATGGGAATCCTGAACACTCTATTGCGGGCGGTGACCTGGTGGAATGGGGCGACCCTGAACACACGGATTTTCACCTCGCGCAATGGCATCAAGGTTGGCGAAGACAACGAAGGCAATGTTTTTTACCGCAATGCCGATGACAGCAAGCGCTGGGTCATCTTCAATGGCGAGGTCGAGGCCAGCCGGGTCGATCCGGATTGGCACGGTTGGCTGCACCGTACCTGGGATGAGCCGCCCACCGACAAGCCGCTTGCGCACAAATCCTGGGAAAAACCGCATCAGGAAAACCTGACGGGAACAGCTTTGGCATACATGCCTGCCGGATCGTTGCGCCGGGCCGAACCGGTCGAGCGATCCGACTATGAGGCCTGGAGCCCGGAATAGGCGAGGCGAGCGATGTCTACCCATAACATGACCGAAGTCTTGGTCGGCGGTGTTGTACTGGCATGCGCCGTCGCATTTGGCGTTTATGCCAGCCAATCCACCGGCCTGTCGCAAAACCGCACAGGCTATGAACTGGGCGCATCCTTCCGATCCCTGGAAGGTGTGGGGGTCGGAACAGACGTGCGCTTGGCGGGGGTGAAGATCGGGACTGTAACGGGTGTTGAACTGAACGCCGATACCTATCGTGCCGATACAACCTTCACGATTGCGGATGGTGTCCTGGTGCCGGATGACAGTGCCATCGTGATCTCTTCCGAGGGGTTGCTCGGCGGGAACTTTGTTGAAGTCATGCCCGGCGGTTCGCCCTTCTTTTTTGAACCGGGAGACGTTGTCGAGGATACGCAGGGTGCCGTCAGTCTGATCTCACTGCTGGTCAAGTTTGTGGCCGGAGACGGCAGCGAATGATGCGCGCCGCGCTTTTGGCGCTTATCCTTTCCTCAACCGGCGCAATGGCCCAGCAAAAAGTGGCGTCTGGGCCGGGTGCCATGCTGCGTGGTCTGGACAAGGTCAGTGGCCAGACCGTTGATGTCGAGTTGCAAAGCGGCGAGACGCAGACCATCTTTGGGCTGGATGTCGCTTTGGGCGATTGCAGGTATCCGATTGAAAACCCCACCGGCGATGCGTTTGCCTTCCTGACAATCTGGGAACAGGGCAAGACCGAGCAATTGTTTGACGGCTGGATGATTGCAACCTCGCCCGCGCTGAATGCGCTGGACCATTCCCGTTATGACGTTTGGGTAATCCGCTGTATGACCCCCTGAGGGGTTTGAGAGATTTCGGCGGAAAAATGAGCGCTGGCATTGACCGCCCTTTCCAGAGCCTGCTGGTAGCGCGCGCGCGGGATTTCAATTGCGCCAAGCGAGGCTAGGTGCGCTGTCAGAAACTGCGTATCGAACAATTGAAATCCGGTCTGACTTAATCGGTCCACCAAATAGGCCAGGGCGATCTTCGACGCATCGGTATGGTACGAAAACATGCTTTCGCCAAAAAACGCGGCACCGAGGGCCACGCCATAGACGCCTCCGACCAATCTGTCTTGGGCGTATACTTCCAGCGAATGGGCATGGCCCGAGCGATGAAGCTGCAGATATAGATCGCGCAGTTCGGCGTTTATCCAGGTGTCCGCGCGGTCTGCGCATCCATCGACAACCCCGGCGAAATCACGATCGATTGAAACAGAATAGTCCGCGTTTCGTATGCGACGGGCCAGGCTTCGGGAAATGTGAAACCCATCCAGCGGAAACACTCCGCGCAGTTTGGGATCAACCCAGAACAGTTCAGCCGCGTCCCGGTGCTCGGCCATCGGAAAGATACCGATGGAATACCCGTGCAGCAGAAGTTCAGGAGACAGGCTCATGATTTTTGGCCGGGCATTGGGTGGGTGTGACCACCCAATGCCGCTGTCTTACTGGGCCATGTTTTGCGCAAGCCAACGCTCCAGCCAGTGAATGTTGTAGTCACCGCTGTGAATGTCGGATTCCTGCAAAAGCGCGTGGAACAGGGGAACCGTGGTGTCGATACCGTCGACGATCAATTCACCCAGCGCTCGTTCCAGCCGCGCCAGCGCTTCGGCCCGGTCACGGCCTTGCACGATCAGCTTGGCAATCAGAGAGTCGTAATAGGGCGGGATCGAATACCCGTCGTAAAGCGCCGAATCCATCCGGACGCCCAGTCCGCCCGGCGCGTGGTACGCTGTGATCTTGCCCGGGCAGGGCGAGAAGTTGGGCAGTTTTTCAGCGTTGATCCGAACTTCGATGGCGTGACCGTTGATCTCCAGATCGTCCTGGCCGAAGGACATCGGCTCACCTGCGGCGACGCGGATTTGCTCGCGCACCAGATCGACGCCAAAGATACCTTCGGTGACGGGATGTTCTACCTGCAGGCGGGTGTTCATCTCGATGAAATAGAACTCGCCTTTCTCATAGAGAAACTCGATGGTCCCGGCGCCGATGTAGTTAATCTTGGCCACCGCATCCGCGCACACCTTGCCGATCTTTGCGCGTTCTTCCGGGGTGATGCAGGGGCCGGGGGCCTCTTCAAACACCTTCTGGTGGCGACGCTGCAGCGAACAATCGCGCTCGCCCAGATGTACGGCCTTGCCTTTGCCATCGCCGAACACCTGAATCTCGATGTGGCGCGGCGTGGTCAGGTATTTCTCGATATAGACCTCGTCGTTGCCAAAGGCGGCCTTGCCCTCGGCGCGCGCGGTCATAAAGGCGCTTTCCATCTCGTCGGCATTCATCGCGACTTTCATGCCGCGGCCGCCGCCACCGGCGGTGGCCTTGATGATGACGGGATAGCCGAATTCCTCGCCGATCTGCTTGGCTGTTGCCAGATCAGGCACTCCGCCATCCGATCCCGGAACGCAGGGCACGCCCAGGGCTTTCATCGTATCCTTGGCGGTGATCTTGTCGCCCATGATGCGGATATGTTCCGCAGTGGGGCCGATGAAGGTAATGCCGTGGTCCTCGACGATCTGCACGAACTCGGCATTCTCGGACAGGAAGCCATAGCCGGGGTGAATGGCCTGCGCGCCGGTGATTTCACAGGCCGATATGATCGCAGGCATCGACAGGTAGCTTTGCGGGCTGGGCGGAGGGCCGATACACACCGATTCGTCCGCCATACGCACATGCATGGCGTCGCTGTCAGCGGTAGAATGCACGGCGACCGTCTTAATCCCCATCTCGCGCGCGGCACGGATCACGCGCAGGGCGATCTCGCCTCGGTTGGCAATCAGGATCTTGTCGAACATGGGCCCGCCTTACTCGATGATGACCAGAGGGGTGCCGAATTCCACAGCGTCGCCATCGCCGACCAGAATACGTTTGACTGTACCCGACTTGGGGGCGTGGATGTGGTTCATGGTCTTCATCGCCTCGACAATCAGCAACGTGTCGCCTTCGGACACGGATGCCCCGACAGAGATGAAAGAGGGTGCACCGGGTTCGGCCTGCATGTAGACAGTGCCAACCATGGGCGACGTCACGGCGCCGGGGTGGCTGGCGGGATCTTCGGCAGCGGCGGGCGCTTCCGCAGGGGCCGGAGCCGCAGCAGCAACGGGGGCGGCAGCGACCGGTGCAGCGGTCGGAACGGTCATCTGAACCGGGGCAGGCACGGCCTGCGACATGCGGCTGACGCGTACGTTCAGGCTGTCTTCCTCGCCATACTCGCGCTTGACCTGCAATTCGGTCAGGTCATTTTCGCGCAACAGTTCGGCCAATGCCTTGATGAACGCCACATCCGCTTCGTGCTTGGTATCTGTCATGAGTGTCCTCGACGGTTCCCCTTTGGCCCGTCTGTTTCGTGCGGGCTTTGGTCTGATTAGGCAGCGTTATAAGCCATGCGCACGGTCATGAAAAGTGCCGTCTCGCCCTGCTAAATTGGGGTTTTATTCAGAAACGTGAGGGGGTGAGGCGCTTATAATGGCATCCCCGACAATTTGGCGACAAGCTCGGGCAGTTTCCGGGCGCCGAACTTCTCCAGAAGCCGCGCGCGGTAGGCCTCGATGGTGCGATAGCTCAGGCCCAGTTCTCCGCCGATCTCCTTGGCGGATAGCCCCCGGCACGACAGGATGGCCACTTCGCGTTCCCGCGCGGTCAACTCGACCAGTGGCCGTTCTTCGGAGATGTCAGAAAAGCTCCAGATTCCATGTCGAAACGGGTCATCAGGCGTCAGCGAGCGTCCGCGCGCCCGGCACCAGAACAGATCACCATTGCGCCGACGCATGACGCGTTCATCCGTGTAATACCCGGTATCGCGCATCACCTGCAGACTGCGCGCGCCAATGCGCTCCCAGTCGGCCACGGACGGGTAGAGATGAAGCAGAGGCATGTTGCGATATTCCGCTTCTTCGCCGCCAAAGGTGCGCGCGAATTGCAGATTGCATCGCCGGATGATCCGGTTTTCCAACTCGACAAGGCCGATCGGCGCGTATTCGAATGCAGGGTCGCTCATTTCTGTATCGTGCCGGGATTTGTGGTGAAAATGAAGTGGTATGTAGAAATAGATCGAACGGGGATGCCTGTTGGTGAATATTTAACGAAACGCATGGTACGGTATAGCTTGTCAATTGTGTAAAGACTGTTTGAAAATAGTGCCCTAAACTTCTTTTATTAATAATTTTATCTGAAAACAAATCTGGGATATACAGTAGCGGCAACCGAAGGGGGGATGCTGCAATTCGGGGTGTATTGACAGGAAGCCGTATCAGGGAACGTCGGCAGATTGCTGGTATGCGCCAGTCCGAACTTGCCCGGCAGGTCGGCATTTCGGCCTCTTACCTGAATCTGATCGAACACAATCGACGCCGGATCGGCGGTAAGCTGTTGGTCGATATAGCGTCAGTTCTGATGGTGGAACCTTCGGTACTGACGCAAGGTATCGAGGCCACGCTGATTTCAGCCCTGCGGGAGGCTGCGGCGGAATCGGTCGGCCATTCCGCCGAAATTGACGGGCTGGAAGAATTTGCCGGTCGCTTTCCTGGGTGGGCGAAGGTGCTGGCACAGATGCATCGGCGGGTCGTGTCGCTTGAACGCACGGTCGAAACACTGTCCGATCGCCTGACGCATGACCCGCACCTGGCCGCATCCATGCACGAGGTTCTGTCGACGGCAGCAGCGATTCGATCCACGGCAGCCATTCTGGTCGACACCCGGGATATCGAGGCCGAGTGGCAGGACCGGTTTCATCGAAACCTTCATCAGGATGCAGAACGTCTGGCCGACAGTTCAAAGGCGTTGGTGGCCTATTTGGATGACAACGACTCGGCAAACGATCGCAGGGGTGTGCCGCTGGAAGAGGCCGAGGCGTTCTTCTCGGATCATGCGCACCATTTCCCAATGATCGAAGAGAACGGAGCGACCGGCGAAATAGACCTCAACGCGCTTGATTCTGGTGCCGCCAGGGCCGTCACACGCGATCTTCTGGGGCTTTATGCACGGGACGCACAGGCCCTGCCGCTTGAGCCACTGAAGGCAGCCCTGGCTGATACAGGAACAGATCCGCTGAAACTGGCGGCGCGGTTTTCGGTCGACCACGCCACGGTATTGCGCAGGCTGGCCTTTTTGCCCAAAGACACGCTGACCCGCCCGACAGGCCTGGTGATCTGCGACGCCTCGGGAAGCATCCTTTTCTTCAAGCCGGTACAAGGGTTTGCCTTGCCGCGATACGGCGAAGCCTGCCCGCTGTGGCCGTTGTATCAGGCGTTGAACCGGCCATTGGTGCCGATCCGCAGGCGTGTTCTGCAACTTGGCAGAACAGCGGCAGAATTCGAGTGTCATGCGGTGGCCTGGCCGCATAGCATATCGGGTCACGAGGACGGGCCGGATTACCGGTCTGTCATGCTGGTGCAACCGGTCGAGTTTGCCGGAGACACAAGTAATGCAAGTGTCCGCGCCGGTCCCGGCTGCCGCGTGTGTCCAAACCCGGAGTGCGGGTCGCGCCGCGAACCGTCGATTCTGAGTGAAGGTTTTTGACAGTTTCGTAACATAGCGCTTAATCTGAATGTGACAGGTCGCCAGGCGCGTGGCCGGTCTCGGGGAGGAATTGCAAATATGAGCCGTAAGGTTCTGTTGATTGAGGATGAGCCGAACATTGCTGAGGCCATTCGGTTTTTGCTGACGCGTGAAGGCTGGCAGGTCGAAACCCATGCCGAGGGTACGAATGCGGTTGAAGTGATTCAGGGGGCAAACCCTGATCTGGTGATACTGGACGTGATGTTGCCGGGTAAAAACGGCATGGACATCCTGCGGGATTTACGCGAGCTGGACGAGATGAAAGCTCTGCCGGTCCTGATGCTGACTGCGCGGGGCCAGTCCCGTGACCGCGAGATGGCTGAAAATGCCGGGGTCAGCCGGTTCATGACCAAGCCGTTTTCCAATGCCGAAGTTCTGACAGCGGTGCGGGACCTGCACGCACAGGCCACCCGGACATGAGCCAGAGCGAAGACCATCAGCCGCCAGCAGGGCGGTCTTCGCTGTTTCTTGAACGTCAAGGCTATCGTCGGCGCAGGTTGATGGATGCGGCCCGGTTGCTGCCCGTTCTGGGTGGCGCCCTTGTTGCAATCCCGCTGTTATGGCCCTCGGTAGATAGCGCCGGGGCCGGTGTTCCATTGTCCTCGGCCATCTATTACATCTTTGCCTGCTGGGGGCTGCTTATTCTGGCCAGTGTGGGATTTGGCTATGCGGCCAGGCGTTTGTCCCGGCGCGACGAAACCGAGGCGGATACGGATCAATGGCAACGCTGAACCTCCTGATCCTGGTCTGCCTGGGCTATGTCGTGTTGCTGTTTGGCGTTGCGTTCGCTGCCGACAGAATGGCGGCAGCGGGCAAGGGCAAATGGCTGCGTTCACCGCTGATATATACACTGTCCCTGTCGATCTACTGCACCGCCTGGACCTTCTACGGTGCGGTCGGAAACGCAGCCCGTTCGGGGCTGGAATTCGTGACCATTTATCTGGGGCCGACTTTGGTGATGATCGGTTGGTGGTGGGGCCTGCGCAAATTGGTCCGGGTCGGACGCAGCCAGCGCGTGACTTCGATCGCGGACCTGATCTCATCCCGCTACGGCAAGTCGAACACGCTGGCCATCTGCGTGACAATTCTGGCGGTACTGGGCGGTACGCCCTACATCGCGCTGCAATTGCAGTCGATAACCCTGTCCTTTTCCATTTTTGCCGAAGCAGACCCCTCGGGCCTCTATCGCGAAGGTTCCAGTGTATTCTGGGTCGCGGCAGGTCTTGCCGTTTTTGCAATCCTGTTCGGCACACGCAACCTGGACGCGAACGAGCGACACCACGGTGTGGTGACGGCCATCGCTCTGGAATCCGTGGTAAAACTGTTCGCCCTGCTTGCCGTCGGTGCGTTTGTGGTCTGGGGCGTTGCGGGTGGGATCTCCCCGATGATGGAGCGTATCGACGCGTCGGATATCGGTCGATGGAACGTGGATGCAGGCCGATGGACCACCTTTGTTTTCCTGTCCGCCGCTGCCTTTGTCTGTCTGCCGCGCATGTTCCAGGTCATGGTGGTGGAAAACGATGACGAAAGTCATCTGCGAACCGCTGCATGGGCATTTCCGCTGTATCTGCTGCTGATGAGTCTGTTTGTCGTTCCGATTGCCGTTGTGGGGCTGGATCTGTTGCCCGAAGGCTCGAACCCGGACCTGTTCGTTCTGACCGTGCCGCTGTCGCAGGGCAATGACTGGCTGGCGATGCTGTCCTTTATCGGCGGGTTCTCCTCGGCCACGTCGATGGTGATCGTGACTGCGATGGCGCTGTCGACCATGGTATCGAACCATATCGTCATGCCGATCTGGCTGAGCACGCAGGAAGGTTCCGGTTCGGTTTCGGGTGACGTGCGCAACGTGGTGTTGATGTCGCGCCGTGTGTCCATCGCAGCCTTGATGGCGCTGGGCTACTTTTACTACCGACTGTCGGGGGGCGGGGCGGCTTTGGCCTCGATCGGTCTGATTGCCTTTGCAGGTGTATCCCAGATTCTGCCGGCGATGGTCGGCGGCCTGTTCTGGCGCGGTGCCACTCGAACCGGAGCGCTTGCCGGGCTCAGCGTTGGGTTCGTCCTGTGGATCTACACCCTGCTTCTGCCGGGAATGGGCGGCGCCATAATGCCTGACAGCGTTGTGCAGAACGGGCTGTTCGGTTGGGGCTGGCTGCGGCCACAGGCGCTGTTCGGGATCGAGGGGATCGACCCGATGGTGCATTCCGTCCTGTGGTCCATGTCGCTGAACACTGTTGCCTTCTGTATCGCCTCGCTGCTGAGCTTTCCCAGCCCGCTTGAACGCCTGCAGGGTGCGCAGTTCGTGAATGTCTTTGATCACTCTGTCGCGCCGGGTGGCTGGACAGGTTCAGTTGCTCAAAGCGAAGATCTGATGATCATGACCCAGCGGATTCTGGGTGCGGGTCCCGCGCAGGAGTTCTTTCAGTCCGAAGCCAGACAACAGGGCGGGCGCGCCGATCTGCCTGAACCGACGCCGGGGTTTCTGGAACGGCTGGAACGCGAGTTGAGCGGTTCGGTTGGTGCGGCCACGGCCCATGCGATGATCGGACAGATCGTTGGCGGTGCATCGGTTTCCGTCGAAGATCTGCTGGCGGTCGCGGACGAATCCGCGGAACTGCTGGAATATTCCAGCAAGCTTGAGGAGAAGTCCGCAGAACTCAGCCGCACGGCGCGGAAACTGCGCGAAGCCAACACGAAGTTGACGCAGATTTCCGAGCAAAAGGACACATTCCTCAGTCAGGTCAGCCACGAATTGCGTACGCCAATGACCTCGATCCGGGCTTTTTCCGAGATCATGCGTGACACGGACGGACTGAAGCGTGAGGAGCAGACCCGATATGCCGCGATCATTCATGACGAGGCGTTGCGTTTGACTCGTTTGCTGGACGATCTGCTGGATCTGAGTGTTCTGGAAAGTGGCAAGGTCAGTCTGAATATGGGAGACGACACGCTGCGCTCGGTTCTGGATCGAGCGGTCGCCAGCGCGCTTGCAGGAACCGAAAAGACTCTGAGTGTGCGGCGGGTGCGTGGTGCTGAACGGATTCCGCTGCACACGGATCTGGACCGCCTCGCCCAGGTGTTCATCAACCTGATTTCGAACGCTCAGAAATACTGCGACGCGGCCGATCCGGAACTGACGATTTCGGCTCATGACATTGGCGGTCAGGTGGTGATCGACTTCGTAGACAACGGCACCGGCATCCCCCCCGAAGCGCGTTCGGTTGTGTTCGAGAAATTTGCGCGCGTAGGGGTAGAAAAAGCTCAGGGGGCGGGGTTGGGTCTGGCGATCTGCCGCGAGATTGTGCAGAGGCTGGGCGGCGAGATCAACTATCTCGCGGGGCAGGGTGGGGCGGCGTTCCGGGTCAGCCTGCCGCTGGCTTACCGGCACGCTGCGCAATAACGGCCGTCTAAAGACATTCGTAACTTTGGCTGGGTTACACCTAAACCTGGAATTCGGAATAAGGTGGCGAACAGGGCGATGACACAACCCGTCAATGCGGCTTTGGCGCGCAAGCTTGCAATCAGGCCGACCGAACCCGACGACACGCTCCAACCGGTGCTGCGGGCCCTCCGACTGGCACTGGCCAGGGCGGCGGGCGAACAATGGAACCTACCACTAACTGTAATCGGCGCAAAACAGACGACCTGCCCGCAGGACGGGTTGGCTGACCTGATAGGGAAAGACTGGCTTTTGCTGTTGTTTCGGGCGGACAATGGGGTCATGGCTGCCGTTTGTCTGAACCCCGGTGCTGTGTCCGCGATCGTGCAGGCGCAAACCTTCGGTGAGGTGCTGCCGGGTGAACCTCAGCCGCGCCCTTTCACTGAAACAGATGCGGCCATGGTGGCACCTCTGATCGAAGATGCGCTGGCTCGGTCCGTCAATCTGGTCGCCTTGGCGTCCGATCAGGCGTGCCTGTCGGGGTTTGAGTTTGCTTCCCGCCTGCCGGATATACGGGCCTTGTCACTGGCGTTGGTGGAAGACAGATACTGCCTTTTCGACCTGACTGTGGAGCTGGGCGGAGGGGCGCGGCAAGGTCAGATGGGCTTTCTGCAACCCGAGCCAGCACAGGTTGCGGAAACCGGTGACGCGGCCATTCAGGACGCAGGGCCCCGACTGGATCAGGCGACCGGCGTTTTACGGGCTGAACTGAACTCCGTGATCTGCCGGATGTCGCTGCCCCTGACGGAATTGTCGGAACTAAAGGTGGGCGATGTTGTTCCCCTGACCGGCGCAAGGCTGGACTGTACCAGGCTCCTGACGATTGACAAAAGCCCCGTCGCTGTCGGTCGTCTGGGTCAATGTGGGGGAATGCGCGCTGTTCGGCTGAATGAGCAAGGAATTACACCTGTTCCCGCCGATGCGGCAGCGTTGGCATTTCTGGAAAGCAAGCCCGACGAAAAACAGTCGATCCCCAACGATCCAACCGCACAAGTCGATGCGCTTGAGGCCTCCTCGCCAAGAGACACGCGTTTGCTGACATCAGCCGATGCGGAACTGAATTTTTAGGATGCCGATCAAATGGCCGCCGAGATATCCCAGCTTGCTGGATTGACCGGGCCGGAAACCGACCCGGGCCATAATTTCTGATCAGCTTTTTTCCTGGCGGATGTGATCCAATGCCGGACGCAGGTTTTCCAGCATGTAACCTGCATTGGTTGTGGCGGACAGGATGTCATCCGTGCTCATCCGATCACATTGCCCCAGCGCCCAGACCACCGAGCATCGCGTGCCTGATGCGCAATAAGCCAGAACCGGCCCGCTGCAGCTTTCCGCCAGTTCACGTTGAAGTGCCACGTTCTCGGGGGTCATGGTCTGGTGTGTCAGTTCCAGAACCTCGTATTCCATCCCTGCATCGCGAACTGCCTGTCCGATGGCGTCAGACTGCATGTTCTCCGGAACTTCGATGTTGGGCCTGTTGCAGATGACTTTGACGAATCCTGCCGCAGCGATAGCTGGCACATCCTCGACCGTGATTTGTGGCGAGACGGCATAGCGGGGGGTGATTGGTCGAATCTTCATTCTGATTGCTTAGGCCGGGTTTGCGGTTCTGTCCAGTTGCGAACCAAGGGTTGGAGCCATCAACATTCCCGTGATCATTGCGACCATAAACACAACGCCGCCAACCCCGCCGTAGCTGAGCGACGCAATGGCCGGGCCCGGGCACAATCCGGCCAGCCCCCAGCCGGCCCCGAACAGAACCGATCCCACGATCAGACGGCGATCCAGTTCCGACGAAGGTGCGGTCGGAAACTGCCCACCCACCAGAGGTGCGCGGTTGGTCGTCAGCTGCCAGGCAACCAACATAGGCAAAATTGCACCTCCCATCACAAAGGCTAGGGTCGGATCCCAATTGCCGAACACGTCCAGCCAGCCTTGCACCTTGGTGGTGTCCGTCATCCCCGAGATCAGAAGACCCGCGCCAAAAAGGGATCCGGCAATCAGAGAAATCAGAACGCGCATCAGATCACCCCCCAGACGTGCCGCAGCAGGGCAATCGTCAGCCCGCCCGCGGCGATGTAGACAATCGTGGCAACGATTCCACGCGCAGAAAATCGCGAGATGCCGCACACACCGTGCCCGGAGGTGCAGCCGTTTGCGATCCGGGTGCCGACGCCAACCAGAAGGCCGGCGGCTATCACAACCGCGATGTTTCCGGTCAGATGGGTTTCAGCTTGCGGATTCATCAAGGGGCGAAGCAATGCTGGTATGGCGACAACACCGGCGATGAACGCCAAACGCTCGGCCATTCTGCCGCTGCGATCCACCAACCCGCCAAGGATACCGCTGGCGCCCATGATGCGGCCGTTTCCCAACAGATAAACTGCGGCGCCAAGCCCGATCAGAAGGCCTCCGGCGAGGCCCCATATCCAGTCTGCATTCATGTTGTTTTGCCTTCTTCTAAGCGCCTGTACGCGTCAAAGCTTGTTGAGGGGCAGCTTCAGAAATACGTCGCCTTTTTCGTCCGCAGGCGGCATCTGCCCGGCCCGCATATTGACCTGTAGCGATGGCAGGATCAGCCGGGGCATCGCCAGTGTGGCATCCCGCGCATCCCGCATTTCCACGAATTCTTCGATGCTGCGTCCCTGTCCGATATGTACGTTCAGCGCCTTTTGCTCGCCCACCGTCGTTTCCCAGGCAAACTCATCGCGTCCGGGGGCCTTGTAGTCGTGCCCGACGAAAATCCGGGTTTCATCCGGCAAGGACAGGATTTTCTGGATCGAGGTATACAGCATTTCCGAGGAGCCGCCTGGAAAATCGCAACGTGCGGTTCCGAAATCGGGCATGAACAGGGTATCCCCGACAAAAGCCGCGTCACCGATCACATAGGTCATGCAAGCCGGGGTGTGCCCGGGCGTATGCAGAACGTCGCCCCGCATCTGGCCGATGTGAAAGCTGTCATCTTCCGAGAACAGAGCGTCGAACTGACTGCCGTCGCGTTGGAACTCCGTACCTTCATTGAACACCTTGCCGAACGTGTCCTGCACCGTGACGATCTGGGCGCCTATCCCGATCTTTCCGCCCAACTGCTGCTGCAGATAGGGCGCGGCCGACAGGTGATCCGCATGCACATGGCTTTCCAGAATCCATTCGACTTTCAGTCCGCCGGACCTGACGTATTCGATGATCCGGTCTGCCGAACCGGTGCCGGTCCGCCCCGATGCATGGTCAAAATCCAGCACGCTGTCGATAATGGCGCACGCTGTGCCTTCGGGCTCTTGCACGACATAGGATACGGTGAATGTATCCTGGTCGAAAAAGGCTTTCACTACTGGTGTCATGCACACCCCCACTAAACGTATCATCTGTCATATAGTAAATTCGGAATGTGATGCAATCATCAATTCCTTGTTGATGTCGGTCAAGGCATTCTGACTCGGAACCGCATAAAATTCATGCAGTGCGCGCAAAGTGGCGAAATCTTCCCCGGGAACCGGCGGGAATCCGCAACCTTGGGTGGAAATGTTCTGAAAGTCGCAATACCGTTACTTACTGCGCATATCTGCAAGACTGGCACCATTTGGGAGGATGGAAATGTCGAAACAGAATCTCTACTCCGAAGCTGAACAACTGGAGCGTCAATTGCAGGGTGCATGCCTTGAAACACGACTGGCCCTTCAGCCCTCCGTCAGCAAAATGATTGACCGTCTGCATCAGCGGGGGCTGCATGTGCCGTCCCGCCTGAAGCGTCTGGATGCGTCGCTGTGCGAAGACGCCATGGAAGCGCGCTTCGACAACCTGCCAGTCTGAGCTTAGTTGGTCATCCGAACGAGATGCCGAGGATGACCAGCATCAGCCCGATCACCGATAAAAACAATGAGGCGAGGTTCCACGGCAGAACGCTTTGAACAGCCGCGCGCAATTCATCATCCGAAAGGCCGGCTTTGCGCGCCGTCATAACGCGCAGAATGCACCAAACCAGCCCGGCCAGCCCCGCCAGCGAAAGAGCAGCCCCGCTCCATGTGATGAGTTCGAACATGGCTTTCCACATATTGCCTTTTTCTCAAGCTGCGCTTAGCGGATCAGGCCGGATTGCACAAGCCTGGCCCGCTATTGGGTGCTTGCGGCCCGGACGGCACCGATGTATCCGGCATATTGCCCGATGTCACAGCATCAGACCGCAGCCTCTGGGAGAGACGTAAATGGAAGACATGACCGAAGATCAGGCCACCGCCAACTACCGTGTGACGGCGGGTGAATTGCGCCAGTTCATCGAACGATTCGAGCGCCTCGATGCCGAGAAAAAGGACATTGCCGAACAGCAAAAAGAGGTGATGGCAGAAGCCAAGGCGCGCGGTTACGACACCAAGGTCATGCGCAAGGTAATCGCGCTGCGCAAACGGGACAAGGACGACATCGCCGAGGAAGAGGCGGTTCTTGAAATGTACAAAGAAGCTTTGGGTATGAGCTAGGCTCAGAACCACGGGGTTCTGTGCTGCCATTCTGCTCGGGTCCTAGGGGGAAGCCCGCGAATTTCGGGCTGTCGCAGCGTTCAGGCGCAGTGTGGGTCTTCAATCCTTGCTAACGTAAATCATCAAACCCAATACGAGGTTCACCCGCGGTGGTAGCAACCCATACCGGATGACTGCTACCCTCGGCCGACCATCAGGGTTTCAGAAAGCGAATGTCCGGCATGGATTGAATTCGGGCCAGGTCCTGTTCGTAAAGCTCGGAAAACGCTTCAACTATATCTGCGCTCCAGCCGGGCAATTCCAACTCCTCTTCAACCTCTTCAGGCGATGCGTGTGTTTCAAAGATCCCGGCCAGTTCCTCGCGCAGAACATGCTTGTCGGGTTGAGGGTCCTGACGGATCAGCGCCAGAACCTCGCGCTTGCCAGGGTCCGTCAGAAGGGAGGAGAGGAAGGCATATTCGTCCTGCATCACCATACCGTCGTCAAGCCCGGCCATCGCGCGCAGAACATCCCCCCAGATCAGAGGCGTATCCTCGTTGCACCAAAGCGTTATGCCGACCCCGGGTGCAAGATCGCGAATATCTTCTATCGTGCTGAGCCAACTCAGGCAGCTCAGATCGGTGTCGCGAAGGATCTGATCGCGACGGTCTTGCGGAAGTGCTGCCAGGGTTTTCGGAATGAAGCTTGCGGGATTGATCAGTCCGAAAAACAGCTCGACCTGATCATTGGGGAAGGCGTGTTCCAGGATGGCCATGCGTTGCCCGGCCGCAGGATAGAACTGTCCATCCTTTATGGCCTCGACCGGCTCACCGACAAAATCCGGGCTGGTGAATATTGTACGCTGAGTGTTTTCGTCATCCGGCAGTATTTCCATAAGCCGGACAAGCTCATCAGTGGAAACCGGATGCGATCCTATCGCGTTGAACACAGGCCGAAAAACCTGTCGATAGCGCCGTGGTCCAACCAGAGACACCCCATGCGCAGACAGGATGTTCAAATTCGCCTGCAATGAGTTCAGCAGCCGACCATCGTCCGCAAAAGCTCCGCCTGCGTGAATGACAACCTGCATCTTTCCGTTTCAGCCCTTGCGTCCCCATGGTGCCCTGTCGGGTTACAGCCTGCAGCAACCACAGTCAAATTCGCAACGGGGGAACAGAGGTGCAGTTATCAAAACGTTCTGGGATAGATTTCTATGCGGGCAAAATTTGTGGGTTGCAGTCCCTTTCCGGAGAGAGTAATCGGACGCCAGCGCCCCTATAGCTCAGCTGGTAGAGCAACTGATTTGTAATCAGTAGGTCCGCGGTTCGAGTCCGTGTGGGGGCACCATAACACAAGATAAAATGCTGTAATTTAACGTTTTTCAGAGCGATAGCTTGTGTATCCCCTGATTTATCCCCTGTTTATTTGTTGATGGATGTGAACCCAAAATTTCTTGCCATCGTTTCCGTTGATACGCATTCTTCTAATAAGATTGATGATAGTAAATGTTGGTATTTGTTGGAATTAGGCTGTGAAAATGTCCCAACTTTAACGGGCAACCCGACCTAGGTTTAATACCTAATAACGATGCTAGGCTCCGACGGCAGCTTTCATGAACAACGGACGTTTATCGAAACTGGGCGACTGACCGAGTTGCGGACAAAGCGGTCGATGACGAGAAGCCTAGAGTTTTTAAATTCCAGTATCGAAAATCGAAGGGCGCACGGCATCCTCTTACCTTCGAACAATAAAGTTTTGGCGATGAACAACGTACACTGCTCAAATTGAGTTCAAAAAACCCTCTATTTCCACTAGGGCTTTAGGCCAGGCAGGATCATACTCTGGCATCGTATTGTTTGCTGTCTCAAGGCCAATAAAGCGCGCATTCTGGATGCCGGAGGCGAATATCCTACCTTGTTCAACACTGTGCATCCTGTCTCGATTAGCGTGCATAACCAGAGCCGGACAGGTGATCCGCAGAAGTAGATCGGTTACGTCGACCCCTGCGACCAGTGGTCCAATCTTGAGCCAATCCTGATGGTCCATTGCCACTTTCATAAATTCTGCATAAGTGCGCTGGTCATGTGGACTTGCGGTTGGAGCAAATGATTGCGCCATCAAGTCTCTTGCAGACGGGTATTCATCGTTCCAGCCTTCAAGACTCATATCCATCATTGCTTGCCCAAGCGCAGCAATTCCGGGCTGTGAACGCACCGCGAGTCCTTGTGCAAATCCACCGAGTAGAACCAACCCCGAAACACGGTCAGGATTATGTGCGGCAAAAGCCGCGGCAATGGTTGCCCCAAAAGAAATGCCAAACAATGGAACTTTTTCGATCCCGGCTGCGTCCAGTACGGCCTCAACATCTTCGACGATCCGATTCAATGACACATCCTGCACGCCCCTCTGGGACAAGCCATTGTTTCTACCATCAAACCGATAAAGGCAGTGATTTTCAGAAAGCAGCGGCAACCACCCGGCGATGGTGTTCATCGTCCAATCGTATTCCAGATGCCTAAGCCAGTTTGGTGTGACCAGTAACTTTCTACCACTTCCAGTGGATGTCCAGGCAAGCGTTGTACCGTCTTTTGATTTTGCAAAGCGGACGTCTTGAGAGCTAGCCAGCAGCTTGTTCTTTGCGCGTCTTTTGTCACCATCTAAATCAATAGAGTAGGCTTCCACTGGATTTGGAATTCCCTTCAACCGTATCGAGCTTTCTGGTCGCAAAGCAACCGCCAGCGAAGTTCCCGCAACTTCAGCAGCTGTCTTGCTGACGAGACAACTTCCAATATGCGCGCTGGACTGAAGGCGCGACGCAACATTCACGGCCTCTCCGAACAAGTCTGTGCCATTTGGCATTACGTCGCCAACGTGGAGACCTCCTCGAAGTGTTACGTCTTCATCTCTCATCTGATTGAAAATCTGGCTGGCAGCATTAATTGCGTCTGTGGCTGCAACAAACTCAACCAAGGCACCATCTCCCATCAGCTTGAATATTCGTCCTTTGTTTTCATGGACCAACGGTCTGATCACATCGTCCAAAATGCGTTGTAGAGTGTTCAGCGTGGTCTCAGCATCCTCTGACATGCGCTTGGTATAATCGACGACATCGAGGCTTAGGATCGCAGCAATTTTCCGCTTCATCAGTCGATGTGATCCTTTTAGCTAAACCAATTCCTCTGAACCAAAATTAACAGACGAATAGATTTTTGTGACCAAAACTTGTGCCTGGGCATTTTGCTAAGCCTGCAAGTTCCCAAACTTGCGTTGAAACACACAGCCGAGCAAAATGTCTTCTTGGCTGGCGAAACCTAGAATTAAGGTGAATGATTAACGCATTTCGCGTCGCTAACGAAGGTTCACTTCGAAATATCCATTCCAATGGTATCAGTCCGTAGTTCTTCTCATCTGTGACCGATGGCAGCCCGAAGCGGAACTTCGACTCCGAGCTTTGCAAAATCTAACAAGCGGAAGGCAGCTACCATTAGTGTGAATGGCTTGAAGGTATCGAGCGCTTCGCCACGGCGACAATTCAAGAAAAAAATGAACGCGAGAAACAAGGTGGCTGAAACTGCTCTTTGACAGAAAACAGGCGTCCCCGCACACTTTCGCGCAATTCGAGCTTAGCCCAAGGTGTTGCCGGTGATGAAGGTGTACGAGCTTTCTACCAGATCGATGACGACATCCAACTCTTCTGGTGTGGTCGGTGTATATATCATGACAAAGCCGCTCCACCCAGGACGTTGCTTGGCCCAAGGGTGAGCTACGGCCCAGCCAGCCTCAATTGCCCGTCGCGCCATTGCCGGATGCAGCGACGCGTGCAAGCTGCCATCAGGATGCATATGCGCAAACTCAAACCCACCCACGATAGAGTTCGGTTGAGACAGCAGCATGTCGGGATCAAGCTGAAAACCAATCGCGCCAGGAAGCGATATGCGTGTCGGGCCAAGTGTGACCCCTGGGATTTGCGCAACACGCTCCAGCAATAGCTTGGCCAAGTCGGTATCAATTTCGACACCAATCTGAGTATGCGGTACGCCGCTTGTCGTTTCAGGACGGGGTGAGGTGCGCTCCGGCAAGGGGCGCTCTTGTGCGGATGCCAACGGGCACGTCAATGCCACCGCCGTTGCAGCAACCGCCAATGCTCTCAGGATTTCATTCATCGTGTTGACCATCCGCCAAAATCAAGGAATGAGCGTTCAGCGCAGTATCGGCGCCCTTGCACACATCATTCAGCCTTTAAAGCTTCGATATTGATCAAGAGCTCTATCTCGTCGCTCACCGCTGGCACAAAGACCCCAAGTCCGAATTCAGACCGCACGATGGTCGCCGTGGCTGCCAGGCCCAGGGTCGACGTGCCCTCTTTTTGGGCCAAACGGGTGCGGAGCTGACTTGTTAAGCGTTGTTTCCAAAACAACAGGTTTGGTGATGCCATTCATGGTCAGGTCGCCAGAAATATTCGCGGTATTGTCCCCGGTGACTTCAATGCTGGTCGAGGCGAATGTGACCATGTCACTGTCACTTGCGCTAAAAAAGTCATCGGACATGAAGTGTTGCAGACGGGCGTCCCAGCCCGTGATCATGGATTTTACAGGCATAGACACTAAGACAGATGATGATAACGGATCATCTTCGTTAAACTCTATCTCACAGCTAAAACCTGAGAACATTCCAAATGTTTCTGAAAAACCGATGTGGTCGTAGCTGAACAATACCTGGCTATGTCCAGGATCCAGCTCGTAGGTGCCACTCTCGGACAATGCGTTTGTCGCACCCATCGATAAGAGTACCGCCAGCGGGGTTGCTGCCACTTTGAACATTGATACGCTCCCGTTTTGACAAGACGTATTTGTGGGATTTAGGTTTTGACCGACCAAGATTTTAGAACAAAATGTTCTACTGTGCAACAAAATGTTCTATAGGAGAGGTGATTGAAAGAAGATCCTAGGCTGATCGCCACACGACAGGCGGCGCTTGATGCGGCGCAAAAGATACTGATGGATGAAGGCGTGCTGCACGTAACTCATGGCGCAGTTTCAAAGGCAACGGGCATTTCGCGCAGTACACTTTACAGGCACTGGCCAGATGCGCGTAGTCTGCGTGATGCAGCATTCCGGCGCATCGCAACACCACCGAACATACCGCCCAAAACCGATGGCCCTCTGCGATCTGACCTGCGTTGGTTACTCGGCGTACTGATGGGAGCCTTGAATGACACACCATGGGGTCAAATCGCACCTCAGGTAGTCGCTTCTGCGTCCACCGATGCAGAAGCGCGGTTGGTGATCACTGAATTCATGAAAGACAGGTTCGCAAGTGTTGAAGCAGTATTTGCAGCCGCAATAGACCGAGGTGAGATTGCCGCGGATGTTCCGGTTGAACAGCTTATAGAACTAGCTGTCGCAGCACTTTATTTCCGCAAGCTCATACGTCACGAGGCGCTGAACGAAGAATGGTTGGACAAACATGTCGATCTACTTTGCAGTATCGCGAAAACCAATTCGGGACAGTGACCATCGCCTGACCTTGAAATCAAAGCGACCTGCACCTGGCGCGAGATTTCGACAGAACAGCAAGTTATGATCAATAGCCTGTCCAGCCAGTTCCTCATAGCTGCCGCTCCAAAAGGTCTCGGCAAACGTTCACTATGATCGTTCGTTGAGGTTTGCAAAGTTTGCTTTCTGCGCATTCCTGTCGTTGGGGCACCGTGCAACATCGGTCAATTTGGGCTCGAAGCAGATCTTAGCTTGAGTCAGTTGAAAGGGTGCTTTGCGGACAATGCCGACATTGATTTGATTTGGCAGCAAAGGTCTCAGCGGTTTGCAAACGTGTGATTGGCTTGGCTAGAGAGCAAGGGTATCACACCGTCAGGCTGATGACGGGCGAACGTCAGGTTACTGCCAGGCGGCTGTACGAAAGGCTTGGTTTCAAGATGGTCACTTCCTGGGATGCCAACCCACACGAAGCCCACGATTATTTCGAGCTAGGCATCGCGTGAATTTGCCGTAGTCAGGCCAATCCTGCGGCTTTGAACCATTCTGCCATGGGCTATCAACGGACAAGGCTCCTTTTGCATAGCTAGTCTATCTCCCTAATTTCACTCACTTGGCGGGCTGGGTTGACGGTCACACCTTCGTGCGACTGCAACTTGATGAAAATCGAAAGCAACAACGGGCTCACACGGCCATTCGTTGCGGCTTTCACAATTGCCCTCACTGGGCCAATTCCCATCGCCGGATGCGAACGCAACAGTAAACTTTGCTGGTGACTGAGAACCTATCTAACCGCAAAGCTTCGGTGATCCCGCGCTCCTGATTTCCCGGCCAAAGAACATGTGACGAACCCCAGCCCAAAAAGCCGCTGCTTCACACATGGAACAGGGCTTGGAAGATGAGTACATGACCGATCTGGTCAAATCTCGATCATTGAGACGGCGCGCCGCGTCCCTGATCGCGGCCATTTCAGCGTGGCCCGTGGGGTCTTGATCCAAAATAACCCTGCTCCATGATTGGCCAATAATAACATTGTCGCGAACCACGACTGCACCGAACCCCTGGTCTCCATGGTCAATTGCATATTGTTGCATCTCGAAAGCGCGCTCCATGAACGTGGCATCGCTGGGGTCACTTGGTTGAGGTATCGTGTCGTCCATCCTCGAGGAAGTTTGTCCCGCGACGGAGCCAGTCAAGCCGACCGTCAGTGCGCCAGAGCCGGACGCAGCAAGAAAGCCACGCCTCGCGAAAACGAGTGCGCGGTGGCGGTCCTGCTCAATTTTTCTAAACTTGTTCATTTTGCCAAAATCCGTGAGATGTATGCATCTTCGCCACTACCCTACCACGAGGAGGCCTCGAACTGAGGCCGGTCCAATCCAAGCTGCTATAGGCACCTTTTAGGTGAGCCTCACCGCTTCAGCCTGCTTGATTGGTTTCAGTCCTTTTTTCTTAGCCGATCTGCCATCTCAGAAAACCCGCGCAGCTCGGCGTGTTCGAGCGGCGTAGTTCCGTTTCGATCGGCAAGCGTTCTGTCAGCACCCGCCGCTAATAATGCATCCAGAACTTTAAGATGATCCGGGCCGCCGTCACCAAGCACAACGGCTTCCATAACTGCGGTCCAGTGCAGATTGTTCACATGGTCCAGAGGCGCGCCAGCAGCGATCAGCCGTCGGACAATCTCGACATGACCGAGGTGCGCAGCTGCTATCAGAGCCGTTCCTTCATAAGGGCTGGTCGTTAGACCCGGATAATTGCCTAACTCGATGGCGAGCGTCATCAATTCTGGATCGTTTGCAACGGCCGCAATAGTGACCACGTCGTAGGCCTGACCCTCAAGCGCATTCATGTCGGCACCGGCCTCAGCGAGTGCACGCAATGCCTCGTCCTCTGAAGCAAAGGCTGCCACATGGGCTGGTGTGCGGCCTCGCGAGTCCCTCGCGTTGACATTTGCCCCCGCCGCAACGAGCTGCCGGATCATTTCTTGGTTGCCGGTGTGAGCGGCTGCGAAGAGACCGTCGTAATTCTCGACTTCACCAACCGAAGGTGGTGTCTGCGCCGTGCCCGCGTTGACGGCGAGAACCATCACAAACGCAAATAGAAAAAGACGAAACATGGCCAATCCCTTTACTCAAATACTGGTGAAAGTCTCCAAGCTCGCAGACCTTCTATCAAGAAATAGCTGCAACGAGCACCAACGACTGCTCAGGGCAGCATAGTCAAAAGCTACTGAACGTCAGGAATGGGCCAATTGCGAAAGTGAGTACGAAGGCCCTTGTCCACCTCAACCCAAGTTAGCCGGACAAGACCATTGAGAGTTAGCTAGGCTAAATTATCTGGCCCGGGATGACGCCAGATTTGCATCGAACCCAATACAGGATGTTGAAAAGGTGCCTCGAACTCAGCACCCAAGCGTCGAGCCAGAGCAAATGATCGTAGATTGTCTTCCACGATCAAGCTGATTGCTGTCGTCCAGCCGAGAGCTGAATACGCAAACTCACGAGCTGCAAACGAGGCTTCGAAAGCGATGCCCTTACCTTCACCGCCTTCGAAAACAGACCAAGCGATTTCAGGCTCGGGCCAATCCTCGGGAAACCACAACCCTACAACCCCGAGAGGCTCGTCCGATACGCGGTCGGCCACGATCCAACGACCAAATCCGTGCAAAACCCAATGGCCAAACAGTTCACCGAATTGCCCATAGGCCTCTGAGCGCGTGAATGGACCGCCAACCGCGGACGCCCGTTCCGACATTCGGAACGCGACAAATGGCTCAAAATCAGACGCCAACGGTGCGCGACGGCGTAGGCGCCGTGTTTCTAGCATTGGGATATCTACGAGGCACGGTGTCATGTCTTCTCAAATGCTGAATGCACTTTAGCCTCAATCGGAACGTCACGCTATGACTGCGAATGGCACGGCGCGGACATTCGCGGCATTACCGAGAGTGACCGCCTTGCGGGCAAAGTGATCTTTCTCGGCGGTCGTACCAACGCCTTGCATTCGGGGTAGCCCCACACAGACTGCGTTAAAAGCCCTGTAGACTGAGCTGGGTCGACGTCACTCACTACCGACGACCCAGCAACGTGGGTACCTTATGCGAACCTCGCGGATCGCATCTGCAAGTATCATTCCCTGGCCGACGAGAACATCAACTTGCTGTAGCTTCTGAACCATTTCCTCAGGATTGTGTTTCTTGTTCGACATTCTCGGATCTCCGTTTCTCAAACATTACGGTAGTCCAAATCAAAAGGGGCACTTCAGCACAAACAAAGAAACTACCAGAGGAATTGCTCACTGTGCCACGGCGTATACTGCAAGCGAATGGCGGAATTGGGGCGACGGGCTCGCGCTTTGCTAGTACCGGTACTAAGCTTGCGTAATGAACGCTTTGAAATCTGTAACCTCCAAGATTGCCTCGTGGGGGGAACTTATGCTTCCGGCCTGCCTTTTGTTAATCATTTTTGGTTGGCCGTTCTTTTGGGGATCCCAAGTCTCAGAGCAGGTATTCGAAGGCGTCTTCCTGATACTCATTGTCGTAGCGGGTGCGGCGTCATCGACCGGTCGTGTGACATTCATCGCTGTGGTAGTATTCGGTCTATTCGCCTTCTTTTTCGACTCAGTTTCGGGCGACACCCGTCCGATCTTCGAGCGGCTTGGGACCGTTTTTGATCTGTTATTCTCATTGGGCCTCACACTCGTTCTTACCGAAAGAATCTTTGGCGCAACCGGTGGCGTGAGTTGGAGAGTGGTCGCCAACGCTCTGAGTGTCTATCTGTTGATCGGTTTCGCCTTTGCTGCAATCTATAATCTAGTCGGGTTTGGGGATGTCTCGCTTGATCTTGGATTTGCGAAGGGTGACCCCGATCTGGACGCTTTCGCCGCAACCTATTTCAGCTTCGTAACCCTAACCACACTTGGGTATGGCGACATCACGCCTGAAAATGCGCGCATCGCCAGCTTAGCGGTCGTACAGGTGCTGATAGGGCAATTCTACCTTGCTGTGATAGTGGCGCGATTGGTCGCGCTTGTGGTAGTCAGGTCTCAGGATTGAAAGCAGTTATTTGCCTTTTTCAATGGTCCGCTCCAGCACCTTCAAGAACGGTGTCGGCTGAATTGGAAATGTAGTGGAAAACGGGTGGGAGAAGCCAATGATGGCAAAAAACACCAAGCCATTAATGCCCGCGAACATACCGAGGAAAGATGAACGCACCAAACCGTGCGGCATTGGAAAGAACGACAAGCAGGTCAACACCAATCCAACGACTGCGATCATCCAGAACATCGGACTGATAGGTTCTTCAATATCGAAACTGCGTTGACCCCGCTCGTTCTCGATGTCGTTAATGTCGTCCAGCAGCGCACTAGCTAAGCTTGATCGGTCCGAGTTGTCCGCCAGATCGATGATTTGACGGTATATTACATCGACCAGTAAATCGGCTTTTTCCAGAGGACTTCCGGCCGCCATGGTCGGCCATTCCTCGTTAATAACCATCTTAGTATAACGCTCTACCGCGTCTTGGATCGCCTCAGCCTCAGCTGTGCCAAACCCTTGCAAACCACGATAGAGTTGCTCGATGGCCAACGCTTCGCTGTCGATGCTTTCCTGCAATTCGTTATACTCTGCTCGCACACTGGAAAAGGCGAGCGCCAGAATGAGAGCGTGAACCGCCCCGATCCTGACAGACCCCCACTTGGCGGCTTCCAAAGTTTCCTCTGACGGCTCGATTGGAAAAAGCAAATGAACGCCTCGATGCGCGACCATTACTATCAACGCAGGGATAAGAAACCAAATCGCGGCGTCAAAGATCGGTAGAGCTGTCATGAAATACGTTCACGCTTCAAAATGATGCTGCCCAGACATTACGAGAAATGGATCCAAACCACAATTCCGGTGTTGTCAGTGGCCACTCTGCCACTGTTTCCATGAATCCGTCAGAGCAGCTCTCCGGCGAATGACCTTAAGTCCGCAATTCTGGCATTAAGCCTCTATCCAGAAACCGACCTACCTCCTGCATCTAAACTAAGAAACAACTGTGGTTGGCCCGGTTTCACTTCGCTTTGGCCGAAAAAGGAACACTTTTGGCTGAAATTCAGAAGAGTGATTGGACACGCCAAACCAATATTGAATGACGCGCCAAACAAAGCGCCTTGCAAGTTACAGAGATAGAGTTGGAGCGTCAGTCATGAAGACCGAAGCAGTCAGTGCCGTCGAAGTAATAAACATGCATTTGAACAGACACTATGAACCCGATCAACGCGCAGATGCTGTTGTCGAAATGTTGCTTGCAAATGAAATTTCCAGCGCAGATTTCTGGCCTTTGTTGAGGGGTTTATGGGGTGGGTTCGAAAAAATCGATCACACCATGTTTGTTCACGCGATGGATGCTAATAAACGAAAATCATGTTGGGTTCCGACGAAACAGTGGCATCGGCTTCCCAATGCAATCTCGGTTTTTCGCGGTCAAAGCCTGGGAAAAGAAGTTGGCTTGTCTTGGACGACAAGCTCTGATGCAGCATTGGACTATGCAATTAGATGTCATGGTTCGACGGCCAAAATTCCGATTACCCTTGAAACCAAAATCCCCAAGAGCGCTGTTGCAATGGTTATCGAAGAAGGTGAGCAAGATGAGCTTGTCTTGTGGAGAGCACCACAGATTTCAAACTGCATAGTCACCCAAATTTCCAACACTACGCACTAATCAAACAGCGGCGTTTCTCAGGTGTGGTCCAACAGCGAAGGTCGAAGTCAGGACATCGCGTCGGTTCAATTTTGTTTTTGAAATTCACGCGGCGTTAGCCCTGTCCAATGTTTGAATGCAGTGGAAAACGCGGGCTGGTCGGCAAAATCCAAGTAGAATGCAACTTCTCCGATGCCGAACCCGTCTTTAAGATACGTCTTCGCAAGATCGCATCTGATGTTTTTTACGATACCACGAAAACTCTGGCCTTCCTCATTGAGACGTCGCGAGAGAGAACGCGCGCTGAGCCCAAGGCTTGATGCCACTTCCTGCGCGCTTAACATTCGTCCTAGGAGCTTATTCAATATCTGGGCCTCAACCTTACCGCGTATCCCTAGTGAACTCGCGGCATGCATTCTCAAAAGGTTGTTTCCGTAGTCCGTAAGATGGTTTCTGAGTGCGGGGTCATAGCTTGGAATTGGGAGATCAAGCGATGCAAGCGATAGATTAATTTCATTTTCTTCGGAACCAAAGGATATCGTGCAGCCCGCCGCCTTTTTCATTGCGGATGCCGAAGACTTAACTACATGCTTGTACCGAACTCCCAGAGGGTGAAGTTGAGTATTCGTAACAATGCGCATCAATGAAATTGTCGAGAACAAGAGAAACTCGGTGCGTCGATGATACCTGCTGAGCTCGCCGTTAACAATTTGCATCCTTAGCGAAGCGTGGTTTTCTGACTCGACAAGTCTGTATTCAATACTCTCATCAACCAAAGCACCGTAGTGTGAAGCGTTTTCAATAGCTTCTTTGAGATTCTGTGAATACTTTGAGATATACCATACTATGTCGCGAGGCGTATCAAACGCCAAACCAGCTATTGTAGCGAAGGCTCGGTCTCTTAAATGATCACAAGCCAAGCGAATAAACTGACCCTCCTTCAACGGGTCGATCTCTCTGGTGGACTCTTTCAAGTCGCCTCGCTTCAGACCAGAGCTTTTTAAGACTTCCTCAAATTCACTTGCATCTTCCGTGCGCTCCGCGAACATTTGGGCAAAATGCCGTAACCAAGCGTTGTCGACACCCATCTGGCTACCCCCATAATGCGCCGTGGTTTTTGAGACCGGATGTTCCTAAGTGATACTTATCGAAGGGCTGTACGTCACACTATAAAACACCAAAGATCACGTGTATTGACAGGAACATTTGCCACAAAATTTATCCAAGCAGTTTAGCGGCCACATCTGGCTGGCGTCCGTCGTCAAATCTTTTTGGGCAGATAGCCGCTTGATCTAAGAGAGGATCTGACTCGCCTAGCTGCTGTGATCCGCGGCGGATTTGCGATGAAACAAGCGCCAGGTTTAGATTGTCTTCCGTTTGATCCTTGTTCGTTGTTTCAGAATGGATTGGCTGCGCCCGAAGTAGACATTGGCTTTTGTGAGGTTTTGCAAGCTCTCGTGATAGCGCCGGTGGTTGTTGTGGTCGACAAAGGCGTCAATCTGTTGCCTGAGATCACCGGGCAGATGGTAGTTTTTTCGAAAGATGCGGTTCTTCAAGGTCTGGTGCCATCGCTTGATTTTCGTCTGAGTTCGTGGGTGATACTCGCGGCGTTTCGACGCCTTTTGATTGGCCGAAAATCCGTTTTTTGAAGCGCAGAGCGGCTGGTCGCTGCGTCGCAGCGCACCATCTTGCAATGAATAATCGCTTTGGGCTCAACGCGCTCATTCGCCGCTGTGCGGCGCTGGGACGTGGCCCGATTATCTTCTCGCGGACAAGGTGGCCGTTGGTTCTCTAAAAAACTGTCATTCTTGGGTTTAGAGTACGCAGGTTTCGAAAAGTGGGCAGGATTACGTGTCTTCTCTTCCGGACGCGAAATGTCTCAATTGGCACCTTCATTAGATGCTGAAGAGGCCGCCACCAATCGACTTTCCATCATATCTTTAAGTCCAGGCGCGGCTTCCAAAAAGGGCGGAAGAGTTCAATCTTGGGGCATCGGTTCATCACGACCTTAAGGCCCGCTGCTTCGGCGAGTTGCGCTGCTTTGTCGTCGTACACGCCGATCTGACCCCAAAGTACATTTGCCCCGATTGCAATTGCCTTCTCGGCAAGGCCGTATAACTCTTCTTTCGGACGGAAGACGTCTACCATATCAACATGTTTGTCGATCTCTTCCAGCGAGTGGTAGACTTTGAGCCCTCTGATTTCCGAAACATTTGGGTTGGGGTTCACCGGTAGAATATCATAGCCGATTTCGCTGAGCTGTCGCAGAACGCCATAGCTGAATTTTGTTTTGTCCGCGCTGGCCCCCACCATTGCAATGGTTTTGACCGATTGCAGGATGTCGGCAAGGTACTTGGGGTCGTAATCGTAGATGCGATCGATGTCTGCTTCGGGCATCGGTTAACCTTCCTTCGGCGTCGCAATGTCAGCCTTGAGTTCGTGGGGTTTGAGAGGGTCGAGAAATGGATTGCGGTACAGCTTGTCATGGCTCTCGACTCCGATCTCAAGCGTGATGTCGGATGTCGGACGTGCCACGCAAAGGATCACATAGCCGTTCGCGATTTGCCGATTATTCAGCGCAACCTGTCGGCGTTGGTCGATCGCGCCAGTCTTTAATTTTGCCGCGCAGGTAATGCAGCCGCCATACTTGCACCCAAAAGGCAAGTCGACGCCCTGTTCTCTCAGCGTTTCCAGAAGTGAACGCCGCGCATCCACACAGTATTGCGCGCCATCTCTGTTCGCGATCGTCACGGTATACATAGTCATAGCCAGATGTCGCTTGTGCAATCACCGCCCGGATACCGGCTCTCGTGACAGCGCGATGGACCATTCGGTTCTTTGCCAAAGTCCACAATGAAATCCTCGTTGATCTTCATACCACCGTTTTCAGGGTCGCAATCGATCATCACCATAACCCCGCCCTTTTCGCGGATCTCGGGATAGAACTGGTTATCCCAAGTCGAGAACAGCGAGGTCGTGACGTAAAGCCTTCGTCCGTCGAGAGAGAGCTGGAACATTTGAGGACCACCCGCGACCTCGACCCCGTTAACGATCGGAGCTTTACCCAAAAGGCCTCCCATAAACACTTGGCCGGTCAGCTTGGGATTATGCGGGTCGGTGATGTCATACTGGCGCATATCTCCATGCAGCCAATTGTTCAGGTACAAGTATTTGTCGTCCATCGAAATCAGGATCGCCGACATAACCCCCGGCAACGGGATCGGCCATTCGGGGTGCATCTCGTTTTCCACGTCAATGATCTTTTCCCACCGCCACTTTTTAGCATCGTCTTGCCACCAATGGATCACATTGGTCGAAAGAGCTGCGCCACAGAACCCATGCGTGCTGTCAGGGTCATGGTGGAACTTGACTTCCAGTGGCAACAGCCCGTCTTCACCCAAATAGAAGCTTTCGACCGGTTCGCGCTTTTCGAAATCCCAAAAATGCAGCTCCCGCCCATATTTCAGATGGCCTACTTCTTCCAGATCGAAGCCCGGCATAAATGTATTGGGCGCAGCCCATTCGGAACTGACCATCACGTTGTGGCGCGGTTGGTACCAGAAATCGTAGCCAAACTTGATATCGCCCATGGAGCTTTCCCAGCGACCGACGATGTTGAACTCTTTGTCGAGATGCAGGTAGCCTCCAGGAGCTTCACCCTTGGCATTTCCAAGGAAGGAGATGATGATTTCCGAGCCCAAACAATGCACCGTATGCGGGCCCGATAAATCTGCCTTGGCCTTGATCTCGGCCCCGTCGATGACCTTATGCAACTGCGGCGCACGCGGGTCAGTGGCTGTATCAACGATGTGAAGGTTGTTAGAGCGTACGCCTGGCAGGATCAGGTATTTGCGGGACATCGAGCCGTCGTCGTGACAGGACGAACAGGCGTTCCACCCCATGTGGTGAAGCTCGTCCCCAATCCCCGGCATTTCCAGCCTATGGATTACCTGAGAATAGGTCGGGCTGTCTGGGTCGACATCCACTGTAGCAAGGTAATCAGGTTTCTGGATCCCTGTCCCGGTGTAGATGGCGATCGTGTATAGTAGCTTTTCACGGGGGGCTTTAATGGCTTCTTGCGGACTCCTGAAGCCCGGCCCACAGCAATGTCCGTCCATGGTGTGCTCCTCCCTTGATTCTCCTAAATGTATCGTATATCGAAAAATCTATTATCATAAAGTGAGAAGTATGCATCTCGAACGATTAGCGCTGATTTTGGAAATCGTGGGTCAAAAAGGACGTGCGTCTGTAACGGATATCTGTGCCCAGTCCGATATTCCCAAACCTACAGCCTACCGGCTGGTTCAAGACCTTGTTTTGTCCGGCCTCCTTGAATCACCAGCCCGCGGTGAGTTCGCGATTGGGATTAGGCTAAAGCGTATCACGTTGAGCGATCACTCTGATCCCGCTCTTTTGCAAGTGATTGCGCCTGTCCTATCTGGCGCCGCGAATGACTATGGCGCTGCGTTTTTCTTGTCTCGACTACGGGGCCATTGGGTAGAGATTATTCATGTGGAGACACCGCAGACGGGCGTGTCTTTTCTTCATCCAGGTATGGGCAAACGACCAATGCACGCGTGCTCTTGCGCCAAGGCAATCGCCGCCGTGTCGCCTGAGCTGCTGTCTCATGACGAACTGAATGGGCAGCTCAAGCGATACACAGAGCGCACAATTACAAACCGAGAGAGTTTGGTCGCGGAACTCGACGCCGTCAGGGCAAAAGGCTATGCCGAATGTGTCGAGGAGTTGGAACGCGGGATCAGCTCAGTAGCAACAACACTGGCAAAATCAGGTGTTGGTGCCACGCTGTCAATCGGCGCTACAGCTTCCCTTCGGGTGTTTACACCCTCGAAGCGAGAAAAGATCGGCCAAATACTTAACGCGATGTCGGACAAGCTTTCACGCGCGCTAGGATGGGGTGAAGCAGATGAGAAAAGGATACCCGCTTAGGGTCATGAGTATAGCAATGCTGTAGGTTAATACCCTGCAAGAGGATTGGCGTATTTTGTGACCTTCGTCCGCTTGTAGGTCAATGAAGGAGAAAATTATGGACGAAGCAATGTTTGGTGGTTTCTTCGTGATCAACGTCAAACCTGAGTATCGACAGCCCTTTTTGGATGCCAGTATTTTCCAAGCGCAAAATGTTGTCAGTGAAGAACCCGAAGTTTTCCAGTTTCACATTATGGCGGATGAGGCAAACCCAAATCGTTTCTATTTCTACGAAGTTTTCAGGGATGAAGCTGCGGTCCAGGATCATTGGGAATCTGAAACCTTCAATAACTGGTTGAACACTGTCCGAATGATGCTGGATGGCGAGATCGAGCTTGTTGCCAGGATGCGCTCGCTTTTTCCGACTACAAAAGGTTTCAAGGCGCAAAAAGCAAGCCTGCTACTTTGGTAAAATTGACCGACGTTTGAAGCTATCGCCGGTTCGAGGAAATTATGGATTTTGGTGCTGGTCCGCGTTGGGCTCGGTGCCCTCGTTCGCTGCATCTGGCGTGAACGACTGCTATGCGGACCAAGCTGCCGTTTGCTGCGGCGCAGAGCTCCGGAATCAATTGAAGGATTGCTCAGCAGGCGGAGCTGACGAACAGAGTTATCTTTCGCTGTCGGACCTAAAAGCGCGGACCCTCATCGCCCATCTCAGGGCAAAAGCCTTCTTCCACTACAGGATCGATACATAGCTTGCGGCGGACGCTCTATTTAGAAAAAAGGCCAAAAGAAGAAAATACAGCAATACGGGAAAAGCAATCATAGCCTTCCTTATCGAGGATTTTAGGGCGCCATTTTTGTGTGGGCTAAAAGTTTCGACCTTGGTGTAACTTAAAGGTGGGAATAGATCCCTTTTGCTTTGCTTAATCATAGTCAACTCGTGAAAAACTGACTAATCTTTTTCAAACCCCACATTAACCGAAGATTAACGTTCAAATTATTTCAGTTTTGGCGTTTTTTTTGACCGCTTTTGGAGACAAAAGCTCCAAGCCAATAACTATTGTCAACAGTATTAATGCTTCCCCAGTGATTCTTTTGGGAGTAACGGCTAAGCTGTTAATATTAAATTAAAAATATCCACTCCGAAATGTCGGATCGTTGCCACATTCTGGCCCCGTTTTGACAACACTCTTAAGTGTGGCATTTGCACGTC